>NZ_JAOTRW010000003.1:0-531769 GCF_030247495.1 Azospira sp. | reverse complement strand
GCAGGGGGGTGACGGGTTTGTAGTCCCAGGCGAGGAGCTGGCTCTTGCCTGAGCGCAGGCGCCGGGCGGTGTCCCAGGCGGTGAGGCTGTCGGCCTCTTCGCTGGCGTCGGCTCGGTGGAAGCGGATCTTCTCCTGCTGGGCCGGGGTGGGTTCGTAGGGGTCGTCGAAGAGGACCAGGGTGTGTAGGGGGGTGGCGTCGTCCTGGTGCTGGCTGCTGCTGTCTTCTTCCTGGAATTCGTAGCGGGTGGCGATGCCTTCTTCGGCCAGGAGGCGGCGGATGAAGTCGTGGTCGGATTCCCGGTATTGCAGGCAGTAGGAGCGCTGGGGGTAGTCTTTGGCCAGGCGGTTCTGCCAGCGGCAGGCGGCAGCCCAGGGGCCGCCGGCGTCCCGGTGTTCGGCCAGGAGGGTGTCGATGATCTCGGGAACGCTCTGGTCCTGGAAGACCCGGCTGTTGGTGCGGTGGGTGAGCAGGGCAAGACCGGGGACGATGACCAGGGCGAAGCGGGAGAAGCCGCCGTCGGCGCCTTCATGGCGGGCTTCGGCGATGAGGCCGGAGATGGTCTTGTGGCTGCCGTCGGCCAGCAGCAGGTTGAGTTCGGCGATGCGGCCGATCAGCTGCTTGAGTTCCAGGTGGGTGTCGGGGGAGAGGCAGCCCACTTCTACCCGGTAGTCGCCGGAGACGGATTCTTCTCCCTTCGCTTCCACCGGCAGCAGTTCCTCCGAACCAACCCCCAGTACCCGGAGCTCCAGCAGCCTCGACTCTTGTACAAAGGCGCTGGCGTAGCTGGAAAGAAGGTCGGAGAGATTGTCCCGGGCGCTCATGGCGCAGCCCTCACTTGGAAAAGTGGGGGATGTTACGCCGCCATCAATGACAAAGAAATATTACAAAGGGCTATAAAAAGCCGATCCACCCCCAAGGTCATAGGTACAAGGGAATATGCTCCACTCGTCTTGCACGTTCGCTGATTTTCTACTAAAGTCGAAATTACTTAATATAAAACATTAAATTTTTACTGCATAACAGGATAGCTCATGGACACTCCACAACATCGCATTCGCCGCGCCTCCCGTCTGCTGCGGGTGGTTTCCCTGGCTGCCGCCCTGCTTCTGCCGGTGCTGGTGGCCTATCTCTGGGCCCATGTGGAACGCTGGGCCGACTGGGGCGTGACCTGGTCCGACGCCTTCCGCATCGCCGGGGTGGCGGCTGCCGATCTCAGCATGTCGCAGCGGTTGCTGGGCTATCTCACCGATCTGCCGGCCCTGGCGGCGGGCAGCTACGTCTTTTTCACCCTGGCCGGTATCTGCCGGCGCTACGGCAACGGCGAGCTGTTTTCCACCGCCGTGGCCCGCGCCTATCGCCGCTTCGCTCTGGGCATGCTGGCCTGGGCCGGCCTCAAGGTGCTGTCCCAGACCCTGCTGGTGCTGGCCCTGACCCTGGACCATCCGCCCGGCCAGCGCCTGCTTGCCATCGGCATCGGCAGCGACAGCCTGGCCATGGTCCTGGTGGGGCTGGCGGTGCATCTCCTGGGGCAGGTGATGGAGGAAGGTCGCCGCCTGCAGGAAGACAACGCCCTGATCCTGTGAGCGGCCATGGCGATCATTCTCAATCTGGACGTGATGCTGGCCCGGCGCAAGATGCGCTCCCGGGAACTGGCCGAGGCCATCGGCATGACCGAGCAGAACCTGTCCCTGCTCAAGAGCGGCAAGGTCAAGGGGGTGCGCTTTTCCACCCTGGAGGCCATCTGCCGCCACCTGGCGTGCCAGCCGGGTGACCTGCTGGAATACCGGGCGGACGAGGGCGATGAGAGCCTCGGCTGAGTCCTGCCGCCGCCTCGGGGCCGGCCTCTGCCTGGGCCTGCTGCTGGGCGCCCTGTGGCCGGGCTCCAGCCGGGCCGGGGACGGGCCGCCGCGCCAGGTGCTGCTGGAGGATGGGGAGCCGGTGCGCATCGAGGCCCGTCCCCGCCAGACGGAAACCACCTACGGCCATCCCGGCGGCGAATCCCGGGTCGAGGTGCGCAGTGCCGGCGGCCGCTACTGCCTCACCAGTTACCGGGACAACCCCATCCTGGCCAATGTTTACGCCACTCCCGGGGGCGGCCAGCTGGCCGTGCCCACCAATTGCCCGCCTTGAGGCATGCCCTCTGGCAATGGCCGCCCCGCCTGCCTCGGCGGGAATGGGGAAAGCAATGGGGAAAGCACCTGTGACACTGTGTCACATTCCTTTAGTGATAGTCCTCCCCTAGCATCCGCCTCCGCTGACTGACCCATCAACGCCGCTCCGCGCCCCGGGGAAACGGCGTCCGGCCATCCCGGCCCGATGGGCACTTTCCCGGATAGGTATTCCATGCTCCCTGCCCCCGTCGCCTGCTGCGGCCGTCTCTTGCCCCACCGCCTCGCGCCCGTTTCCCTCGCCGTGCTGATGGTCTTTTCGCCCCTGGCCCGGGCCCAGAGCGCCGACACTCCCCGGGTGCTGGACGAGGTGGTAGTGCGGGACCAGGGCCTGCAGGACGACCTGGCCTTCGACAAGAAGGTGGTCACCGGCAGCCGCCTCGGCCTCAGCGTCAAGGAGACGCCGGCCGCCGTCACCGTCATCGACCGGGAAGCCATCGAGCGCCGCGGCGCCGACAATACCCAGGAAATCCTCAAGGGCGTGGCCGGCATGACCGCCTCCTCGGCCCCCGGCTCCCCCGGCGCCGTGTTCTACCGGGGCTTTTCCGGCGGCAGCGTGACCCAGCTGTTCAACGGCATCACGGTGCAGTACGACGCCATCGCCGCCCGCCCGGTGGATAGCTGGATCTATGACCGGGTGGAGGCCATCGGCGGCCCCTCCAGCTTCCTCTACGGTGCCGGCGCCATCGGCGGCTCCATCAACTACGTCACCAAGCTGGCCAACCGGGACGGCGACTTCACCGAGGCCAAGGCCCGCTACGGCAGCTACAACGCCACCCAGGTGGCCATCGGCACCAACCGCCGCCTCAACGAGCGCAACGTCATCCGCCTGGACGTGAACCGGGATTCTGCCCGGGGCTGGAGCAAGGGCACCAAGCGGGAAGCCTGGCAGATGGCCGCCTCCCTGCTCACCGACCTGACCCCCGACCTGAGCCACACCCTGGCCGTGGAATACCAGAAGGAAACGGTGGACCGGCCCTACTGGGGCACGCCCCTGACGAAACCTTTTGACGGCAAGGTCCACATCGATGATGGCACCCGCTTCAAGAACTACAACGTCAGCGACGGCCTCTATGAGCAGACCGTCAAATGGTTCCGCTCCATCCTCGACTACAAGGTCAATGACCAGCTCAAGCTGCGCAACACCCTCTATCACTACGACGCCCTGCGGGACTACCGCAACGTGGAGACCTACGCCTTCAACGCCAGCAACACCCGGGTCAACCGCAGCGGCGGCCTGCTGCAGCGCCACGACCAGGATGTGAACGGCAACCGCTTCGAGTTCAACTGGGACAGCACCCTGGGCAGCCTGCCCACGGCCTGGGCCGGCGGCCTGGACTACAGCCTCAACAAGCAGACCCGCTACCCGGCCTCCACCGGCAACGCCGCCCTGGGCAACGTCGATCCCCTCACCTACGATCCGGGCACCTTCAACGGCGTCACCGGCCTGGCCAGCGACGTCTACCGGCCGGACCGCTCCAACCGGGTCACCACCCTGGCCCTGTTCCTGGAAAACCGCACCTTCCTGAGCAAGGAGCTGTCCCTGCTGACGGGCCTGCGCCAGGACCACATCGACCTGGAAGTGACCAACTACCGCACCGTCACCGCCACCGACCCGGCCTATTTCAAGCGCACCTACACGCCCCTCACCGGCCGCGCCGCCCTCACCTACGACCTGACGCCCAACGCCAACGTCTATGTGCAGTACAGCACCGCCGCCGATCCCCCCGCCGGCATCCTGGCCACGGCCAGCTTCGCCCAGGTGCGCAACTTCGACCTGACCACCGGCAAGCAGCACGAGATCGGCAGCAAGTTCGCCTTCGCCGAAGGCCGGGGCCACGGCAGCGTCGCCTACTACGAGATCACCCGCAGGAACATCGCCGTGGCCGACCCCAACAACCCGGGCACCACCATCCCCGTGGGCCAGCAGTCCTCCCGGGGCATCGAGGTCAACGCCGCCTACCAGCTCACGCCCCGGCTCCAGGCCTCCGGCAATTTCTCGGTGGTGGATGCCCAGTACGATGACTTCACCGAAAAGGTGGGCAGCGTCGCCGTCTCCCGCCAGGGCAACCGGCCCAGCGGCATCCCGGCCCGGGTCACCAATCTCTGGCTGAGCTACAGCCCCAGCGCCGACTGGCGCGTCGGCGGCGACCTGCGCTACGTCTCCGACCGCTACGCCGATGCCGCCAACACCCTGAAGGCCGAGAGCTACGGCCTGCTGGGGGCCTTCGTGCAGTACAAGCTGGACCGCAAGACCACCCTGACGGCCCGCATCAAGAACCTCACCGACAAGGTCTACGCCGAAAACGTCTCCGGCACCAACATGGTCTATCTGGGCGCCCCGCGCACCCTGGACCTGTCGGTCCAGACCAGCTTCTGAGGCCCCACCGGCCCCCGCCCGGGGGCCGGCCCTTCCACCCAGCCGCCTGCCCTCCATGAAACGTCTGCTCTTCCTCGGCCACCGCTGGCTCGGCATCGCCCTCTGCCTGTTCATGGCCCTGTGGTTCCTCTCCGGCGTGGTCATGATGTACGTCGGCTACCCCAAACTGGGCACCGCCGAACGCCTGCAGACCCTGCCGCCCCTGGCCTCCGCCGGCTGCTGCGTCAATCTGGAGCAGGCCCTGGCCGCCCTCCCCGCCGGCGCCCGGCCCCGCAGCCTGCGCCTGACCAGCATCGGCGGCCGCCCCGTGTTCATCGCCGGGCTGGAGAAAAACCGCTTTGCCGCCATATCCGGCCATGACGGCAAGGCGGTCGGCAACATCGGCGCCGAGGCCGCCCTGGCGGCGGCCCGGGCCTTCCTGCCCGGCCAGCCGGCCCGCTACCTGGAAGCCCTGCAGGAAGACGCCTGGACCCACTCCCGGGCCCTGGACGGCCACCGCCCCCTGCACGTGGTGGAAATGGACGGCAGCGACGACGGCCAAGGCCGCACCCTGCTCTATGTCTCCGCCAGCACCGGCGAGGTGGTGCGCGACGCCAGCGCCACCGAGCGCACCTGGAACTGGCTCGGCGCCTGGCTGCACTGGCTCTATCCCCTGCGCGGCGGCGCGCTGGACGGCTGGTGGACCGAGATCATCATCTACACCTCCCTCGCCGCCACCCTGCTGGCCCTGAGCGGCCTCGTGGTGGGCCTCCTGCGCTGGCGGCGGCGTCCCTACGCCAACGGCAGCCGCAGCCCCTACCGCAAGGCCATGCTGCGCTGGCACCACTGGCTGGGCCTCATCTTCGGCCTGCTCACCTTCACCTGGATCCTCAGCGGCCTGCTCTCGGTCAATCCGTGGAAGGTCTTCGACGCCGGCACCCCCAAGCCGGCCCCGGCCCGCCTGGAACTGGCCGCCGGCACGGACGCTCCCGGCATCGGCGAGGTGCTGCAACGCTTCCGCGCCGACGGGCTGGAGGCCCGGGAGCTGGAATGGCTGACCTTCGCCGGCACCACCTACGTCCAGGCCCGGGACGGCCAGGGCCACAGCCGGCTGCTGCCCTGGCAGCGGCAGGGCGTGGTGCAGGCCGCCCTGGAGCCGGGCGTCCTCGAAGCGGGCGGGCGCCAACTGCTGCCCCAGGCCGGGCTGGCGGCAACCCACCTGCAGACGGAATACGACTGGCACTACTACCAGCGCACCTACCACTCCATGACCGGCCACATGGAAAAGGCCCTGCCGGTGCTGCGTCTGGAATTCGACGACCCGGCCCATACCTGGCTCTACCTGGACCCGCGCAACGGCGCCCTGGTGCAGCGCCTGGACGACCGCCTGCGCCTCAAGCGCTGGCTTTTCGCCCTCTTCCACAGCTGGGACTGGCTGCCCCTGCTGCAGCACCGGCCCCTGTGGGACATCCTGCTCATCGTCGCCAGTCTGGGGGGCTTCCTGGTCAGCCTCAGCGGCCTGGTGATCGGCCTGCGCCGCCTGGCCCGGCCCCGGGGCTGAGCCGCCGACATCCCCTCCCCCGGGCCGGGAATGCCCCAGAAATGGGCATCTCCGGCCCGGTGTTGTATTCCTGCACCGGAAATGTGCCCGGCCCCGCCGGGGCGCCCCTCCTTTTCCGGGAAAAATTCCCATAAATCAGCGACAATCCGCTCCCCCGGATGGAAAGCACGGCTCTTGCTTCCATCCCCATCATCGCCCCCTAGGGAGTCTGGGACCATGACCACCGTCCGTCATCTGGAAATCGCCGCAGCCGCCGAGCCGCCGGCTGAAGGCACGCGCCGCCTCATCGACGGCCAGGAGCGGGTGTACTACGACGGCTACTGGATCAAGACCTACCCGGTCCCCGCCGACTCCCTGGACGCCAAGAAGCGCCTGATCGAGGCCCTCACCCGGCGCCTCTTCAACCACACCGAATACGGCCTCAACATTCCCGGCCACCGCCTGGCCGAAGCCCGGGCCGCCTACGCCGCCGAGCAGGACCCGGGCAAGAGCCGGGTCAAGGCCGCCATGCTGGCCGGCGCCCTCTTCAACCGGGCCACGGACATTTTCCGCAAGCTGGTGGAGCTGCAGGCCGAGGGCATCGAGGTGGGCTGCGACGACGCCCTGATGCGGGAATGCGGCCAGTACCTGATGGAAGCCATGGAGCTGGGCCGCTTCGTCCTGCACCGCAGCGGCGAGGAAGGCATCGACGAGCTGTGGGGCGAGCCCTTCCGCGCCTTCTCCATTCCCGTGGAAGATTTCTACGAAGGCCGCTACATCAAGATCGGCCAGACCCTGCGCGACATCGACCGCATCGCCGCGGCCATGATCGACACCATCGGCCAGGTGCCCCTCTTCGCCGGCGTCGCCGGCCCCATCCGGGACCTGGCCGCCGCCGCCAAGGTGAAGACCGAGACCCTGCGCACCGATCCGGAAATTTTCGACATCTGGTCCTCCCTGGTCACCGCCGGCGAGCGCCTGGCCAACTTCACCCCGGGGCCGCCCACCGGCACCCCCAGCCGCTGTCCGCCCCCTGCCGGCTCCTCGGTGCACAGCGTCTCCGACGGCCTGCACCTGCTGCGGGCCGGGCGGGACCTGGTGTTCTACATCACCCGGGCCCGCACCCCCATGCCCAAGAGCACCCGGGAATACATCGAGCGCTGCCAGACCTACCTGGCCATCGGCAGCGTGCCCTTCGCCCCGGTACCCCTGCCCGCCTGATCCGGACAGGCGCCGCCGGCCTAGCGGCCCGCCGCCCCGGGGCCGGGTCCGCCCTCAGGGCTCGCCGTCCCCGTCGGAACCGGGGCCCTCTTCGGCCTCGCGCATGATCTGCTCCCAGGCCACGGCCATCAGCAGCACCAGCAGCATCACCAGCTCGGTGACGGCAAAACTCACCATCGAATCCGTGCCCAGGCCCAGCAGGGGCGGCATGACCAGGGCCCCGGTCCCAAAGAAATTGCTCCAGCGTGAGGTGTCCATGGTGCTACTCCCGACAAATGTCACTCCCTGATTGCTGCAGAGCACAAAACAGGCCACAGTCCCGCCCTGCCACCCCGAGACGCCCTATCCGCTGGCATCCCCGGGCAGGCACCGCCACCCGGCCCGGTCCCTGGACCTTCCCGGCCACCCCGTTTTCCCCCGCCCTTCGCCCCACATCGGTGCCATCCCTCCCCGCCCCGGCGGACCGTTGCAAATGAAACCTTGCCATTTGCCCGGTTACTGTATAAAAATACAGTCAACCGATTAGGAGACCGCCACCATGGTCAAGCTCACCCCGCGCCAGCAGGAAATCCTCGACTTCATCCGCAACCATGTGGAAACCCTGGGCGCCCCGCCGACCCGGGCCGAAATCGCCCGGGCCTTCGACTTCGCCTCCGCCAACGCCGCCGAAGACCACCTCAAGGCCCTGGCCAAGAAGGGCTCCATCGTCCTGGAACCGGGCTCGGCCCGGGGCATCCGCCTGGTGGAGCAGCTGGGCCTGCCCCTGGTGGGCAGCGTCGCCGCCGGCTCCCCCATCCTGGCCGTGGAAAACGTCCAGGGCCGCTACTCCGTGGCGCCGGACATGTTCAATCCCCGGGCCGACTTCCTGCTCAAGGTGCGGGGCCTCTCCATGCTCGGCGCCGGCATTCTCGACGGCGACCTGCTGGCGGTGCACCGGACCACCCAGGTGCGGGACGGCCAGATCGTGGTCGCCCGCATCGCCGACGAAGTCACGGTCAAGCGCTTCAAGCGCAACCTGGGGCGCATCGAACTGCTGGCGGAAAACCCGGATTACGGCCCCATCCTGGTGGACCCGAACCGGGACGATTTCGCCATCGAAGGCGTGGCCGTGGGCCTCATCCGCGGCGGTTTTTCCGGCAGCCTCAGTTGATCCCGACTGATCCCCGCTGACCAGCCACTTGCGAAGGAGCCGTCCATGACCATTCCCCGCCTCACCACCCTGACCCTGGGCGTAGACGACCTCTCCCGGGCCACCGCCTTCTACCGCCACGTCTTCGGCCTGCTGCCCCGGGACGACTACGAAGGCATCGCCTTCTTCCAGCTGCCCGGCACCTGGCTCATCGTCTATCCCAAGGACAAGCTGGCCGAAGACATCGGTCCCGACACGGCCCTGGCAGGCCCTGGTTTCAACGGCATCACCCTGGGCTACAACGCCCGCAGCCGGGACGAAGTGGATACCGTATTCGCCCAGGCCAAGGCTGCCGGCGCCCGCATCGCCAAGATGCCCCAGGAAACCTTCTGGGGCGGCTACAGCGGCTACTTCCAGGACCCGGACGGCTACTACTGGGAAGTGGTGTGGGGCCCCATGTTCGACCACGCCCCCGACGGCAGCCTGCTGTTCCGGGAGGGTTGAGCCGGGCAATCCGCCACTGCGAAAGCGCAGCCGAGTCTGCCGGCAGGCCCGCGGCGCTCCCGCCCGGTCTTCCCCCGCCTGCCGCTGCGCCGCCCGCGATGCCATCCGCTCCACCCTGACGCCCTAACCCGCCTTCGTTTCAGGCATGCACAGGCCGCCCTGCCGGGCACGGCCCCGCCCCGGCTGTCGCCATTTTTTGCCGACAAGCCGACTGCCGCCAGAGACGAAGGCCCGTCACAAAGCGATTTGCCGCCCCAGACCCGCCGCACCGACAGAGCCGTTGCCACCGATCCGGCAAACGCCCCAGCCACCCGACCAAGCAACCCAACCAAGCCTCCCGACAACAGCAGACGCCAGCCAACGACAACCTCGCCGCACCCCAGCCGCCGATCACTCAAGCCCGCCACCACGCCCGCGACTACATCCGCAACCAATCCCTACCAACCCACCTCCTGCGCCGACCATGTCCGCCCTGCCTTCTTCCCCCGCCCCCGTCACCCTGGCCGATCTCCTGGCCCGGCCCGACGTCTGGCGCGGCGACGCCCTGGCCCGGGTGAAGGCCCCCGGTCTGGCCACGGGCTACCCGGAGCTGGACCGGGAACTGCCCGGCGGCGGCTGGCCGCGCCAGGCCCTGAGCGAATTCCTGGCGCCGCCGGAGGCCGGCGTCGCCGGCCTGCTGGCCCCGTCCCTGGCCGCTCTGGCCGGACCCCTGCTGCTGGTGGCGCCGCCCTGGCCCCTGCACGCCGCCGGCTGGGCCGCCGCCGGCCTGCCCGGCCAGCGCCTGCTGGTGGTGGAGGCCCGGGGCCAGGATGCCGCCTGGGCCTGCGAGACGGCCCTGGAAGAAGGCGGTTTTGCCGCCATCCTGGCCTGGCTGCCGGACATCGACGCCCGGGGCCTGCGCCGCCTGCAGCTGGCCGCCGAAAGCTTCAGCGGCCCCGCCTGTCTGGTGCGTCCCCCGGCCCGGCTGCGGGAATCCTCCCCCGCCCCCCTGCGCCTGACCGTGGAATGCCGGCCCCAGGGCCTGCAGGTGCAGATCGTCAAACGCCGGGGCGGCGGCCTGCCCCCGCCCCTCACCCTGGTGCCGCGCCTGGCCGTGGCCCGCCTTCAGGAACGCGACCGTGCTCTGGCTCGCCCTGCGCTTTCCCCTGCTGCCCCTGGACGCCCTGGCGCCCCCGCCCGACGCCCCGTCCACGCCTAGGGCCGCCGCCAGCCAGGGACGGGTGGTGGCCGCCAACGGCGCCGCCCGGCAACTGGGAGTGGCGCCGGGCATGGGCCTGGCCTCGGCCTGGGGCCTGGCGCCCGAGCTCAAGGTGACGGAGCGGAACGGCGCCGCCGAAACCCGGGCCCTGGCCGGCCTGGCCTGCTGGGGCGGCAACTTCACCCCCCAGGTCAGCCTGGACCCTCCCGCTGGCCTGCTGCTGGAAATCGGTGGCTGCCTGCGCCTCTTCGGCGGTCTCCCGGCCCTGCTGCAACAGGCCGTGGACGGCGCCCTGGCCCAGGGTTACAGCCTCGCCGCCGCCTGCGCTCCGACGCCCCTGGCCGCCCGCTGGCTGGCCAACGGCGCCCCCTGGCTGGAGCCCGCCGCCGACGGCCCCCGGCCGGCAACCGCGCCCCTCCTGGCCGAAAACGGCGGTCCCCTGCCGGTGTGCACCGACCCGGCCCGCCTGGGGGCCGCCCTGGCGCCCCTGCCCCTGGACTGCCTGGAACTGCCCCGGCAGCAGCGGCAGCGCCTGGAAAACTTCGGCGCCCGCCGCCTCGGCGACCTGCTGGCCCTGCCCCGGGCCGGCCTCAACCGGCGCCTGGGCCTGCAACTGGCCACCGACCTGGCCCGGGCCCTGGGCGAAGTGCCCGACCCCCGGCCCCGTTTCCCCTTTCCCGACACCTTCCGCCAGGGCCTGGAACTGCCGGCCCGGGTGGACGACGCCCCCGCCCTCAACTTCGCCGCCCGCCGCCTGCTGCAACAGTTGCAGGGCTGGCTCGCCAGCCGGGGCGCCGGCGTCGGCCGCTGCACCCTGGAACTGCAGCACGAAAAATACGCCGGCAGCACCCGCCGCGGCCTGCCGCCGACCCGGCTGGTGCTAGGCTTCGCCGGCCTCACCCGGGACGGGGAGCGGCTGCAGCGGGTCCTCAGCGAACGCCTGGGCCGCCTCGCCCTGGCGGCGCCGGTGGACGCCCTGACCCTGATCGCCGACCAGGTGGAGGAACTGCCGGGCAGCGACCGCCAGCTCCCCGGCCAGGCGCCGCCGGAAGAAGAAGGCAGCGACCCGGCCCGCACCGCCGTGGCCCTGGAACGCATCAAGGCCCGCCTGGGGGAGGACAAGGTCTACAGCCTGGCCGCCGTACCGGACCACCGCCCCGAGCAAGCCACCCGGCGCTGCGCCCCGAACCTCGATCTCCATGGCATCATGGCCAGGACACAGGACCCGGGCCACTCCCAGGCCATGGCAGGCCAGGGGCCGCGCCCCCTCTGGCTCCTGGCCCACCCCCAGGCCCTGGGCGAGACCCAGGGCCGCCCCCGGCACGGCGGCCCCCTGCAACTCCTGGCCGGCCCCGAGCGCATCGAAAGCGGCTGGTGGGATGAAGGGGAAAGTGCCGACGGCCTTCCCGCCCCCGGCGACCTGCGCCGCGACTACTTCGTCGCCCGCAACCCGGCCGGCGAATGGCTGTGGGTGTTCAGGGACGAAAGCGGCTGGTTCCTCCACGGCAGGTTCGCATGAGCCGTCACCATCACGGGCGCCTCCCGGCCCAGGACGACGCAAGCCGTACCGCCGGCGGCCTTCCAGCCAGCCTCCCGGCCAGCCTGTCTCCGGCAACCGCCCGAGGGAACGACAGCTCCCGGCGCCCCAGCCGCCTGCCTCTTTCCAACTGGCCTCTTTCCAACCGGGCACTCCCTCGCCCGGCCCGCCTTGCCGCACGCCGGCCAAGGCATCGCACCACCGCTCCCGCCAGCAGAGGCCGCTGAACCATGCCGCCCCCGGAAACCACCCTGCCGCCGGCCCTGCCCGACTACGCCGAGCTGCACTGTCTCTCCAACTTCTCCTTCCTGCGGGGCGCCTCCCACCCGGAGGAATTGGTGCAGCGGGCCGTGGAACTGGGCTACGGCGCCCTGGCCGTCACCGACGAATGCTCCTTCGCCGGCTCGGTGCGGGCCCATGTGGCGGCCAAGGCCGTGGGCCTCAAGCTCATCCACGGCACCGAGATCGTGCTGGCCGACGGCCTCAAGCTGGTGCTGCTGGCGCAAAACCGGGAGGGCTACGGCAACCTCTCGGCCCTCATCACCCTGGCCCGGCGCCGGGCCGAGAAGGGCGCCTACCGCCTCACCCGGGGCGACCTGGAAGGCTTCGGCCCCAGCGGCGCCCTGCCCGACTGTTTAGCCCTGTGGGTTCCAGGGCCGCAGTTCGACGCGCCGCCCGACCCCGCCGACGGCCACTGGCTGGCCCAACGTTTTCCGGGCCGCGCCTGGCTGGCCGTGGAACTCCACGCCGGGCCGGACGACCGGGGCCGCCTGGAACAACTGCAACAACTGGCCGCCGACTGCGGCCTGCCGGCCCTGGCCGCGGGCGACGTGCACATGCACAGCCGCGCCCGCCGGCCGTTGCAGGACGTGCTCACTGCCCTGCGCCTCAACACCACGGTCTTCGCCGCCGGCCACGCCCTCCACCCCAACGGCGAACGCCACCTGCGCCCTCGCCTGCGCCTGGCCCGGCTCTACCCCCCCGAACTGCTGGCCGAAACCCTGGCCGTGGCGGCCCGCTGCACCTTCTCCCTGGACGAGCTGCGCTATGAATATCCGGAAGAAGTGGTGCCCCACGGCCTCACCCCCGCCGCCTACCTGCGCCAGGAGGTGGAAGCGGGCCTCACGGTGCGCTACCCGGCAGGCGTGCCGGAAAAGGCCCGGGCCCAGGTGGAACACGAGCTGGGCCTCATCGCCCAACTGCAATACGAGGCCTACTTCCTCACCGTGTACGACATCGTGCGCTTCGCCCGCAGCCGGGAAATCCTCTGCCAAGGCCGGGGCTCCGCCGCCAACTCGGCAGTGTGCTACGCCCTGGGCATCACCGAGGTGGACCCGGCCAAATCCGAACTGCTTTTCGAGCGTTTCATCTCCGCCGAGCGGGGCGAGCCGCCGGATATCGACGTGGATTTCGAGCACCAGCGGCGGGAGGAAGTGATCCAGTACCTCTACGCCAAATACGGCCGGGAGCGGGCCGCCCTCACCGGCGCCCTCATCACCTACCGCACCCGGGGGGCCCTGCGGGATGCGGGCCGGGCCCTGGGCTTCGGCCGGGAGCAGATCGACGCCCTGGCGGGCACCCTGGCCTGGTGGGACAAACAGGACGAACTGCCCGAGCGCCTGCGGGCCGTGGGCCTGGACCCGGAAAGCCCCCGGGTGGCCAAATGGCTGGCGGTAAGCCGCGCCCTGCGGGGTTTTCCCCGGCACCTGTCGCAGCACGTGGGCGGCTTCGTCATCTCCCGCGGGCCCCTGTCGCGGCTGGTGCCCATCGAGAACGCCGCCATGGCCGAGCGCAGCGTCATCCAGTGGGACAAGGACGACATCGACGCCCTGGGCCTGATGAAGGTGGATGTGCTGGCGTTGGGGATGCTCTCCGCCATCCGCCGCGCCCTCGACATGCTCGGCGCCCGGGACGGCAGGCCGGTGCGGTTGCAGGACATTCCCCGGGAATCGAAGGCGGTGTACGACATGCTCTGCCGGGGCGACAGCCTGGGCATCTTCCAGGTGGAATCCCGGGCCCAGATGGCCATGCTGCCGCGCCTCAAGCCGCGCCAGTTCTACGACCTGGTGGTGCAGGTGGCCATCGTGCGGCCCGGCCCCATCCAGGGCGACATGGTCCATCCCTACCTGAAGCGGCGCCACGGCGAAGAGAAAATCGAGAAAATCTCCCCGGCGGTGGATAAGGTGCTGGAGCGCACCTACGGCGTGCCCATCTTCCAGGAACAGGTGATGCAACTGGCCGTGGTGGCCGCCGGCTTCACCCCGGGCGAGGCGGACCAGCTGCGCCGGGCCATGGCCGCCTGGAAGCGCAAGGGCGGCCTGGAGCCCTTCGAGCAGAAACTCATCCGCGGCATGCAGGAGCGGGGCCTGCCCGAATCCTTCGCCCGGCGCATCTTCGAGCAGATCAAGGGCTTCGGCGACTACGGCTTCCCCGAATCCCACGCCGCCAGCTTCGCCATCCTGGTCTATTTCTCCGCCTGGCTGAAACGCTTCGAGCCCGCCGCCTTTCTCTGCGGCCTGCTCAACGCCCACCCCATGGGCTTCTACGCCCCCGCCCAACTGGTGCAGGACGCCCAGCGCCACGGCGTCACCGTACTGCCGCCGGACGTCACCCACAGCGCCTGGGAATCCCTGCTGGTGGAACTGCTGCCGGACCATCCCCCCGCCCGCCGCAACACCGTGCGCCTGGGCCTGCGGGAAATCGCCGGTTTCAACCAGGCCACCGCCGAGCGCATCGTCGCCGCCCGGCAGGCAGGCCCTTTCACCTCGGTGGCCGACCTGGCCGCCCGGGCCGGGCTACAACGCCCGGAACTGGAACGCCTCGCCGCCGCCAACGCCCTGCAAGCCCTGGCCGGCCACCGCCGCGCCGCCGCCTGGGAAAGCGCCGCCGTGGAAAACACCGGCCAGCCCCGCCGCGACAGTGGCAGCAGGAGTACAAACGAAGGTGGAAAAAACAGCACAACAGCGAGACCCCCCGCCCTCCCCATCCAGGGCGACCTCTTCGCCGCCCTGCCCCCGCCCGCGGAAGCCCCGCCGCCCCTGCCGACTCCCACGGAAGGCGAAGACCTGGTGGCCGATTACGCCACCCTGGGCCTCACCCTGGGCCGCCACCCCCTGGCCCTGCTGCGGGAGCGTTTGACGGCGGGCCGCTTCATCACCGCCGCCGAACTGCGGGCCGCACCGGACAGGAAACTGGCCCGGGCCGCCGGCATCGTCACCCACCGCCAGCGCCCCGGCACCGCCAGCGGCATCGTCTTCGTCACCATGGAAGACGAAACCGGCCCCATCAACGTCATCCTGCGGCCCGAACTGGTGGAAAAACAGCGCCGCGAAACCCTGGCCGCCCGCCTCCTGGGCGTCTACGGCCAACTCGAATCCCGCCACGGCGTCACCCATCTGGTGGCCAAGCGGCTGGTGGATCTGACGCCGTTACTGGGACGGCTGACGACTAGGAGTCGGGATTTTCATTAAGGCCTGGCGGACTGGGATGTAGGCGGAAGAAAGACTATTCCGGCAGACGACAGTCGATAACCCGTATCTGCCTCAGCGATGAGAGGCTACCCTCAGACAGTTACGCCCGGATTGCTTGGCTTCATAAAGCGCCTGATCTGCCCGCTTGAATGCGGCCTCCAAGTTATCGGGTGGAGCGCCCAGTTCAGATATGCCCAAACTGATGGTGAACCTAAGTTGTTTCTCGGGAAGATCGACCGCGCAGGCACGCACCGCATCAAGAATTCGTTCCCCAAGAATGGCGGCTCCCTCGCCATCGGTACCAGGGAGCACCACACCGAATTCTTCGCCCCCCAAGCGACCTAAAACGTCGGTTTTACGCAGTGCGGAAGCGACCGCCTCAACGAGTTTCTTGAGGACGATATCGCCGACCGGATGCCCATACGTGTCATTGATGCTTTTGAACTTGTCTGCGTCAAGAATCATGAGACTGACGGGGTGACCAAGGCGCTGGGCCAGAGCGGCTAAATTATCTGCTTCGCTCGTGAATGCTCTGCGATTCAATACCCCCGTCAGACCATCGGTGGTGGCCAGACGTTGCAGCTCTTGTTCCACGATCTTGCGCTCGCTGATATCGCGAATGATCCCAACGTGCAGCCGAATCCCTGCCTCATCGGTCGTGCCAACGCTGACTTCTATCGGGAATTCTCGTCCATCTTTGGCACGACCCAGAACCTCCCGCCCTCTGGCCATGGCTCGAACGGCCTCTCCATTATTCGTTGCCTCCACCAACCCCTGGTGTTCATCCGAAAAATCGGCGGGCATCAAGCACCCCAGTGGTTGGCCAACGATTTCCTCGTTGGCGTAGCCAAACATATTTTCCGCGGCCTTGTTGAATTCCCGAATAAGCCCATCGCTACCAATGACAACCACGGCATCCAGGGCCGTGTTCATGAAAATTCTGGCCTGGGCCTCTCTTTGATGGAGCTCTGCCGTGCGCTCGACGACGCGCTGCTCCAAATTCCGATTGGCAGTCTCCAGATCCCGTAAGGCCTGACGGCGGCGCTGATATTGCCGCAGCGCAATCCCCGCGAGCCACACAAGCAGTGCATTGCTGCCGAGGGCAATGATCCAGTAGTTGAAGATGCTTTGGTGCCATCGGGCCAGCACCTTGCCGACATCTGCCGTTGCCATCACGCTAATCGGATATTTTTCCGAGGTGGCATAGGTGCCAAATCCCTCGGAATCGCCAAAGCGGGTCGAATCACTGATCTCGCCTTTTTCAGCCGGATCATCCGGATTGGCAAGAGCGGTGACGTTATGCCAAAGGTTTTCCCGACACGCCTGGGAGTCTGGAAGACAGGCGATGGCCCTGCCCCGGTGATGAACGAGCCGCAGGGTGTAGCCATCCGGCAAGGCCTCATCGCTGAGTAAACGGCTGATTTCCATCGGCTCAATGCCGGCAGCAATGACCCCCAGAAACCGATTGCCATCGTTTACGACTCTGCGGCTGACCGGAATGAACGGGGCGTTATCCAGCCGGCTTTTGATGGGATCACCGATGTAGAACCCTTGGTCCCAGCGAGAGGCTGCTTGCTCAAAATATTCCCGGTCAGCGGCATTAGCACGGGGAGCGGGAAAATCTGCCGACAACTCGGCAAGATCACCATTGCTGCGGAGCAGAAACAACCACCGCAGGCTCGGAGTAATGGCATGACGCCGGACCAGCAGTCGATGCACGTAATTGTCGGGGCGTTCAGCAATCCCCCCCCTGGCACTCACCACTTCGCCAATGCCAGAGAGCGTTCGGTCATAGGTATCGAGAAGTTGCTCGACTCGACCGAGAATGACATCCGTCGCATTGCGTAGCCTGGTTTTCGCATCCATCAGCGCCTCTTCCCTGGCATCCACGGCCATGGTGTAGAGACGCAGATCAACCAAGACAATCAGCAGCAGAAGCAACAATACCCAGCGCAAACTTTCCCGAAGTGCAGACACGATCCATCCCCAAGTTGAGTTTTTCTGGCCTGATCTGAATAGCGTTTGGGTCAAGCCAGGCGAGTGCATCGCCCGGCGCGCTTCAGTAGCCACGTCTATATGGCGCAACCATAGCAGCATCCCCTTCAATGCTACAAAGAAATAAGCCATGAAATGGGGGGAAAACTGGATGGTCGCCGGTTGAAGGATTGAATCGCCCCGGAACCTGTAGACACCTTTGGTCAATGCAGTCGCGGATGGGAACAGAATTGGCCTTGAATGCCTTGCTAATGGCTGTCTGGCGTCGCCAGCCCAAGGAGGCGGTGACCATCCACTCCGATCAGGGCAGTCAATTCAGTAGCCACGAATGGCAGTCGTTCTTGAAAGCCCACAACCTGGTGGCCAGTATGAGTCGGCGCGGCAACTGCTACGACAACGCAGTGGCAGAAAGCTTTTTCCAACTCCTGAAGCGGGAGCGGATTCGCCGGAAGATCTACGCCGATTGGGAGGAAGCCCGGCGGGACATCTTTGATTACATCGAGCTCTTCTACAACCCGAAGCGCCGCCATGGTTACGCCGGCGGCTTGGCTCCGGTAGAGTTCGAAAAGCAATATTTCAACCGGCTGGAAAGTGTCTACTGAAGCCGGGGCGATTCAATGCGATTGCACGACGATTGAACGAGCGTCCCAGGAAAACCCTAAACTACGAAACACCCGCACAACAGTTTTACCAGGCCGTTGCATCCACCGGTTGAATCCGCAGTCGTAAGCCGTCGTGTCCGAAGTGAAGTCAAATACAGCTCTGGTAGACTCGCCCTCACTGCATCACCGTCTCACCAATTCACCATGCCCTCCCCCACCCTCGCCCAACAACTCACCTTCCTCCGCGAAATCGACCGGCTGAAAAGCGTGGTCCGGCTGACACCCCTGCTTGACCGCTCGCGGCGGGAGAACAGTGCGGAGCATTCCTGGCATCTGGCCCTCTATGCCCTGGTGCTGGCGGAACATGCGGCGGGGGAGGTGGATGTGCTGCGGGTGGTGAAGATGCTGCTGATCCACGACATCGTGGAGATCGACGCGGGGGACGTGCCCTTCCATGTGCCGGAAAGCCATGCGGGGCAGGCGGAGCGGGAGCGGCTGGCGGCGGAGCGCCTCTTCGGCCTGCTGCCGGAGGCCCAGGCGGCGGAGTTTCGGGAGTTGTGGTTCGAGTTCGAGGCGGCGGAGAGCGACGATGCCAAGTTCGCCAAGGCCCTGGACCGCTTTCAGCCCATGCTGCACAACGCCGCCACCGACGGCGGCACCTGGGTGGAATGCGCCGTCACCCTGGAGCAGGTGAAGCAGCGCTGCCGCCCGCCCATCGAGAAGGGCTCCCCCGCCCTGTGGGCCGTGGCCGAACAGATGGCCGAGGCCCACCTGGGCCCGGCCGGTAGCGAGACGCCGGACCAGGCCGCCTGAGGCCCGATTCCGGGCCTCCGCCAATCCTCCTGCCGCCCGCCGGGCCTAGCCCGGCGGCGGACCTTCCGCTTATTCAACACCCGCCACACTCGCCCCATCCTGCCCCGGTCTGCCGAAGCGGGTCGGGGGCGCTTCTGCCAGGGGGCTGTCGGCTTCCATCACCGGCTCGCCCTGGCGGCGTTGCAGGGGAATGACGCCGGCCCAGGCGGGCCAGGCCAGATCCTCCGCATCGTCCTTGGGGCCGCCCTGGCGCACCTTGGCCGAGGCTTCCGCCAGAGAAAGGCGCAGCACGGCGGTGGCGTTCGCCTCCTTGGCCGTCATGGGCCGCAGTTCCTCCCAGCGCCCCGGGTAGAGGCCTTCGATGAAGGCCCGCAGGGCCCGGTGCTTTTCCTCCGGCTCGGTCACCGCCTCGAAGCGGCCGTAGATCACCACGGAGCGGTAGTTGAGGGAGTGGTGCATGGCGGAGCGGGCCAGCACCAGGCCGTCGGCCAGGGCGATGCTGACGCAGGCCTCCCCGGCCAGCAGGGCCTGGCCCAGGCGCGAGGCCTTGGCGGCGTGCAGGTAGAGGTGGTCGCCCTCGCGCCAGTGCAGGGTGGGAATGGCGTGTACGCTGCCCTCCCACTGGAAGGCCACGGTGCACAGCAGGCCCGCATCCACGATGGCGGCGACGCTGGCCAGGTCGTAGGCGGCCCGCTGGGGCCGGCGCAGGACCCGGGTGCGGGCGGAAGGGCTGGAAGAGGCGAAGGGGCTGGAAGGGTTTGGGGAAGGCTGGGATTCGCGCATGGCGGCAAGCTCCGGTGAATGGAAACAGGGCCAGCCTAAGGCTTGCGTGGTACCTTCTGTAGCGCCACCAAACACCTTATTCATGGAACCACGATGGAACTGGACTGGCTGCTGACCCCGCCCCTGCCCGAGGCCATGCCCCGGCAGCGCCTGCTCTACCACCGCCTGCGGGACGCCATTCTCTGCGGCCGCCTGGCCCCGGCCACGCGCCTGCCGGCCAGCCGCGCCCTGGCCGATTCCCTGGGCATCGCCCGCAACACGGTGCTCTTCGCCTACGAGCAGCTGACGGCCGAAGGCTGCCTGGTGGCGGACCGCCAGGGCACCCGGGTGGCGCCCCTGGCCGCCCTGGGCGCCGCCGCCGACGGGCCTGCCCAACGCGGCCCGGCCCCGCCTTCGCCGGGGCTGTCGGCCCGGGCCGAAATCGCCTGCCAGCCCGCCGTCGTGCCCCATGCGCCGCCCCTGCCCTTCAGCCCGGGCATTCCGGATTACGGCCCCTTCCCCTTCCGTGCCTGGCGGGGCTGCCTGGAGCGGGCCTGGCAGGAGGTGAGCTGGCGGGAACTGGGCTACACCGCCCACGGCGGCGACCCGGCCCTGCGCCGGGAACTGGCGGCCCACCTGACCACGGTGCGGGGCCTGCCGGTGGCAGCGGAGCAGATCGTCATCACCAGCGGCACCCAGAGCGGCCTGGACCTGTGCGCCCGCTTCCTGGCCGACGCCGGCCACACCGCCTGGCTGGAAAACCCGGGCTACCAGGCGGCCCGCATCGCCTGGAGCCTGGCCGGCCTGGCCCTGCACGACGTGGCGGTGGACGAGGGCGGCATGGCGCCGACGGCGGCGGACTGGGCGGAACGGCCGCCCCGGCTGATCCTCCTCACCCCCTCCCACCAGTACCCCACGGGCCGGGTCATGCCCCTGGGGCGCCGGCTGGACCTCATCGAGCAGGCCCGGCAGGCCGGCGCCTGGATCGTCGAGGACGACTACGAAAGCGAATTCCGCCGCGCCGGCCCGGCGCCCCCGGCCCTCTTCGGCCTGCAGGAGGAGGCGCCGGTGGTCTATGTGGGCACCTTCAGCAAGACCCTCTACCCGGGCCTGCGTCTGGGCTATCTGGTGCTGCCCCGGGGCATCGCCGCCGACTTCGCCCTGGCCGCGGCCCAGACCACCCGGGCCGGCCAGGGCATCGAGCAGCGGGCTTTGGCGGACTTCATCCGGCGCGGCCACTACACCGCCCACCTGCGCCGCATGCGCGCCCGCTACGCGGCCCGCCAGACGGCCCTGCGCCAGGCCCTCAGCGCCGCCCTGGGGCCAGGCCTGCAACTAACCGGCGGCGAGGCCGGCCTGCATCTGGTGCTGGAACTGCCGCCCCAGCAGGACGACCGGACCGTGGCCGCCCGGGCCGCCGCCCTGGGCCTGGGCCCGCGCCCCCTCAGCCACTACGCCCGGTCCCCGGTGCGCTGCAACGGCCTGGTGCTGGGCTACGGCAATCTGGAAACGGGCATGGTGGGCGATGCGGTGCAACGGCTGAAACTGGCCCTGGCCCTCGGGGAACCGCTGCCGGGCTGAGACAGGGGCGGGCGCGGGAAAGAGGGGCACGGCCGCTTTCCGCGAACGCCCGGAACAGGTTCGGGCGGACAGGACCGGCCCCAGCCGGGAACGAGCCCGGCGCCGCCCACCGGCCATCCCGTCGGCATGAAGCCAGAACCTGCCGCAGCCATGGCCTGCCGCCCGGGCCGGGGCGGAAAATCGTCCTTAAACGACGCTGCCGCCTCGCCTAGAATGAAGACGGCGACGGCGGTCCGGCAGCGGCAAAGATGGCGCCGTTGTGAGAGAATCCGGGCCCAGAAACCAATCGGGGCGCCCGCCGGCGCTTTCCCTACCTGCAAATCCATAGGCACACCATGAGCACCCAAGGCACGCAGCGCCGCAGCACCTTCGACAAGATCGAGATCGGCCAGAAGTTTTTCGACCCCATCAGCGCCGAATACTTCGTCAAGCTGACCGACACCACCGCCGCCATGGTCACCGGCATCGGCGACGGCACCATCCCCGACGAATTCGAACCGGAAGACGTGGTCCGCATCGACGGCTAAGGGGCTTTCCAGCCCCTCCGCCCCGACCCGCCCCGGCCGGCCGCTCCAGGCCGGGGGCAGCCAAGGGGCAGAAAGCACAGGCGCCATGGACGCACCCGCCCCCTGGGGCAATCTGCTGGCCGTTCCCGACGGCCCCCTCGACGGAGAGCGCTTCGACGCGCTGCTGGCGGGCGGCGCCTTTCGCCTAGAGCGCATCGTTTCCACCGGCCAGTCCAGCCCGCCCGGTTTCTGGTACGACCAGGAGGACGGCGAATGGGTGGCCCTGCTCAGCGGCGCCGCCGAACTGCAGTTCGAGGACGAGGCCGAGCCGCGCCGCCTGGCCCCCGGCGACTGGCTGCACATCGCCCCCCACCGCCGCCACCGGGTGCACTGGACCGCCCAGGACCAGACCACCGTCTGGCTGGCCATCCACTACCGTTAGCCGCTCCTGCCGGCTACCCGCCGGGCGGCCCGCATGCCTCCAGCGGCGACTGCCGGCGCCCTTCCCTGCCTTGCTCCACACCCCGTCTTGCTCCAAGCCCCGCCGCTGCTGCGCCCGGGACTGTGCCGCCCTGCCCTAGCGGTAGTCGATGACCGAGCCGTCGGCCCGGCGCAGCACGATCTGGTCGCTGCGCTGGATGCCGTCCACGGCCCGGCGGCAGAGGTCGAGGAAATGCTGGATGCCCCGGGTGCGGAATTTCTGGCGGTGGATGATGAAGTGGAACTGGCGCCGCAGATTGAGCCCGGGGGCCGGCAGCTCCGCCAGGCTGCCGCGGCGGAAGGCCTCCTTCAGGGCCAGGCGGGAAATGCAGCCGATGCCCAGGCCCGCTTCCACGGCCCGCTTGATGGCCTCCGTGTGTTCCAGTTCCAGCGCCACTTTCAGCCGGGGCAGCCGTGAACCCAGCGCCCCTTCAAGAGTCTGGCGGGTGCCCGAGCCGGGCTCCCGCAGAATCCAGGGCTCGGCCAGGAGGTCTTCGAGCGTGGCGTCCTGCCTGCCCGCCAGGGCATGGTCCGGAGCGGCGAAGACCGCCAGTTCGTCCTCGATCCAGGGCGACACTTCCAGATCCGGGTGCTGGCAGACGCCTTCGATGAGGCCGAAATCCAGCTCGAAATTGGCCACCTGGCGGATCACCGTGGCGGTGTTGTGCACCTCCAGATGGACCCGGCCCCGGGATTCCTCCGGCCGCCCGCCCATGAACTCTCCCAGCAGCAGGGGCGCCAGGTAGTTGCCGATGGTCAGGGTCGCCCCCAGGCGCAGGGGGCCGCCCTCACCCTCGCCCTGCAGCAGGGCCTCCACGTCCCGCCCCTGGTCGAGCAGGGCCTGCACCCGGGGCAGCAGCTGGCGCCCCAGTTCGTTGAGCTGCAGGCGCTTGCCGTGGCGGTCGAAGAGGCGGGTGTCGAACTGCTTTTCCAGTTCGTTGAGGCTCATGCTCACCGCCGACTGGGACAGGGACAGGCTCTCCGCCGCCCGGGAGACGCTCTCCTGGCGGGCCACGGCGACGAAGGATTCCAACTGGCGCAGGGTGAATTTCATGGCGAGGGGCCTTGCTTATCAATTTGTCTGACGGATTATATAAATTTAATTCGATTCATCTATATGAACCCGGCCCCTAGAATCCGTTCCAACTTCCCGTCACCTTTGTCCCCACGATCCGCGAAAGTCCTGCCATGTCCTCGTTCATCCACGAAGAAGTCACCAGCGTGCATCACTGGAACGACAGCCTGTTCAGCTTCAAGACCACCCGGGACCCGGGCCTGCGCTTTCGCACCGGCCAGTTCGTCATGATCGGCCTGGAAGTGGAGGGCCGCCCCCTGATGCGCGCCTACAGCATCGCCAGCGCCCACTACGAGGACCATCTGGAATTCTTCAGCATCAAGGTGCCGGACGGCCCCCTCACCTCCCGCCTGCAGCACCTCAACCCGGGCGACAAGATGCTGGTCAGCCGCAAGCCCACCGGCACCCTGGTGCTGGACGACCTGAAGCCCGGCAAGCACCTCTACCTGCTGGGCACCGGCACCGGCCTGGCCCCCTTCATGAGCGTGATCCGGGACCCGGAGGCCTACGAGCAGTTCGACAAGATCGTGCTGATCCACGGCGTGCGCACGGTGAGCGAACTGGCCTACTCCGACTTCATCGAGAACGAACTGCCCAACAATGAGTTCTTCGGCGAGCTGGTGCGGGAAAAGCTGATCTACTACCCCACCGTGACCCGGGAACCCTTCCGCAACCAGGGCCGCCTCACCGACCTGCTGGAAAGCGGCAAGCTGTGCGCCCAGATCGGCCTGCCCCAGCTCAACCCGGAAACCGACCGGGCCATGCTCTGCGGCAGCCCGGCCATGCTGGCCGACACCAGCGCCATGCTGGACCGCCTCGGCTTCCAGGTTTCCCCCCACATCGGCACCCCCGGCGACTACGTCATCGAGCGGGCCTTCGTGGAAAAATAAGGCGCTTCGCGCGCTACCAAAAACCGGGCCCGGCGCCCGGTTTTTTTTCGCCGCTGGCGACCTTGGTTCGCCATGCCGGCAGTCGGCTCACGGCACTGCGGCGGCATCCTGCCGGCATGAATTTGTGAAACTTGATTCACATCAAGTTTTCGACTTTCCAAGGTACTGGATTGCAAGGAGAAAATCCGCCCCCCACGCCACCCCCGCGCCATCGCTTGCCAGACGCCATCTTTCGCCCGTTGCACAAAAAAAAACCAAGACGACATCAACGGGGGTTGGACATGGAAATCACGACAGGTGAGAGCATCGCCTCGCCAACGCTCATGGAAGTCCTGCAGGAAGTGCTGCAGGACTCCAAGATCGCCCATCGGGTCAACTGGGAACGCTGGGCCCCGGGCACCCTGTGGCAGTCCTGCCACAACCGCAGGCAAAGTCTGTTTGTGGTCCGCCACGGCCGTCTGGAACTGGCGGTGACGGATGCGGAAGGCCGAGAACGCTCCCTGCGCCTGCTGGCCGAATCGGAACTGTTCGGCACCGAGGCCCTGGCCGCCGGCCCCGCCGCCGAGGGCGAGGCCGCCCGGCAGGATTACGGCATCCGCGCCGTCACCTATTCCGAAGTGCTGCAGATTCCCCTGGACATCGTGGATCAGCTGATCGCCCAGCTGCCCCTCTTCCGCAAGGCTCTCACCAGCAGCATCGCCAACCACATCTGGGCCCTGGAACGGGAGCGGGAACACGGCCGCTCCATGCCCACCAACAACCGTCTGCTGTGCTATCTGCGCTGCGGCGAAAACGGCATCCGGAGCGGGCAGAAGCCCAGCGGCAAGGCCACCCTGCCCATGCACCTGCTGGCCCGGCGCATCGGTTGCAGCGCCGGCCACCTCTCCCGCTCGGTCAGCACCATGGTGCGCCAGGGCATGCTGCTGCGCCAGGACGGGCGCCTGCAATTGCAGGGCGACGGCGAACGGCCCTACGCTTTCTGCGAAGGCTGCGCCTAGGTGCCAGGCCAGCTCACCGTCACGGCAGGAAGGCCCGGGTACGTGAGTCAGCCTCAGTAAGGCAAGGGGAAGCGGCGGCACAGTTCCGCCACCTGGGCCCGGACCGCAGCGGCGACTGCCGGGTCCGGCGCTTCCGGATTGGCGGCCAGGGCTTCGAGCAGATGCACGATGAGACCGCCGATCAGGCGGAACTCGGCGGTGCGAAAGCCCCGGCTGGTGCCGGCCGGGCTGCCGACGCGGATGCCGGAAGTGACCATGGGCTTTTGCGGATCGTGGGGAATGGCGTTCTTGTTGAGGGTGATGCCGACCCGCTCCAGGGCCTTCTCCGCCACATTGCCGGTCAGATTCAAAGGGCGCAGGTCGGCCACCGCCAGGTGGGTGTCGGTGCCGCCGGAGACGATGCGCAGGCCGCCGGCTGCCAGGGCATCGGCCAGGGCCTGGGCGTTTTCCACCACCCGGGCCCGCATAGCTGCGGAACTCCGGTTGCAGGGCCTCGCCGAAGGCCACCGCCTTGGCGCCGATCACGTGCATCAGGGGTCCGCCCTGCAGGCCGGGAAAAACGGCGGAATCGATGGCCTTGCCGAGGGCCGCGTCGTTGCTCAGGATGAGGCCGCCCCGGGGCCCGCGCAGGGTCTTGTGGGTGGTGGAGGTCACCACGTCGGCGTAAGGCAGGGGCGACGGATGGGCGCCGCCGGCGACGAGGCCGGCGAAATGGGCCATGTCCACCAGCAGCCGGGCCCCGACCCGGTCGGCGATGCGGCGGAACTCGGCGAAATCGAGAATGCGGGAATAGGCGGACCCGCCGGCGATGATCAGCTTGGGTCGATATTCATAGGCCAGCTGCTCCACCTGCGCCATGTCGATGCGGTGGTCGTCCGCCCGCACGCCATAGGCGACGCCGCGGAACCACTTGCCCGACTGGTTCATGGGCGCGCCGTGGGTGAGGTGGCCGCCAGCGGCCAGACCCAGGCCGAGAATGGTGTCACCGGGTTGCAACAGGGCCAGATAGACGGCCTGATTGGCCTGGCTGCCGGAATGGGGCTGCACGTTGGCGTAGGCGCAGCCGAAGAGGCCCTTGGCCCGGGCGATGGCCAGGGCTTCCACACCATCCACCGGGCCGCAGCCGCCGTAATAGCGCCGACCCGGGTAGCCTTCCGCGTACTTGTTGGTGAGCACCGAGCCCTGCATTTCCAGCACGGCGCGGCTGACGATGTTCTCCGAGGCGATCAGTTCGATCGAATGCCGCTGCCGCGCATATTCGGCAGCCACGTAGCGGGCCGCTTCGGGGTCGATGCGGCCCAGCGCTCCGGGGGCCTGGTCGTATGGCGGCCGGGGCAGATCATTTGGGTTGTTCATCTCTCGTTACCTTTCTCTGTTGCTGATGGACGAGGCGCCGGCAGCCCCGGCGCCATTGCTGGTTCCCGCCCGGCCTAGCGCCCGTCCCCGGCCGCGGACTGGCCAAGGCGGGGCATGCCGCGCAGGAGGCGCAGGTCGCCGTGGATCAGGGCGTGGGCCGCCAGGCCGGCGAGCAGGCCCCAGAAGGCGCCCCCCAGGCCGAACAGGGTGACGTTGGCGGCAGTGGCGAGAAAGGTGATCAGGGCCGTTTCCCGGCCCCGCAGATCCACCAGGGCCGTGGCCAGGCTGCCGCCGATGGCGCCGAGCAGGGCCAGGCCGGCCAGGGTGGTGATGAAGGTGGGCGGCAGCACCACGAAGAGGGCCGCCAGGGTGGTGCCGAAAATGCCCACCAGGGTGTAGAACACGCCGCAGGCCAGGCCGGCGATGTAGCGCTTGCCCGGCTCCTCGTGGGATTCCCTGCCGGTGCAGATGGCCGCGGTGATGGCGGCCACGTTGAAGGCATGGGAGCCGAAGGGAGCCATCAGCAGGGAGCCCAGACCGGTCACCGCCAGGATGGGGCTGGCACTGGTCTTGAAGCCGTCGTTGCGCAGCACCAGCATGCCCGGCATGTACTGGCCGGTGAGGGTGATGACGAAGAGCGGCAGGGCCACGCTGAGCAGGGCATTCACCGAGAAGGCGGGCGTGGTGAACACCGGCAGGGCCAGCTTCAGCGAGACCCCGGCAAAGCTGGCCTGGCCGAGCCCGAGCAGCAGCAGGATGCCGGCCACCAGCACGCCGACGATGGCATAGCGGGCGGTGAAGCGGCGCAGCAGGGCATAGGTCAGCACCAGCACCCCCACCAGCAGCGGGTCCATGCCGGCGCCGCCGAAGGCGCCGATGCCGAAGCGCAGCAGGATGCCGGCCAGCAGCCCGGCGGCGATGCCGGGGGGAATCATCTTCACCACCCGCTCGAAATAGCCGGAGACGCCCAGCACCATGAAGCCGACGGCGGAGAGCATGTAGGCGCCGATCATTTCCGCATAGGGCGTGGTGGGCAGCACGGCGATGAGGAAAGCGGCGCCGGGGGTGGACCAGGCGGTGATGATGGGCTCCCGGTAGCGGTAGCTCAGCCAGGCGCCGGTCAGGCCGACACCCACGGAAATGGACCAGATCCAGGAGGCGGTCTGCTCCGGGCTCAGGCCGGCCGCCTTGGCGCCCTGGAAAACCAGGATGAAGGTGCCGCCGTAATTGACGATGACCGAGATCAGGGCCGCCACGGTGGGGTGCAGCAGGTCGGCGGGCTTGAGGGATTGGGTGTTCACGGGCGGTCTCCTGGGGCGTCGGTTGGCCTTGTCAGCCCCGCCAGTGTGGCGGCAAAATGGCCTTGTATAAATTGCCACTTTTGATAATTAATAAGACCACTTTGCCATAGCCCGGACTGTGCCGGATGTCGCCTGCCGCGCTTCTCCAGCCGCTGCCGACGCCGCTTTTCCCGATTCCCGTTCACCGAACTGCGCTTCCCACCAAGCTGAGAAACTCCCCATGAGAACCCGTGCCACCGCCTACCCGATCTGGAACCGCTTCGTACCCGAGGCGGGCAGCCGGCTGTCCATGCGCGAGCAGCTGGTGCGCTTCTTCCGCCAGGGGGTGGCGGACGGCACCCTGCAGGCCGGCATCCGCCTGCCCGCCTCCCGGGTGCTGGCGGCGGAACTGAAGCTGTCCCGGATCACCGTCTCCGGCGCCTACGAGCAGCTGATCGCCGAAGGCTTTCTCGAGGCGCGCCAGGGATCGGGGACCTATGTGGCAGCCCACGCCGCCGGCCCGGCCCGGGCACCGGCTCCTGGGGGCAGCGCTTCGATCGCGTCTGCCGCTTCCGCCAGAAACGCTGCCCCACGGCGGCCGGCGGCAGGACCTGCAAGCACGCCGGGCTCCCAGCGCGCCCGCTGTCTGCGCGGCCCCGACTCCATGTCCATGGCCCAGGCCGCCTGGCCCCTGACGCCGGGCCTGCCGGCCCTGGATGCCTTTCCCTACGCCCTCTGGGGCCGCCTCGACGGCCGCTTCTGGCGCCGCCATCCGGCCCCCGACCTGTCCTACGGCGAGCCCCAGGGGCTGCTGGCCCTGCGGGTGGCCCTGGCCGAATACCTGGGCGCCGCCCGGGGCGTGGTCTGCCGCCCGCACAACATCATCATCGCCCCCGGCGCCCAGGCGGCCATCGCCATCGCCGCCCTGGCCCTGACCGATGCGGGGGATTCGGTGTGGGTGGAAAACCCCGGCTACGACGCCGCCTACCGCAGCCTGGTCCTCTCCGGCGTGACGGCGGTGGGCATCCGGGTGGATGACGCGGGCCTGGAGGTGGAGGACGGCCGCCGGCGGGCGCCGGAGGCGCGGCTGGCCCTGGTCTCGCCCTCCCACCAGTATCCCCTGGGCGTCACCATGAGCCTGGAGCGACGTCTGGCCCTGCTGCAATGGGCCGACGAGGCCAACGCCTTCATCCTGGAAGACGATTACGACAGCGAGTTCCGCCACGAAGGGGCGCCGACCCCGGCGCTGAAGGCCCTGGATGCACGCAACGGCCGGGTCATCTATATCGGCACCCTGAGCAAGCTGCTGGCCCCGGGCCTGCGGCTGGGCTATCTGGTGGTGCCCGACGAACTGGTGGAGGTGCTGCAGACGGTGCGCAACGGCACCGACCACCGGGTACCCGCCTCGATCCAGGCCACGGCGGCCGAATTCATCGGCAACGGCCACCTGGGCGCCCACATCCGCCGCACCCGGGCCCTTTACGGGGAGCGGCGGGCCGCCCTGCTCGAGGCCCTCAGGGAAGCCGGAGAAGCGCGGTTTTCCGTCACCCATGCCGCCACCGGGCTGCACCTGCTGGCCCATCTGCCCGGGCGGGTGGACGACCTGGCCCTGGCCGCCGCCGCCCGCGCCCACCGCATCGGCGTCACGCCCCTGTCGGCCTACCGGGTCGGCCCCGGGGCCGGCGCCTCACGGGGATTGCTGATGGGCTTCGGCAACACCCGGCCAGAAGCGATCCGGGCCGCCGTACGCACCCTGTGCGGGCTCTATCCGGACGCCGGCTGAAACGGTGGCGGTGCCGGCCTAGGCCTCGCCCCGGGCCAGCACCACGGTGAACCAGAAGGTGGCGCCCTGGCCGGCCTGGCTGTTGATGCCGATGCAGCCGCCCATCATTTCCACCAGGTGCTTGCTGATGGAAAGCCCCAGGCCGGTGCCGCCGAACTTGCGGGCGATGGAACCGTCCACCTGGGTGAAGGGGGCGAACAGCTGGGGAATCTTTTCCGCCGGGATGCCGATGCCCGTGTCGCTGACGGCAAAGCGCAGGATGACGTTGCCGCCGCTCTCCCCTTCCCGCCACACCGAGAGGGTGATCTCGCCCCGGGCGGTGAACTTGACCGCGTTGGCCACCAGATTGACCAGGATCTGGCGCAATCGCCCCGGATCGCCGCGCAGCTTGAGGGGCACGTCCGGCTCCACATGCAGGTGCATCTCCAGGCGCTTGCTCCGCACCTGGGGCGCGAACAGTTCCATCACCTGGGCCAGCTGCTGCCCCAGGTCGAAGTCCCGGCTCTCCAGGTCGAGCCGGCCGGCTTCGATCTTCGACAGGTCCAGGATGTCGTTGATGATGGCCAGCAGGGATTCGCCGCTGCTGTTGATGACCTCCACGTATTCCCGCTGCTCCTCGTCCAGGGGCGTTTCCCGCAGCACCTGGGCCATGCCGAGGACGCCGTTCATGGGGGTGCGCAGCTCGTGGCTCATGTTGGCGACGAACTCGGACTTGGCCCGGCTCGCCTGCTCCGCCGACGCCAGGGCATCCTGCAGCCGCTGCAGGCTCTCCAGCTGGAATATCTTCAGCAGGCCCATCACCGCCAGGGCCACCAGCACGGCGCAGGCCGCCCGCAGCAGTTGCACCGGGACGTGGAACAGTTCGAGGAAGGCCTGCTGGTTGATGAGGGACGGCGGGAACCAGTCGGCCCGGGGCACCACGATGCCCCCCAGCACGGCATGGAGGATGAAGGCCCCGGCCGCCACATTGCTGGCCAGGCGGATGGAGCGCTGCTCCGCCGCCGGCATGGTCTCCAGCAGGACCTGCCGGCAGTAGAGGTAGAAGCCGATGCCGGTCAGCAGACTGGCGGGAAAGCCGCCCAGGTAGCGGGACCAGATGGTCATGCCCAGGAGCGGCGCAGCGCTGAGGCCGGCGCCGAGGGCGACGCCCAGGAGCATGGGGAAATACAGCCAGGGCCCCAGGAGCCAGCGTACACGGGCCTGCCAGGGCGATGGGGCGAGGGAGGCCAGCACCAGGTTGCGGCCGAACTCGAACAGGAAAAGGTAGGAAAGCAGCAGCAGGAAGGGGCGCGTCGCGGCCAGCCAGGGCACGTCGCCCCGCACTTCGCGCCACAGGTCGGTCCATTCGAGGAAGCCGTGGACGAAACCGAAGGCCGCCAGCATCCACAGGATGCGGGACAGCTGCAGATGGCTGCGGTGGTCGTAGCGGACGACGATGACCACGCCCATGAGGAGGAAGGCCAGGCCGTAGACCAGATAGACCACATCCATCGTCATTCACCTTTTCTAACGACGCCGCAATGGCGTCATGGTCGCATTCCAGGCCCCTTCGGGCCAAGCACCGGAGCCGCTCTCCGACGGCATCAGGCGGCGGCAGGCCGGGCCGCCCGCATGGCGGCCGCCATGTCCCGGGCCGCCACCGCCACCACCTCGGCGTCGATGCGGCCCTGGTGCGCCAGTTCCTGGAGGAACTGCAGCACGGCATCGGCCGAGAGGCCGGCCCGGTAGGGACGGTCCTGGGCCATGGCCTGGAAAATGTCCGCCACCCGCAGGATGCGGGCCTCCCGGGACATGGCGTCCACGGTCAGGTGGAAGGGGTAGCCGCTGCCGTCCGGCTCCTCGTGGTGATAGGAGGCCCAGGCGGCGATTTCCTCGAAGCCCCGGATGCGGTGCAGGATCTGGTAAGTCTCGAAGCTGTGGGCGTTGATCATCTTGCGTTCCCGCTCGTCGAGCTGGCCCGGCTTGTCCAGCACCTCGTCGGGCACCCGCAGCTTGCCCAGGTCGTGCAGCAGGCCGGCGATTTCCAGGCGCTCGCAGTTGGCCTGGGGTACGCCCATGGCTTCGGCCAGGTGCCGGGCCAGACGGGCGACACCGAGGGAATGCTCGGCAGTGAAGGGGCTCTTGGCATCGACGATGCGGGAGAAGATGCCGGCCAGCTGCTTCAGCTGGGCCAGGGAGGCGCGGCAGGGCTGACCCTGGGCCAGCATGTCCTCCAGGGCGGACTGGATGCCCCGGGGCTCCAGGCGCAGCCAGAAGGCCTCGGCGGCAGAGGCCTGGAGAAAGGCTTCCACCAGCTCCGGGGCGAAGAAGGTGCCGGCGCTGTCGCGAATTTTCTGGCGGATGGCCGGCGCCTGCATGAGCACGTTGCCGCTGCTGTAGTAGGGCGCGGTCAGGGCATCCACCCGGTCCACCAGGAAGATCAGGTTGGCCTGCTCGGCTACCTGGCGGGAGACGTCGGCCCGCCCCTGCAGGTCCTGCCAGTGGGTGTGGTGGTAATGCACCGGCTCGGCCATGGCGGCCAGGGGCCCGAAGTCCCGCAGCAGCTCGCAGCCGACGTTGCAGTGTTCCTGGGACATCTGCCAGTCGAATTCGCTGACCAGGTGATTGTGGGTGCGGGTGGAGGAAACGCCGATGTCGTGCAGCAGCCCCAGGTCGAAGAGAAAGGTGGTGTCGCCCCGGTCCAGCCCCATGACCCGGGCGCAGGCCGCCGCCATGATGCCCACCCGCTTGCCGTGGGCCACGTCGTCGATGCCCACCAGGTCGAGGGCGTCGGAAAGGGCGTAGATGACCTGGCGCAGGTCCACATCGATATAGGAGGCAGCAATGGGCGAGGTATTCACAGTCATCCTTGCGGGAATGGGACGGGACCACTCAGTGTGCATGACGCACTGGTTCAAGTCAGCTAGTCAATCACCCAGGGGAGGAAACGGCTGCCGGGCACGGCCCGGGAAAGCAATCGCCACGTCCAGCCCCCCCAGATCGGCGGCGGCTCCCAGGCTGAGGCGGGCGCCATGCAGTTCGGCGATCCGCGTGACAATGGAAAGGCCCAGGCCGTGGCCGTCACCGGCGCCCGGATCGAGCCGGCGGAAGCGGGCCAGGGCCTCCTGGCGCTGCTCCGCGGGAATGCCCGGGCCGCTGTCGCGCACATGCAGGACGGCATCAGCGCCGCCGTCCCCCTGCGCCTGGAAGCAGACCAGCACCCGGCCACCGGCGGGCGTATGGCGGATGGCGTTATCCAGCAGGTTGCGCAGCAGCACCTGCAGCAGCAGGGGCGAACCGGTGACGCTGATTTCCGGCCCCTCCTCCACCTCCAGCTCCACCCCCTTGTCGAAGCCGGCCGGGGCCAGGGAGGCCACGGTTTCCACCGCCAGGCGGCGCAGGGGGCAGGCTTCCTGGTCCGGCAATTCGGCCTGGGCGTCCAGCCGCGCCAGGGTCAGCAGCTGATCCACCAGCCGCGCTGCCCGGCGACTGCCGCTGACCAGATGGGCCAGGGCCCGCTGCCGGGTTTCGTCGTCGCCGGCGGCCTGGGCCACTTCCGCATGGGTCTGCAGCACGGCCAGGGGCGTGCGCAATTCGTGGGCCGCATCGGCGGTGAAACGGCGCTCATCGTCCTGGGCACGCCGGACCTGTTCGAACAAACGGTTGAGACGTTCCAGAATCGGCACCACTTCCCGCGGGGCCTCGGCCAGGGATATGGGCTGGAGGCGCTGGGGCGCCTGGGCGCCGATGGAATCGGCGAGACGGGACAGGGGGCGGAATGCCAGCAGGACGAAAATGCCGAGCACCAGGCCCAGGACCGGCAGGCCCACGCCCATGGTCTGCAGCAGATGGCTGGCCACCTCGTTGCTGATCTCCGCCCGGCTTTCGGCCGCATCGGCAACCTGGATCAGGTAGTGGCGGCGGGCATCGCGCACGCTGAAGACGCGCCACGCCTTGCCGTCGATATGCACATCGGAAAAGCCCTCCTCCCGCGGCGACAGACGGCTGTCGGGCGCCCGGTGGGACCGGGTCAGCAGACGCTCGCCATCCCACACCTGGAAGGCCACCTTCTTGTCGTAACGGTGCCGGGGCAGTCGTTCGCCGATGTCGTCGGCCTCGTCGCCGAGAAAGGCGAACAGCAGGGTGGCCGATTGGGCCAGGTGGGCATCGAGCAGTTCTTCGGCCTCGTGCCGGGCCTCCCGGTAGGCGATGGCCCCGACCACGCTCCACACCAGGGCAACGGCGGCCAGGATGCCGAAGAGAATGCGCAGGCGCAGGGAATAGGTGCGCATCATGGCGCCGGGCTCCGGCCGGCTTCGGGGATCAGGTAGCCGACGCCGCGCACGGTGCGGATCAGGTCGGCCCCCAGCTTGCGCCGCAGGTGATGGATGTGCACTTCGATGGCATTGGATTCCAGCTCGCTGCCCCAGGCATAGAGATGGGATTCGATCTGCGCCTTGGTCAGCACCCGGCCGGCCTGGGCCAGCAGTTCGTGCAGCAGGTCGAATTCCCGGGCCGACAGTTCCACCGCCTGCCCCGCCAGGGTCACCCGCCGCCCGGCCGGGTCCAGGCGCAGATTGCCATGGACGATTTCCGGCACGGCGCGGCCGCCGCGGCGGCGGGTCAGGGCCCGCAGGCGGGCGCCCAGTTCCTGCAGGTTGAAGGGCTTGATCATGTAGTCGTCGGCCCCGGCATCGAGGCCGGCCACCACGTCATCCGGCGCATCCCGGGCGGTGAGGATCAGCACCGGCATGGCATCGCCCCGGGCCCGCAGCTGGCGCAGCACCTCCAGGCCGGACACCTTGGGCAGCCCCAGGTCGAGCACCAGGGCGGCAAAGGGCTCGCTGGCCAGGGCGTGGCCGGCAGCCTCGCCATCCTGCACCCAGTCGGCCTGCCAGCCGCCCTGGCGCAGGCCCATCTGGATGCCTTCCCCCAGGGCCTGGTCGTCTTCCACGATGAGAATTCGCATGATTGCTGCCGGACCTCTCTATTGTGCGCCCTATCCAATCACGCCAGCGCCAGGGCAATGGCGCCGCCGATCAGGGCCAGCAGCCCCACGGCCACCGGCAGGTGACGGCGGGCAATGCCGTCTTCCGGCCGGCCCTGCTTGTAACCGTGCCACATGGCGGCGACCAGGTTTTCCCGGTGCAGCAGACTACTCCACAGCACGGCTGCCACATGAACGAAGACCAGCCCCAGCATGGCCGAGGCCACGCCTTCATGGAAATCTTCCAGCCAGTCCCCGGCCACCTCGTTGAAGGTCATCCAGCCGGTGGCGGCCGTCAGCAGGCCCAGGCCCAGGAGCGCCAGCACGGCCAGGGCGCCGGCGGGATTGTGGCCGGTGTAGTGCGGCGGGCGCAAGCGCAGCATGCCGAGCAAATACTCGCGGATCGCCGCCTGGCCCCTGACGAACTGGCTGAAGCGGGCGTAACGGCTGCCCACCAGCCCCCACAGAAGGCGGAAGACAATCAGGGCCGCCACCACGTAGCCGCTGGCGATGTGAATCAGCTGCCAGCGTTCCGACTCGCTGGTGATGAAGGCGATGGTGAAGGCCAGGGCCAGGCTCCAGTGGAACAGGCGCACCGGCATATCCCACACCAGGATTCTGCCGGGGAAGGAATCCGACGCGTTGGCGGCGGTAATACGTTGTTGCTCATGGATAGTCATGGCGGTTCCTCATCGACGGCCATCGGCCGGCTGCAGGGAGCCTTCGCCGAAATCGCCCTGTTCAGCCCGGCGATGGCATTGCTGGCACTGGGCCATGGGAGTGGCCTTGGCGCCGGCCGGCACCTTGGGCAGCGGGTAGCCGCGCAGCTCCTCGGGCCGATGCTTGCGCTGGAACCAGGCGGTGGTGGTCAGACGCGGCGCCGCTCCCTTGCCCTCATGGGCGCTGCGGGTACTGGCCTGGGCTTGCAGCAGGCTGGCGATCTCCCGCTGGGCCTGGGGCTCCAGGCTGGCGTCGCTGCCGAAATGGCGCTCCAGCTGCTGCAGGGTCACTTTCCAGCCGGCAGCATCCATCAATGCCGGCGGATAGGCGACGTGGCAACTGCCGCACTCCGCCGCGTAGGTAGGGGACAGGGCATAACGATGGTCGCCGGCCCAGGCGCCGCCGGCCAGCAGCAGCGTTGCCAGGGACAGGCTCTGTAGTGTTTTCATGGCATGGATCCTCAGGGTTTGACGGTCAGCAGATAGGCCAGCAGGTCGCCCTTCTCCTCGGGCGTGCAGGCCCGGCCCAGCACATCCTTGCAGTTGCGGCCGAACCATTTGTCCACCTTGGCGGCATCGCTGAAACGACGGGGATTGGCCGCCGGGGCCAGGGGCTCGATCAGCTTGCGGGTCACCGCATGGGCGCCGCCCTGGCCCGGGTTGCTGGTATGGCAGGAAGCGCAACTCCAGTCGCTGCCATGGGTAGTGCTGAAGAAGCTGCGGCCCCGCTCGGCGGAAAAGGCGCGCAAGGCGGGATTGGACTGCCGGGCCTCCGCCAGCCAGGCGGCCTGCAGTTCGGCAGGCGAGGTGGGCGATGCGGCCAGGGTGCTGCCGGCCAGGAGCGCCAGGGCGACGCCCATGGCCAGGGGTCTGGGGAAATACATTTGGGTCTCCCAAAGTGAATACGGGAGGCAGTATTGGCAGCCAGGATTAAGCCAACCTTAAGTCCCCCTCCCGCCCCAAGGGAAATTCGGCCAGACTTCTCCCCCCGACCTTCCCCCCCGCCGCCAGACACGGGATAATCCGCCCCTTCGGCGGCCCCTGCCGCGCCCATCCATTTTTTCGAAGCCCATGGCAACCAAGAAGAACAGCGATCCCTCCGGCCACACCCCGATGATGCAGCAGTATTTGGCGCTGAAGAGCCAGCATCCGGGCACCCTGCTCTTCTATCGCATGGGGGATTTCTACGAGCTGTTCTTCGAGGATGCGGAAAAGGCCGCCCGCCTGCTGGACATCACCCTCACCACCCGGGGCCAGTCCGCCGGCCTGCCCATCAAGATGGCCGGGGTGCCCTACCACGCCGTGGAGCAGTACCTGGCCAAGCTGGTGAAGATGGGCGAATCCGTGGTCATCTGCGAACAGGTGGGGGATCCGGCCACCAGCAAGGGCCCGGTGGAGCGGGCCGTCTCCCGCATCGTCACCCCCGGCACCCTGACCGACGCCGCCCTGCTGGACGAGAAGCGGGACACCCTGCTCATGGCCCTGACCGGCGGCCGCGGCGTCTGGGGCCTGGCCTGGCTCAACCTGGCCAGCGGTGAATTCCGCGTCAGCGAAGTGGCCACGGAAAAGCTGGCCGCCACCCTGGAACGCATCCGCCCGGCCGAAGTGCTGCTGCCCGATTCTCTGGTGCCGGAAGTGAACATCAGCGCCGCCACCACCCGCCGCCCCGACTGGCATTTCGACGCCGAAGCGGCCAAGCGCCTGCTGCTGGAACACTTCAAGGTGCAGAGCCTCACCGCCTTCGCCGCCGAAGACCTGCGCCCCGCCCTGGGGGCCGCCGGGGCCCTGCTGCAGTACGCCCAGGCCACCCAGACCCAGGCCCTGCCCCACGTCCAGGGCCTCATGGTGGAGCGGGAGTCCGCCTATCTGGGGCTGGACGCCGCCACCCGCCGCAATCTGGAGCTGACCGAGACCCTGCGGGGCGAAGCCTCCCCCACCCTGTTTTCCCTGCTGGATTCCTGCATCACCGCCATGGGCGCCCGCTACCTGCGCCACGCCCTGCACCACCCCCGGCGCGACCGGGCGGTGCCGGCGGCCCGCATCGACGCCATCGGCGCCCTGCTGGAAGACCACCTGGCCCTGTCCAGCTATTTGCGTTCCGGCCTGAAGGGCTTTGCCGACGTGGAGCGCATCGCCGGCCGCATCGCCCTGCGCAACGCCCGGCCCCGGGACCTCTCCAGCCTGCGCGACTCCCTCGCCTGCCTGGAGGAACTGCGCCGCCCCCTGGCCGGCCATCCCTCGCCCCTGCTGGGTGAGCTGTGGGGCCAGCTGGAAGCGCCGGTGGAGGCCATCGACCTGCTCATGCGCGCCATCGCCCAGGAACCGGCGGCCATGGTGCGGGACGGCGGCGTCATGGCCACCGGCTTCGATGCCGAGCTGGACGAGCTGCGGGCCCTCAACGACAACTGCGGCGCCTTCCTGGTGGACCTGGAAGCCCGGGAGAAGGAACGCACCGGCATCGCCACCCTCAAGGTGGAATACAACCGGGTGCACGGCTTCTACATCGAAGTCACCCACGCCAACACCGACAAGGTGCCGGACGACTACCGCCGGCGCCAGACCCTGAAGAACGCCGAACGCTACATCACCCCGGAACTGAAGGCCTTCGAGGACAAGGCCCTCTCCGCCCAGGACCGGGCCCTGGCCCGGGAAAAGTGGCTCTACGAGCAGGTGCTGGATCAGTTGCAGCCGGTGGTGCCCCAATTGCAGGCGGTGGCCCGGGCCCTGGCCCAGCTGGACATGCTGGCCTCCTTCGCCGACACCGCCGTGGCCCGCAACTGGTGCCGCCCCGAATTCACCGACCGGCCCGGCCTGTGGCTGGAAGCGGGCCGCCACCCGGTGGTGGAAAACGAGTTGCAGACCCAGGGCGACACCTTCATCCCCAACGACCTGGACCTGGGGGAAAGCGAAGAAGCGGAACGCCGCCTGCTGCTCATCACTGGCCCCAACATGGGCGGTAAATCCACCTACATGCGGCAGACGGCGCTGATCGCCCTGCTCGCCCACGTCGGCTGCTACGTGCCGGCCAAGGCGGCCCGCCTGGGGCCCATGGACCAGATCTTCACCCGCATCGGCGCCTCCGACGATCTGGCTTCGGGCCGCTCCACCTTCATGGTGGAAATGACCGAATCCGCCGCCATCCTGCACAACGCCACGGAACAAAGTCTTGTCTTGATGGACGAGGTGGGCCGGGGCACCTCCACCTTCGACGGCATGGCCCTGGCCATGGCCATCCTGCGCCACCTCTTGGAAAAGAACCGCAGCCTGACCCTGTTCGCCACCCACTATTTCGAGCTGACCCGCCTGGCCCACGAATACCCGGCCCTGGTCAATGTGCATCTGGACGCGGTGGAACACGGCGACCGCATCGTCTTCCTCCATGCCGTGGAAGAAGGCCCGGCCAACCAGAGCTACGGGATTCAGGTGGCGGCCCTGGCCGGCATTCCCAATGCGGTGGTGCGGGCCGCCAAGAAGGAACTGCGGCAGCTGGAAACCCGTGCCGCGGTGGACCCGCTGCAGCCGGACCTCTTCGCCGCCGTCCCGGCGCCCGACGAGGGGCCGGAAGCTCCGGCCCACCCGGCCCTGGAGCGGCTGGGGGAGATCGATCCGGACAGCCTCTCGCCGCGAGAGGCACTGGACCTGCTGTACGAACTGAAGACCTTGCAGCGGGGCTAGGCGCGGGTGTTGCAGAGCCTCATCCCCTGGGTGGACCATCCCTGGCTGCTGCTGGCCTGCCTGGCCCTGTCGGTGCCGCCCCTGCGGGACATCTGGCGCATGATGTTCGACGACGCTGCCGACTTTGCCGAAGACCTGAGACTGGCCGCCCTCCCCGACTGGTGGGCCTGGTTCCAGGGCCGCTATTGGGACGGCCAGTGGGCCGAACTGAAACTGACCGTCTTCGCCCTGCTCTGCGTCGGCCTGCCCGCCGCCCTCTACCGCATCATCGCCGGCTGGGTGAACTGAAACTCTTCCTCCATGCCCTGGGCGCAGCCGGCGTCGAACAGGTCGGCCAGATGCACCAGCCAGCTGCGCAACTCCCGGTAGTGAGGCTCGAAGTCGTGGTGGAAGCTGCGGCTGGCCTCCTGCTCGTCACCCTGGGCCTGGGCCCGGGCGATGGTCCGCACGTCCTCGCACACCTGGCGGTGGATGCGGGCGAAATCGGAGAAGGAACCCAGATCGCCGAAGTTGCGCCGGGCGCCGCTGGCGATCCAGCGGCCCAGGGGCCGTTCTTCCAGCCGGGGCAGGCGCTCGCACCACATGGGCCCGGGCGTACGCCCGTCCACCACCCAGGCGGTAACTTCGCGGCGCACCGCCGTCCATTCAGCCGCCACGCGGCAGAAGTTGATCTGGCTGCGCACTTCCTCCCGTTCCCGCCGGGAGAAGGGACTACCGCTGAAGAAGGCTCGGATAAGGTCGAGGGGACGCATGGCACACCTCTTTTCTTATAGTGGTTGGCTTGATTTAATTTTATGCCTTTGCGCATAAAACGAAAGTAATATTCGGCGCCCCCAGGGTTCGTCCTAGGTACTTCCCGGGAAAGTCCCTAGGAACCAACTCGTAGTTTGCATATACCCAATCGATCTAGAAAACCGCTTTTTTAGTGCTAGACTCTCATCCACTGTCATGGCGGCCACCGAGGGGCCGCCCCACCGATCATCCAAACAAGGGAGACTCCTGATGCCGAAGCTCGAAACCCTGGCCGTACATGCCGGTTATTCCCCCGATCCCACCACCAAGGCGGCGGCGGTACCCATCTACCAGACCACCTCCTACGCCTTCGACAACACCCAGCACGGGGCTGACCTGTTCGACCTGAAGGTGGCGGGCAACATCTACACCCGCATCATGAACCCCACCCAGGACGTCCTGGAAAAGCGCGTCGCCGCCCTGGAAGGCGGCATCGCCGGCCTGGCCCTGGCTTCCGGCCAGGCTGCCATCACCTACGCCATCCAGACCATCGCCGAAGCCGGCGACAACATCGTCTCCACCGCCACCCTCTACGGCGGCACCTACAACCTGTTCGCCCACACCTTCCCCCAGCTGGGCATCCAGGTGCGCTTCGCCGACTACCGGGACCCGGCCTCCTTCGAGAAGCTGATCGACGGCAAGACCAAGGCCATCTACGCCGAAACCATCGGCAACCCCCTGGGCAACATCACCGACATCGAGAAGCTGGCCGAGATCGCCCACCGCAACGGCATTCCGCTGATCGTGGACAACACCGTGGCCAGCCCCTTCCTGCTGCGTCCCATCGAGTTCGGCGCCGACATCGTGGTGCATTCCCTGACCAAGTACCTGGGCGGCCACGGCAATTCCATCGGCGGCATCATCGTCGATAGCGGAAAATTCCCCTGGGCCGAGCACAAGACCCGCTTCAAGCGCCTCAACGAGCCCGATGTTTCCTACCACGGCGTGGTGTACACCGAAGCCCTGGGCCCCGCCGCCTACATCGGCCGCGCCCGGGTCGTACCCCTGCGCAACACCGGCGCCGCCATCAGCCCCTTCAACGCCTTCCTCATCCTGCAGGGCATCGAGACCGCCGCCCTGCGCATGGAGCGCATCACCGACAACACCATCGCCGTGGCCAAATACCTGCAGAGCCACAAGAAGGTGAAGTGGGTGAACTACGCCGGCTTGGAAAACCACCCGGACCACGCCCTGGCCAAGAAATATCTGGGCGGCAAGCCCTCCGGCATCCTCACCTTCGGCGTCGAGGGCGGCATCGAGGGCGGCACCCGCTTCCAGGACGCGCTGCAATTGTTCACCCGCCTGGTGAACATCGGCGACGCCAAGTCCCTGGCCTGCCACCCGGCCTCCACCACCCACCGCCAGCTCAACCCGGAAGAACTGGCCAAGGCCGGCGTCACGGTGGATACGGTGCGCCTGTCCATCGGCATCGAGCATATCGACGACCTCATCGCCGACCTGGAACAGGCCCTGGCCGCCGTCTGAGCCAAACCTGCCGCAACCACGAAACGGGGCCCCAGGCCCCGTTTTTTTTTGCTCCCGGCGCCCCCCGGGACAATCGCCGCCTCGCATTCGGCATATGCCGATTGACAAGACGCCCCCGAATTTTTGACACTGGAACCATGGGCGGCGAGCCGGCCCGGCCATGCCTGGTGAATCAAAGGCCGCCGCCGCTGTCCGAATGGCGGACGGAACCAGGATCGAGCCTGAGCGGGAGTGCGGATGGGCAATTTAGCAACGCGGATGCGCCGAAAAATCGAAAGCCTGCCCCTGAAGATCAAGGCAGCCCTCTTCTGCGCCCTCATTTTCGCCCTGGGCATGGGTTCCCTCGCCTACTACGTGGCCGACGCCCTGCGCCGGGATTCGGTGGTCCTCATCGGCCAGGAGCAGAAGACCGGCGCCGACTTCCTCGCCCGGACCCTGGAAGCGGAACTGCGGCTGCGCCTGGACGTCATCGACGGCCTGGCCCGCCACCTGGTTGCCCAGTCCCTCAACTCGCCCCGGCAGATCCAGACCTTCCTCAATGAGCAGACGGTGGCCAGCCGCATCTTTTCCCGGGACATCTACTTCATCGCCGCCAACGGCATCCGCACCGCCGAGTATCCGCAACGGGGCCACGTCGGCACGCCCTACAACGACAGCAGCTATTTCATCAGCATCCGGGACACCCGCAAGCCGGCCATCCGGGTCTGGTTCGGCCGCTTCGCCAAGAAGCCGGTGCTGCTGGTGGCGGTACCCGTCATCGCCGCCGACGGCACCTTCCTCGGCGCCCTCTGCGGTGCCGACGTGATCGCCCCGGGCAGCCCCCTGCACCTCACCGACGAAGTTCGTAACGGCCAGAGCGGCGGCTTCCACGTCTACGCCCTGGACCAGGGCATCTTCGCCGCCAGCACCGACCCCACCCGGGTCCTGGAAAAGCTGCCGGCTCCCGGCATCAACCCCCTGCTGGACCGGCGCCTCAAGGGCTACACCGGCCCGGGCCAGACCGTGGATTCCAAGGGCCTGGAAATCATCAGCGCCGCCACCATGGTGCCTACCGCCAACTGGATGGTGGTGTCCTACCTGCCGACCCGGGAAGCCTTCGCTCCCCTGGAGCGGGCCACCACGCGCATCTACAGCGGCGCCGCCCTCATCACCCTGCTGGTGGCCCTGCTGGTGTGGCTGGGAGTGCGCCGCTCCCTGGCGCCCCTGGAACGGGCCGCCCGCCAGATCGGCGAAACCGGGGCCGGCCACATTCCCCTGGAGCCGGTGGAGGTCCAGGGCAGCGGCGAGATCCGCATGCTGCTGCAGAACTTCAACCTGCTGCAGCAGCACATCGCCGCCCAGAACGAGACCATCCGGCAGGAGCGGGACCACCTGGAGGTGCTGGTGGAGGAGCGCACCGCCGAGCTGGTGGGGCTGGCCAAATCCCTGCGGGACGCCAACCAGGAGCAGCAGGCGGTGTTCGACGCCGCCCGCATCGGCATCATCCTCACCCGGGACCGCATCATCCGCCGCTGCAACCGCACCATCGAGGAAATTCTCGGCTACGAGCCGGGGGAAATCCTGGAGCAGAGCACCCGCATCTGGTACCCGGACGAGGCCACCTTCCTCGCCGTGGGCGAGCGGGTGCGGGAGGGCCTGGCCCGCCACGGCTACTTCCGCGAGGAACTGGAGCTGGTACGCAAGGACGGCAGCCGCTTCTGGGGCCGCATCATGGCCCAGGTGATCGACCGCAACGCCCCGGAAAAGGGCATGGCCGGCACCGTGGAAGACATCGGCGAGGAGCGCCGCATCCTGGCGGAGATGGCCCAGGCCAAAGCCCTGGCCGAAGCGGCGGCCCAGGCCAAGGCCGACTTCCTGGCCAACATGAGCCACGAAATCCGCACCCCCATGAATGCCGTCATCGGCATGACACACCTGGCCCTGAAGACCGACCTGGACGAACGCCAGCGCGAATACCTGCGCAAGATCCAGCATTCCAGCCAGCACCTGCTGGGCATCATCAACGACATCCTGGACTTCTCGAAAAGCGAGGCCGGCAAGCTGCACATCGAGCAGATCGACTTCGACCTGGAGAAGGTGCTGGAGGACGTCTCCAGCCTGATGTCGGAGCGGGCCACCAGCAAGGGACTGGAGTTCGTCATCGAAATGGCCGACGAGGTGCCGCGCCACCTGGTGGGCGACCCCCTGCGCATCGGCCAGGTGCTGATCAACTACGCCAGCAACGCGGTGAAATTCACCGAACGGGGCGAGGTGGCCATCCACGTCGGCCTGGAGGAAGACCAGGGCCAGGAGGTGCTGCTGCGCTTTGCCGTGCACGACACGGGCATCGGCATCAAAGCCGGGGAACTGCCCACCCTCTTCAACAGTTTCCAGCAGGCCGACAGTTCCACCACCCGTAAGTACGGCGGCACCGGCCTCGGCCTGGTCATCGCCAAGCGCCTGGCCGAACTGATGGGTGGCCAGGTGGGGGCCGAGAGCGAGCCGGGCCGGGGCTCCACCTTCTGGTTCACCGCCCGCCTGGGCCGGAGCAGCACCGCCCGCCACCGGGCCCAGCCCCGGCCCGACCTGCGGACCCGCCGCCTGCTGGTGGTGGACGACCACGACCATGCCCGGGACGTGGTCTGCGACATGCTGCGCAGCATGAGCTTCCAGGTCAGCGACACCGATTCGGGCAACCGCTGCCTGGCCGAACTGCAGCGGGCCAGCGCCGCCGGGGAGCCCTACGACATCGTCTTCCTCGACTGGCAGATGCCGGAAATGGACGGCCTCGCCACGGCCCGGGAAATCCGCCGCCTGGAGCTGCCCCAGCCGCCCCTGGTGCTGATGATCACCGCCTACGGCCGCGATGAGCTGGCCCGCAGCGCCGGCGAGAGCGGCCTCCAGGGCATCGAGGAAATCCTCATCAAGCCGGTCAGTCCTTCCCAGCTGTTCAACACCGTGATGCGCATCCTCGACCACGAGGACGGCCCCCACAGCGTGGCCGACCCGGAGGCCCTGCCCGACCTGGCGCCCCTGGCCGGCCTGCGGGTACTGCTGGTGGAGGACAACCAGCTGAACCAGGAAGTGGCCAGCGAATTCCTGGCCGGCGCCAACATGGTGGTGGATGTGGCGGACGACGGCGCCAGCGCCCTGGAAAAGGTGCGCCAGCAGCGTTACGACGTGATCCTGATGGACATGCAGATGCCGGTCATGGACGGCATCGCCGCCACCCGGGAAATCCGCAGGCAGTTCCCCGCCGCCGTCCTGCCCATCCTGGCCATGACCGCCAACGCCATGGAGCAGGACCGGGAACGCTGCCTGGCGGCGGGCATGAACGACCACATCGCCAAGCCGGTGGACCCGAGGGACCTGCTGGGCAAGCTGCTCAAGTGGCTGGCCCCCGGCGCGCCCGTCGTGGCCCCGCAGGCCGCCGCGCCGCTGCCCGGCACCGTCACGCCGGCGCCGCCGGTCGCGGCCCCAGCCAAGGCCGACCGCCAGCCCTTCGCCGGCATCCCCGGGCTGGATGCGACCCTGGGCCTGCACCAGGCCCTGGACCGGGAAGGCCTCTACCTGCGCCTCATGGACAAGTTCGTCAGCGGCCAGCGCGACGCCCCGCAACGGCTGGCCCGGGCCATCGATGCCGGGGACTGGGTCGGGGCCGAACGGGAGGCCCACACCCTCAAGGGCGTCAGCGCCCAGATCGGCGCCATGCCCCTGCGCGACCTGGCCGAAAGGCTGGAGCACGCCATCCGCCAGCGGAACCCCCCGGATCTGCTGCAGGACCTGCTGGGCAAGATCGCCGACAGCCTGCCCCCGCTGGTGGACGCCATCGCCGCCGTCCTGGCCACCCAGGAAGTGCCGGCGGCCAAGGCCACGGTGAACTGGATGCAGGTGGAGGAAGTCTGCGCCCGCCTGGCCCAGCAGCTGGCGAACGACGATTTCGCCTGCGAAAAGCTCCTGGACGAACACGAGGCCCTGCTCCACGGCGCCCTGGGCGAGGACTTCCCGCCCCTGGCCCGGGCCGTGCGCGACTTTGACTTCACCCAGGCCCAGGCCCGGCTGCAGGCCCTGGCGGCAAGCCACCGGCTCAAGCTCTAGGGCGGCCCCGGGGCCGCCCCCGCCGCCCCGGCACAAAATCCTGAAAGGCCCCGGCGAGTTGTGTATATTGCGGCTGCGCCGGCCCGCCCGACCCGAACACCCACCCGGTCACGCCCCCTGTCATGCCGCCGGCGCACCGTGACTGCCGCCCTGCCAAGACCATGCCGCTACGCAAAATCAACCCCGCCGCCTACGACGCCCTGCTGGCCGAAAAGATCGCCCGCTACCGGGCCGACTTCGCCCCCTTCGATCTGCCCGAGCCCCACATCGCCCGCTCCGCCCCCCTGCACTACCGGCTGCGGGCCGAGTTCCAGATCGTCCGCCGCGAGGGCCAGGTGGCCTACGCCATGTTCAACCCGGACAATCCCCGGGAAGCGGTGCCCCTGGAAACCTTCCCCGTGGCCTCCGCCACCATCTGCGAGATGATGCCGCGGCTGCGGGACGAACTGCAGGCCAGCGAACTGCTCAAGGACTACCTGTTCCGCGTGGACTTCCTCTCCACCCTGAGCGGCGAACTGCTGGTGACCCTGGTGTACAAGCGGCCCCTGCGCCCCCTGTGGGAAGCGGCCGCCCGGGACCTGGCGCAGCGGCTCAACATCCAGCTCATCGGCCGCAGCCGCGGGCAGAAACTGGTCCTGGGCCGGGACTGGGTCGAGGAAAGCTTCGAACTGGAAGGCCGCCAGCTGCGCTACCAGCAGATCGAGGGCGCCTTCTCCCAGCCCAACGGCGAGGTAAACCGGCAGATGCTGGCCTGGGCCTGTGCCCAGGCCGACACCCTGGGCGGCGACCTGCTGGAGCTGTATTGCGGCAACGGCAATTTCACCATCGCCCTGGCGCCCCACTACGAGCGGGTGCTGGCCACGGAAATGAGCAAGACCTCGGTCCATGCCGCCCAGTACAACCTGGAAGCCAACCGGGTGGAAAACGTCAAGGTGGTGCGCATTTCCGCCGAGGAATTCAGCGAAGCCTACAGCGGCACCAAGGAATTCACCCGCCTGGCCGGCATCGACCTGAAGGGCTACCGCTTCTCCACCGTCTTCGTGGACCCGCCCCGGGCCGGCCTGGACGACGGCACCCTGGCACTGGTGCGGGGCTTCGACCACATCCTCTACATCTCCTGCAACCCGGAGACCCTCAAGGCCAACGTGGCGGCCCTGCACGACACCCACCGCATCGCCGCGGCCGCAGCCTTCGACCAGTTCCCCTACACCGACCACCTGGAGTGCGGCCTGCTGCTGAGCCGCCGCTGACACCCGGCCTGCCGGCGCCCCTGCCGGCAGCCGGCTCCGGGCGGGGCGGAATGCTTTTATGGCATGCCCTGGGAGGCAGGCAGGACGCCATTCTTCAGCCACGACAGGCCGGAATGTCCGTCCCTACTTGCTTCCAGGCCGATAGTCTGGAAGCAGCAACCCCGGGACTGGCGCCCGTGTTGTTTTCCCATCTATCTCGCCCGCTTTGCTGCCGCCTTCCCCGCCAGCCAGCCGGTCCCTTTCATCCGCCGCACCTTGCCCCCACACCCGGCAGCGCCCGGCGACTGTCGCCTTCCACCACTTACCACCGCCGGCTGATGCCGCAGCAACGCCGCTCCGCGATGGCCGCCGTCCTTTCCCCCAGCCGCCGGCCTCGGTAGACTGGCGCCTCCATGGCCCCATCATTCCGTTGTCGGCCTCATCCAACGCGCTTCATTCCTACGCCCCGAAGAAACCCCATGGCCCGTCGTCTGCTGCTGTTCCTCCTGCTTCCCCTGCTGCTCCTCGCCAGCCCGGCCCTGCGGGCGGCCGGACTCAGCGTGGGCCTGGCCGCCGACGTTTCCTCCCTGGACCCCCACTACCTCAACGCCGCCCCCAACATCGCCGTGGCCAGCCACTTCTTCGAGACCCTGGTGGCGGTGGACAAGGACGGCCAGCTGGTGCCCGGCCTGGCCCAGTCCTGGCAGGCCATCAATCCCACCACCTGGGAGTTCAAGCTGCGCCCCGGGGTGAAATTCCACGACGGCAGCCCCCTCACGGCGGAGGACGTGGTCTTCTCCCTGGAGCGCCCCGCCAGCCTCACCCAGAGCCCGGGCCCCTTCACCGGCTTCACCAGGGCCATCAGCGGCAAGAAGGTGGTGGACGCCCACACCCTGCGCCTGACCACGGCCCAGCCCTACGGCCCCCTGCCCCTGGACCTGGCCTCCATTTTCATCGTCTCGAAGAAGACCGCGGCCAAGGCAACGACGGATGACTTCAACAGCGGCAAGGCCCTGGTGGGCACCGGCCCCTTCCGCCTGGTCAAGTTCCGCCGCGGCGAGGCGGTGGAACTGGCCCGTTTCGACGGCTACTGGGGCGAGAAGCCCGCGTGGGATACGCTCACCCTGCGCATCCTGCCGGCGGATGCCGCCCGCCTCGCCGCCCTGCTGGCGGGCCAGGTGGACATGATCGAAGGCGTGCCCGGCACCGATGTGGCCAGGCTGAAGAAGGACGCCCGCTTCCGCTTGGAGCAGCGCGTCTCCTGGCGCACCCTGTTCCTGCAACTGGACCTCTTCCGCGACGCCTCGCCCTTCGTCACCGACCTGGCCGGCAAGCCCCTGGCAAAGAATCCCCTGAAAGACCTCAAGGTGCGCCAGGCCCTCTCCCGGGCCATCAACCGGGAGGCCCTCGCCGCCCGCACCCTGGACGGCCTCGGCGTGCCCGCCAGCCGCCTGGTGGCGCCGGGCATTCCCGGCCACGGCCAGCAGCCGGCGGCGGAGCCCTACGATCCCGAAGGGGCCAAGCGCCTGCTGGCCGAAGCGGGCTACCCCCAGGGCTTCGCCCTGACCCTGCACGGCCCCAACAACCGCTACCTCAACGACGAACAGATCCTGCAGACCCTGGCCCAGTTCTTCGGCCGCATCGGGGTCAAGACCAAGGTGGAAACCCTGCCCCTGGCCGCCTATTTCGGCCGTCTGCGCCATGCCGATTTCAGCGCCGCCCTGCTCGGCTGGGGCTCCCTCTCCGGCGACTTCGCCCTGCGCACCCTGCTCGGCACCCCGGACGAGAAGAGCGGCTGGGGCGCCTGGAACTGGGGCCGCTTCAGCGACGCCCGGGTGGATGCGGACATCCGCAGCGCCCTGGCCAGCACCGACCCGGCCCGCCGCAGCCGTGCCGCCGAGACGGCCATGGATCAGGCCATGCAGCAATTGCCGGTAATCCCCCTGCACCATCAGGTCGCCACCTGGGCCCTGCGCGCGGGCCTCGCCTACCCGGCCCGCATCGACGAATTCACCTTCGCCGCCCAGGTGCGGCCCCGCTAGGCCGGCAGGCACGCCGAGCTGCCCCAACCCCGGACGAGACCCGCACCGTGACCTTCATCCTCCGCCGTCTGCTGCACGGGGCCTGGGTCCTGCTGGCGGTCTCCGCCCTGGTCTTCGCCGCCCTCTACGTGGTGGGCAACCCGGTGGAACTGCTGGTGGATCCCCAGGCCGACCCGGCGGACACGGCCCGCACCATCGCCGCCCTGGGCCTGGACCAGCCCCTCTGGCGCCAGTACCTGACCTTCCTCGGCAACGCCGCCCGGGGCGACCTGGGCACCTCCTTCATCCACGGCGTGCCGGCCCTCTCCCTGATTCTGGAACGCCTGCCGGCCACCCTGGAACTGGCCGCGAGCGCCCTCCTCCTGGCCCTGCTGCTGGGCATTCCCCTGGGCCTGTGGGCCGGCCTCCGGCCGACCTCCCTCGCCGGCCGCCTCATCGGTGCCGCCTCCACCCTGGGCTTCGCCCTGCCCGCCTTCTGGGTCGGGCTGATGCTGATCCTGGTCTTCGCCGTGCAACTGCAATGGCTGCCGCCGGGGGGCCGGGGCGAGACCCGGGAAGTGCTGGGCCTGTCCCTGTCGGTTTTCACCCTGGACGGCTGGCGGCACCTGCTGCTGCCGGCCCTCAACCTAGCCCTCTACAAGGCCGCCCTGGTGGTGCGCCTGGTGCGGGCCGGCAGCAGGGAAGCCCTGGCCCAGGACTACGTGCGCTTCGCCCGGGCCAAGGGCCTGACGGAAAGCCGGGTGGTGACGGGCCATGTGCTGCCCAACACCCTCATTCCCGTGGTCACCGTGCTGGGCATGGAACTGGGGGCCCTGATCGCCTTCGCCGTGGTCACCGAGACGGTGTTCGGCTGGCCCGGCATGGGCAAGCTGCTGATGGACGCCATCAACGCCCTGGATCGCCCCGTGGTGGTGGCCTACCTGCTCTTCGCTGCCGCCCTTTTCGTGGTCCTCAACCTGCTGGTGGAACTGCTCTATGGCTGGCTCGACCCCCGGGTGCGGGAGGGGCGGCAATGAGCGAGTCCCGTCCCGATTCCACTCCCATTTCCACTTCCGCTGGCGGCGGCGTTGCGGCCCGCACTCTGGCCCGCCTCGCGGGGTGCCGCTCTAGCACTTTCCTCGCCCGTTTCGCCGCCAACCCCGCCGGCAAGCTGGCCCTGCTCCTGCTCGCCCTGACCCTGCTGGCTGCCTTCGCCGGCCCCTTCCTGGCGCCCCAGAACCCCTACGACCCGGCGGCCCTGGACATCCTGGACGCCCGCCTGCCCCCGGGCAGCGCCGCCGCAGCCGGCGGCACCTATCTCCTGGGCAGCGACGAACAGGGTCGGGACCTGCTCTCGGCCATGGTCTACGGCCTGCGCCTGAGCCTCTTGGTGGCGGGCACCGGTACCGGCCTGGCCTGCCTCCTGGGGGCCGCCCTGGGCCTGACCGCCGGCTACTTCGGCGGCCGCTGGGAGCGGCTGGTGCTGGCCCTGGCCGACCTGCAGCTGTCCTTCCCCGCCCTGCTCATCGCCCTGGCCCTGCTGGCCCTATCCGGCCCGGGCCTGCCCAAGGTGGCCCTGGCCCTGGCCGCCTCCCAATGGGCCTACTTCGCCCGCAGCGCCCGGGCCGCCGCCCTGGTGGAATCGGGCAAGGACTACATGGCCGCCGCCCGCCTGCAGGGCCTCTCCCACGCCCGCCTGCTGTGGCGCCATCTGCTGCCCAACTGCCTGCCGCCCCTCTTGGTGATCCTGCCCCTGCAGCTGGCCGCCGCCATTTCCCTGGAAGCCACCCTTTCCTTCCTCGGCCTGGGGGCCCCGGCCACCGAGCCCTCCCTCGGCCGCCTCATCGCCAACGGCTTTGCCTACCTGCTCTCGGGCCAGTACTGGATCAGCCTCTATCCGGGCCTGCTTTTGACCCTGGCGGTCACCGCCATCACCCTGGCCGCCGACCGGCTGGCCGCGGTGCTGGACCCGCGCCGGCAGGTGGACTGACAATCGCACTCTGCCCCAGGCCCTGCACACCAACCGCCTTCCAACCGATATCCGCCATGCGACTGATCGACCAACTGCAACGCCTCTACTGCCTGCCCCAACAGCGCGGCCACGTCCTGCCTCCGGGCGCGGCCGTCACCGCCCCGGCCCGCCGCCTCGCCGCCGCCGACCTGGAACGGGCCCCGGCCGGCGAGGCCGCCATCGCCCTGCACCTGACCAGCCCGGAAGGCTACGCCCGGGCCCTGGTCATCGAATTTGCCCGCAGCGCCCACTGGCCCCAGGCCGCCGCCCTCTGCCAGGCCCTCACCGAGGAGCTGGAACTGCCGGCCCCGGCCGTGGCCGTCGGCGGTCCGGCGGGCTACCAGCTGTGGCTGTCCCTGGCCGAGCCCCAGCCCGTTGCCGCGCTGCATGCCTTCCTCCAGGCCCTGGTGCACAAGTATCTGGCCGACGTGCCCGCCGCCGCCCGGCGCTGCTACCCGGTCGACGGTGGCGAGGGCAACGACTGCCCCCACCTGCCTCCGGCCCGGCTGGCCAACGAGGGCTGGAGCGCCTTCATCGACCCCACCATGGGCGCCATGTTCGCCGACGAGACCTGGCTGCCCATGGCCCCCAACGCCGACAAGCAGGCGGACATGCTGGCCGCCCTGAAAAGCATCAGCACCACGGATTTCCAACGGGCCCTGGCACAACTGCAGGCGGAGTCCGCTGCGGCCGTGGCTAACGAGCCGCTGGCCGAACCGCCCGCACAGCCAACAGCCAAGCCATTCTCCACGGCACCTGCCGCGACAGCCGCGTCCCTGGCCGCTCCCAGCCTGGGCAGCCAGTTCAGCGATCCCCGGGACTTTCTCCTGGCGGTGATGAACGACGCCGGCGCCAGCACCGAGCAGCGCATCGAGGCGGCCAAGGCCCTGCTCCCCTATTTCCACGGACCCAAGCGCTGAACGGAGCCACCGCGCCGGACGGCGCCCGCTTCTACCACCACTCTCCCACTACTCCCCCACCACTTTCCATTCCCTCCACTCCGCCGGAGCCAGCCATGAGCACCTTCACCAAAGTCACCCTGTATACCGATCACGACGGCTACGCCCGCTTCCGCGAGGAAGAAGTGCCCCTCAGCGAAGGCACGCCCCAGGCCATGCTCTCCGCCCTCACCCCGGCCAAGGCCTGCCAGTTCCGCCAGAGCCCGGTGGGTTTCCGCAGCCAGTTCCACTGCACCACCGAAGAACAGTGGCTGTTCGTGCTCGGCGGCGAAATGAAGATCGGCCTGCAGGACGGCAGCAGCCGCAACTTCAAGGCCGGCGAGCATTTTTATTCCGCCGACACCCTGCCCGCCGGCGCCACCTTCGATCCCAAGGTGCACGGCCACTGGAGCTGCCAGGTGGGCGACGAGCCCCTGGTGACCCTGTTCGTCAAGGTATAAGGCCGACTCCCGGCCATCCCGTGGCGGCCCTGATGCCGCCGCTTGCAGACGCCAAAACGGCCGCAGCAATGCGGCCGTTTTCTTTTTGGGCGGCGGACTATACTGCCCGGACAGGTCGGCCCGGGCAGTCGCTTTTTCCGCCATCCTTCACCATAGTCATTGGCTATTTCGAATATTCAATTAATCAATTTTAATAATTACAACCGATTCACTAGACTGCCTCATATCCGATCATCAACGGTTCACCCAAGGAGGAAAAAATGGCAAACGACACGAATCAAACCAAGCCCGCCGGCCAATGCCCGGTCATGCACGGTGCCCAGACCAGCGCCGGCAGCCAGACCATGCAATGGTGGCCCAAGGCCCTGAACCTGGACATCCTGCACCAGCACGATGCCAAGACCAATCCCATGGGTGCCGGCTTCAACTACCGTGAAGAACTGAAGAAGCTGGATGTGGCTGCCCTGAAGAATGACCTCAAGGCCCTCATGACCGACAGCCAGCCCTGGTGGCCGGCCGACTGGGGCCACTACGGCGGCCTCATGATCCGCATGGCCTGGCACTCCGCCGGCACCTACCGCATCGCCGACGGCCGGGGCGGCGCCGGCACCGGCAACCAGCGCTTCGCCCCCCTCAATTCCTGGCCCGACAACGCCAACCTGGACAAGGCCCGCCGCCTGCTCTGGCCGATCAAGAAAAAGTACGGCAACAAGATCAGCTGGGCCGACCTGATGATCCTGGCCGGCAACATGGCCTATGAATCCATGGGTCTGAAGACCTTCGGCTTCGCCTTCGGCCGCGAAGACATCTGGCATCCGGAAAAAGACATCTACTGGGGTTCCGAGAAGGAATGGCTGGCCCCCACCGGCGCCGAAGGCAGCCGCTATTCCGGCGAGCGGGACCTGGAAAACCCCCTGGCCGCCGTCATGATGGGCCTCATCTATGTGAATCCCGAAGGCGTGGACGGCAAGCCCGATCCCTTGAAGACCGCCCGGGACATGCGCACCACCTTTGCCCGCATGGCCATGAACGATGAAGAAACCGTGGCCCTCACCGCCGGCGGCCACACCGTCGGCAAGGCCCACGGCAACGGCAGCGCCGCCAACCTGGGCCCCGCCCCGGAAGCGGCGGAGCTGGAAGAACAGGGCCTGGGCTGGAACAACCACAGCAGCCGCGGCATCGGCCGCGACACCGTGACCAGCGGCATCGAAGGCGCCTGGACCACCAACCCCACCCAGTGGGACAACGGCTACTTCAAGCTGCTGCTCGGCTACGACTGGTGGCTGCAGAAGTCCCCCGCCGGCGCCCACCAGTGGGAGCCCATCAACATCAAGGAAGAAGACATGCCGGTGGATGTGGAAGACCCCAGCATCCGCTGCAAGCCCATCATGACCGACGCCGACATGGCCCTCAAGTTCGACCCGGAATACCGCAAGATCGCCGAGCGCTTCCGCGACGACCAGGCCTATTTCTCGGAGACCTTCGCCCGGGCCTGGTTCAAGCTGACCCACCGGGACATGGGCCCCAAGGCCCGCTACTTCGGCCCGGACGTGCCCCAGGAAGACCTCATCTGGCAGGACCCGATCCCCGCCGGCCGCCGGGACTACGACGTGGCCGCGGTGAAGGCCAAGATCGCCGCCGCCGGCCTCTCCGTCGGCGAGATGGTGGCCACCGCCTGGGACAGCGCCCGCACCTACCGGGGCTCCGACAAGCGGGGCGGCGCCAACGGCGCCCGCATCCGCCTGGCGCCGCAGAAGGACTGGGAAGGCAACGAACCGGCCCGCCTGGCCAAGGTACTGGCGGTCTATGAAAAGATCGCCACTGAGACCGGCGCCAGCATCGCCGACGTCATCGTCCTGGCCGGCAATGTGGGCGTGGAACAGGCCGCCAAGGCCGCTGGCTTCCCGGTCGACGTGCCCTTCGCCCCGGGCCGTGGCGATGCCACCCAGGCCATGACCGACGTGGAATCCTTCGAGGTGCTCGAACCCCTGGCCGATGGCTTCCGCAACTGGCAGAAGACCCACTACGTGGTGACGCCGGAAGAGATGATGCTCGACAAGGCCCAACTGCTGCGCCTCACCGCCAGCGAGATGACCGTGTTGGTCGGCGGCCTGCGCGTTCTCGGCGCCAACCACGGTGGCAGCCAGCACGGCGTGTTCACCGAGCGGATCGGCGTGCTCTCCAACGACTTCTTCGTCAATCTGACCGACATGGCCTACACCTGGAAACCCACGGGCCGCAACAGCTACGCCATCGTCGATCGCCACAGCGGCGCCACCAAGTTCACCGCCACCCGGGCCGACCTGGTCTTCGGCTCCAACTCGGTCCTGCGCGCCTACGCCGAGGTCTACGCCCAGGACGACAACCAGGAAAAGTTCGTCCGCGACTTCATCGCCGCCTGGACCAAGGTGATGAACGCCGACCGCTTCGATCTCAACTGAAGCACCAACCCCGCCGCCGCCCGCCTGGGTGGCCGGTGGGTGCTCTAACCCAAGGCCCGGCGGCGTTGCCCCGGGCCTTTTTCATGTGCAAGCAGTCGCAAGGCTTGCTCGCATGACATTTGGCTTAACGACTGGCAAAATGACCGCGACATTGAACGAGTGCCGCGTATGACTACCATCTATCCCCTCGAATATTGCCGCCGATTTAGTTCTGACTTATGTGGCGTTCTACCAGCTGTATGGCAGTTTTACCATCTAACTATTTACTAGCCACTCCATTTTTATCTCATCATCATACGGAGTCCCGCATGTCAGACAAAGACATTTTTGCTTGGCTTTCTGGTCAGCTTCGAGGAATGCTCGACCTTTGCCTAGCCATCGCGACAACTCACCCAAACCCAAAAGCTTTACGAAAAATTTTTGAAAAAATATCGACCGAGACTGCTGAAGAAATTGAGGCTGGTGGACTCCCTGAAAATTATCAGAAGGGTTTAAGGAATATTTCATCAGAAGTATCAAAGGCTTTAGCCGCTCTTGATGCAACCGATCAATTTGAAGCTATACCACCGCAAGGTGCTGCTCATTAATGTCGCCCAATACTTACCTTCATTCCATCGCCACGGAACCCATCGCTCCGAAGGGATGCTATGCATAAGAATGGAGCAGTGGGCCCTCGCATGAATGCTCATCTCGAAAGTAAAGCTCGTTTTGCATCGTTAGTTGAACCGTTGCTTACACAAGACGGTCTTCTTCCCTGCAAGAACATCACCGTTAGCAAGCATGGGGAACGCCACAATCTATTCTTAGCAGGCGACAACCTCCCACTATTTCCCGCACCTTTTAACCTAATGACTGCAAACTATCTTGCTAGTCATGCATCACTGTGGGAACTGGCGGCTCTCCGGGTAACTTACTACTCTCCCATATGCGGCAGCGCACCTATATTCGGCGTACCTTTTCGAAAGGCAGTCAACATAGCACTGAGCAAGGGGCTGATGCGAAGCAAGTTTTATTTTCCGAAGCGCATGGAGAATGGGCACTACGAAACCCTACTGATGCAGCTCGACAAAACGAATGATTCGAGTGGAGAGTTGCTACAGCTTCAAACATGGCAGTACACCCCAGGTACTCGACATGCTCACTATCTTCATGCCCTATCGCATGACTTCAAGACCCACGTTTGTCACCTTGATGGAGCAATGATCGAGTTCTCAGATGAAGACCTTGAATTGTTTCTTCAGAAGTCGAGAAAGGTTAAAGGCGACAGCTACGAGAAGTTTTTCCGACTAGATGGAATGATTGAGGTCGAACATATGCACAATCTCGCAAAAACCTTCTTCATGACAGATGATCTGTATGACGAGGCATTTGAAGTTGCTGACTTGAGCTCACCGTATACTTAACCCTGCAGTCGAACAGGACAGTCAATAAGAGCTTTGCTTGTTGGTTCCACGTTCCAACGATTCGGCTATCCATTCTTGGTCGCTAGCTCCTCCCGCTTTACCATTCGTCACAACCTCCCCCGCCCCTTTTCGTTAGCATGTCGGGCACGCTCCCCTGACGCCCCGCCATGCCTGCCTTTCTCCGCGCCCTCAATTCCCGCAATTACCGGCTCTATTTCGTCGGCCAGCTGATTTCCCTGGCAGGGACGTGGATGCAGCAGATCGCCATGGCCTGGCTGGCCTACCGGCTTTCCAATTCGGCTTTCGTGCTGGGCAGCGTGGGCTTTGCCAGCCAGATTCCCATCCTCTTTTTTTCCGCCTTCGCCGGGGTGTGGAGCGACCGGGTAGACCGGCGGCGCCTGCTTCTGCTGAGCCAGAGCCTTTCCATGGTGCAGGCCCTGGTGCTGGCGGTGCTGGCCTGGATGGAGTGGATCACGCCGGGGCTGCTGATTTTCATGGCCCTCTGCCTGGGCTGCATCAATGCCCTGGACGTGCCGGCGCGGCAGGCCATCGCGGTGCAGCTGGTGGACGACAAGGAGGACCTGCCCAACGCCATCGCCCTCAATTCCTTCCTCATGAACTCAGCCCGCTTCGTCGGCCCGGCCCTGGCGGGGTATCTGGTGGTGCTGATGGGGGAGGCGGTGTGCTTCCTGCTCAATGCCCTTTCCTACCTGGCGGTGCTGCTGGCTCTCTCGGCCATCCGCCTGCCGGCCCAGGGCCCCAGTCGGCCGGCGCCGGCCCTGGATGCGCTGAAGGAGGGCATCCGCTATGTGCGCGGGCATGGCCCGATCCGGCGTTCCCTGCTGCTGGTCTCCTGCATCAGCTTCCTGGCCACCCCCTATGCGGTGATGATGCCCCTCTTCGCCAAGGAGATTTTCGGCGGCGACGCGGGCACCTTCGGCCTGCTCATGGGCTGCGCCGGCGCCGGCTCCCTGGTGGCCAGCTTCTTCCTCGCCAGCCGGCGCGACACGGGCGGCCTGGAAGGCAAGGTGGCCCTGGCCGCCCCAGCGGTGGGGGCCGCCCTCACCTGCTTCGCCCTCAGCCCCTCCCAGCAGGTGGCCTACCCCATCATCATGAGCATCGGCTTTTGCGTCATCATCACCATCGCCGGCAGCAACACCCTGATCCAGACCCGGGTGAACAACGCTTACCGGGGCCGGGTCATGGCCATCTTCTCCATGGCCTTCCTCGGCATCGCCCCCCTGGGCAGCTTCATCGTCGGCAGCGTTGCCCATCAGGTGGGCATCCGCCCCACCCTGGCGGCCTGCGGCCTGCTGACCCTGGCGGCGGGGCTGGTTTACCGCCGCCTGACCCGGGCCGCCTCAGCCCAGGAGCCAGTTGAGCAGGCCGCCGCCGAGCACCAGATGGACAAAGAGGGCGGCACCCAGCAGCAGCGGCCGTAGGCCGGCCCGGCCCATGCGGGCCAGGGTGGTCTCCAGGCCCAGGGCGGCCATGGCGGCCGTTAGCAGCACCATGCCGCACTGGCGCAGGGCCGCCACCGCCCCTTCGGGCAGCAGTTGCAGGGAATTGACCCCGGCCAGCAGGATGAAGGCCACGGCAAACCAGGGCACCGCCACCGAACTGCGGCGGGACGCCCCCTCCGCCTCGGCCCCGCCCCGCCGCGCCAGATAGGCGCCGAGCAGGAGCAGGAAGGGCACCAGCAGCAGCACCCGGATCATTTTCACCACCACCGCACCACGGGCCACCTCCGGCCCCAGGGCATCGCCGATGGCCACCACCTGGGCCACTTCATGCACGGTGGAGCCGACGTAGCGGCCGAAGTCCAGATGCTGGGGGCCGATCCAGGCATACAGCAGGGGATAGAGGCCCATGGCCAGGGTGCCGAAGAGCACCACCGTGCCCACCGCCACCGCCGTCTTTTCCGCCGTGCGGGCTTCGTCCAGGCGCAGCACGGGCACCGTCGCCACCACCGCCGCGGCGCCGCAGATGGCGCTGCCGGCGGCAGTAAGCAGGGCCGTCTCCCGGTCCAGGCCGAGCAGGCGGATGCCGATGAAACAGCCCAGGGCCAGAGTGGAAGCCACCAGCAGCACGTCCGCCAGCAGACCGGCGCTGCCCACGGCGACGATCTGCTGCCAGGAGAGGTTGAAGCCGTAAAGGGCCACCCCGGCCCGCAGCAGGTTGCGCTGGGCCAGCCCCAGGCCGGCGCGGCGGGCGCCCTGGGCCAGGGCCGGCCAGCCGTTGCCGAGCACGGCGCCGATGAGGATGGCCAGGGTCAGGGAACTGGCGCCGTAGCGCACCAGGCCGGCGCCCTGGGCCAGTCCCAGGGCCGCCACGCTGATGGCGGCCGCCAGGGCCAGGCCGGGAATCCACTGCCTCCACTGTCTCCACTGCCGCAGGTTTGCCATGAATTTCTTTCTCGAAAACGAACCTGGCGAACATTAGCCCCCGCTCATACAATAGGTAAAACCGATAATTCTTATTCAATACATCAGCCAAGCCGATGAGAATCACCCTGCGCCAGCTGGAAGTCTTCGCCGCCGTGGCCAGCCACGGCCACGTCACCCGGGCCGCAGAGGCGGTGGCCCTGACCCAGTCCGCCGCCAGCATGGCCCTGGCGGACCTGGAGCGGCAGCTCTCGGTGCAGCTCTTCGACCGGGTGGGGCGCCAGCTGCTACTCAACGAGGCGGGCCGGCAGCTGCTGCCCCGGGCCCAGCAGGTGCTGGACCAGGTGCGGGAGATCGAGGCCGGTGCCGCCGGGTCCGCCGCCTTCGACCTGCACCTGGGGGCCAGCCTGACCATCGGCAACCACCTGCTGCCGCCCCTGGTGGCGGAACTGCAGCGGCGCCATCCCCAGGGCCGGGTGCGCCTCTCCCTGCACAACACGGAACAGGTGCGGGCCGACCTGCTGGCCTTCCGCATCGACCTGGGCTTCGTCGAAGGGCCGGTGCAGGAGCCCCGCCTGCGGCGCTTTTCCTGGCGCCCGGACCGGCTCCAGGTCTTTGCCCCGGCGGGCCACCCCCTGGCCGGCGGCACCGCCACGCCGGCGGACCTGGCCGGGGCCGGCTGGGTGCTGCGGGAGCGGGGCTCGGGCACCCGGGAGGTGTTCGACCGGGCCCTGGCCAACGCCACCCTGACGCCCCGGGTGGCCCTGGAACTGGAACAGCCGGAGGCCATCCGCCAGTGCGTGCGGGCCGGCCTGGGCCTGGGCTGCCTTTCCCGCCTGGAGCTGGAGGATGCCTTCCAGGCCGGCTGGCTGGCCCCGGTGGCAGCCCCTTTCCTCAACCTGGAGCGGGACCTGCAGGTGCTGGTCCATGCCGACCGGCACCTGAGCCCCGGGCTCCTGGCGGTGCTGGCCCTGTGCGGCATCGAGATTTGACCCGCATCAGAAAACCGGCGGCGCCAAGGCCTATGATGGAGACATCGTCCATCCATTGAGGAGAAGCGTCATGGCCCAGATGATGAAAGCCGCCGTCGTCCACGAATTCGGCAAGCCCCTGGTGATCGAGGAAGTGCCCGTGCCCGAGGTGCCGCCAGGGCAGGTGCTGGTCAAGGTGGTGGCCTCCGGGGTCTGCCACACCGACCTCCACGCCGCCGACGGCGACTGGCCGGTGAAGCCTTCCCTGCCCTTCATCCCCGGCCATGAGGGGGTCGGCTACGTGGCCGCCGTCGGCGCCGGCGTCACCCACGTCAAGGAAGGGGACCGGGTCGGCGTCCCCTGGCTGCACACCGCCTGCGGCCATTGCGAACACTGCATCACCGGCTGGGAAACCCTCTGCGATTCCCAGCAGATGACCGGCTACACGGTGAACGGCGGCTATGCCGAATACGTGCTGGCCGATCCGGGCTATGTCGGCAAGCTGCCCGACACCCTGGAATTCGCCCCCGCCGCCCCGGTGCTGTGCGCCGGCGTCACGGTGTACAAGGGCCTCAAGGTGCTCGAATGCAAGCCCGGCGATTGGGTCGCCATCTCCGGCATCGGCGGCCTCGGCCACATGGCGGTGCAGTACGCCAAGGCCATGGGCTTCCACGTCATCGCCGTCGATGTGGCGGACGAAAAGCTGGCCCTGGCCAAGACCCTGGGCGCCGACGTCACCCTCAACGCGGCCCAGGTGGACCCGGTGGCGGAAATCCAGAAGCAGATCAAGGGCGCCCACGGCATCCTGGTCACCGCCGTCTCCCGCAGTGCTTTCAGCCAGGCCCTGGGCATGCTGCACAAGCGCGGCACCATGTCCCTGGTGGGCCTGCCCCCCGGCGACTTCGGCCTGCCCATTTTCGACGTGGTGCTCAACGCCAAGACCGTGCGCGGCTCCATCGTCGGCACCCGCAAGGACCTGGAAGAAGCCCTTGCCTTTGCCGGCGAAGGCAAGGTGAAGACCCACTACAGCACCGACAAGATCGAGAACATCAACGACATCTTCGGCCGCATGAAGGCCGGCCACATCGACGGCCGCATCGTGCTCAACATCTAGCCGCGCCAGTACCAGGGCAACTGCTGCCAGGCCGGCTCCCCGGAGCCGGCCTTTTTCATGGCCGCCCGGGCCGCCCTAGGCGCCTTTCGTTGCCTCCGCGGCCCGCGCCTCCTCGGCCCGGTGGATGAGGCGCTTGCGCCGCTGCACCAGGTTCTGCAGCTGGGTCAGGCCGTAGAGCAGGGCCTCGGCGGTGGGCGGGCAGCCGGGGATGTAGATGTCCACCGGAATGATGCGGTCGCAGCCCCGCACCACGGAGTAGGAGTAGTGGTAGAAGCCGCCGCCGTTGGCGCAGGAGCCCATGGAGATGACGTAGCGGGGCTCGGCCATCTGGTCGTAGAGCTTGCGCAGGGCCGGGGCCATCTTGTTGGTGACGGTGCCGGCGACGATCATCAGGTCCGCCTGGCGCGGGCTGGCCCGGGGCATCATGCCGAAGCGGTCCATGTCGTAGCGGGAGGCGGCGGCGTGGATCATTTCCACGGCACAGCAGGCGAGGCCGAAACTGAGATACCAGAGGCTGTTGCTGCGCACCGCTTCGGTCAGGGTGTCGACCTGGGTCAGCAGATAGCCGTCGCCGTACAGGGTGGGAGCGTGTTGCACCGTTTTCTCCAGACAAGGGAAACGGTGGCCAGTCTAGGCGGGGGAAAAGAGTCCGGCTTGTACGGAGTCGACATCGTCGGGCAGGAAGAGGTCGCGGAAGTCCCGCTGCCCCAGGCGGTACCACCAGTATCCGGGAGCCCCATCGGCGACGGCGCGCAGCAGCTCCCCCGGGGAGGCGCCGGCCATGTCCCGGTAATCCCGGTCCATGTGGGCCTGGTCGTAGTAGCCGAAGTCCTGGGCGATGCGGGTCAATTCGCCCCGCCGGGGCGGCTGGGCCTGGAGACGGGCCAGGGAGAAGCCGAAGCGGGCCACCCGCCGCAGCTCCCGCAGATTGGCGCCGTAACCGTGGGCCACCCGCCGTTCCAGCTGGCGCAGGCCGATGCCCAGGTGGGCGGCGATCTGGCCGGCGGGAGAAAACAGGTGGGTGGAGGCGCCCAGCAGGTCGGCCAGCCGCGCCGGGTCGCGCCGCGGACGCAGGCAGCGGCGCAGCAGGCCCTGCACCGCCGCGACCCAGTCGGCCGGGGAGTCGCTGGCATCCACCGTTTCCAGCATCTGCCGCACCAGCAGGGGCGGCAGCACTTCATCCAGGGGCACGATGCGGTCCCGCAGCTCGCCGACGCCGGGCCCCAGGGCTTCGGCCATGACGCCGGGGCGGAACATGACGGAAAGGAAGACGCTGCCCGGCGCCGCCCGGGACTCCCGGGGGCCCAGATAGGGCCCCGTCAGGCTGGCACGGGGCACGGCCCGGCAGCTGCCGTCGGCCAGGGGCTGCGCCGCACCGCCCCGGGCGAACAGCAGCAGGCCGGGGCTGAGGGCCGAGGGCAGACGGGAGAGACAGCCGTCCAGGGGCATCACCAGGATGTGGTAGATCCAGGGAGCCAGTTCCGGATGGGGCGCCACCACCAGGGGCATAACCATGGGCCGAACCTTCATGCAAAGGGAATTTCCCGCCAGTCTAGCGCAGCCGCCGGCCGATGAAAAAAGTGGCACCGGGGATAGCCGGCCGGGACCGGCCCCGGCCGTGCCTGTCAGCGGCACCGCCTCCAGGCATGGCCACCTTGCCGGCCACCCCACGGCACCACCTGGAGAGGCTTATCTGGCGCGGCTTCTGGCGGCGCCATGGGGCCGCGGGGACGGCCTCAGGGGGCCGGCTGGGGGTGGGGCATGGGCCGCGCGGCGCGACGCGGTCTGGCGGGGCGGAACGAGAGGGCGGCCGGCCGGTTCCCCCACACCGCATCGGCCCACAGCCGGGTGAAGATGCAACGGGCTTCTTCGATCATCCGGGTCATGGCTGGCTCCTTCACGGTGGTGGCATCAAACGTGAATCCACCTTAGCAAGGGGCGGCGGCACAAGCCAATTGAATCGGGAAATAGTCCTTATAGCCGGCCTGCATCGCCGGCCTGTGGGCCTGCCCACACGCCCCCTGCAGGAGGGAAAGCACGATCCGCCGGCCCTGGCGGCCCACGGCACTCAGGCCCCCGGCCGGTCCCGGGAGGGAAGGCGCCACAGCCACAGGCACATGAAAAGGCCGAACGCGCCCAGGCCGGCCTGGGCCCAGGGATTTTTCACCACCAGCAGGATGGAGGTGGAAAAGGTCAGGGCCATCAGCAGCACTCCGGCCCGCTTGGCCCGGTAGGGAATGGCCCGGTGCCGCCGCCATTCCAGAATGGGCGGGCCGAACAGGCGATGGCCGGTGAGCCAGCGGTAGAAACGCAGGGACGCCCGGGCGTAGCAGGCGGCAGCCAGCAGCATGAAGGGCGTGGTCGGCAGCAGGGGCAGGAACAGGCCCACCACCCCCAGCACGACGCACAGGCTGCCGGCGGCGATGAGCAGGCCCCGCACCAGAGGCGAGGCATGTTCCACCACCTCGGCGGCGGCCTGCAGTTCCGCCGGGGTGACCGCACCCTCTGCCACCAGGGGCTCCATCCCCTGCCCCGGATCGCCCATGGGCTCAGGCCTCCCCTGCCCCGCGCTCCCCGTGGCCGGCCACGTCTTCCACCGGCTCCTTGCCCGGCTTGGGCTTGGCCGGGCTTTCCTTGGCCTTGCTCCTGCGCGGCGCCTTGGGCTTTTCCGGCGGGCCGTGGCGCTGCTGGGCCAGTTCCATGAGCTGGGTGGCCACCTTGCCGCTGACGCTGTCCGGCGCCACCTCGCCCTTGGCATCGGGAGTGCCCGCCGGCAGGCCGGTGAGCAGGGCCATGGCCTCATCCACATGGCGCACGGCGAAGACGTGGAAGTCGCCGCGGCGCACCGCCGCCACCACGTCGGCACGCAGCATGAGGTGGGAGACGTTGGCGGCGGGAATGATCACCCCCTGCTTGCCGGTCAGGCCCCGGGCCTGGCAGATGTCGAAGAAGCCTTCGATCTTCTCATTGACGGCGCCGATGGGCTGGACCTGGCCCAGCTGGTTGAGGGAGCCGGTCATGGCCAGGGACTGGTGCAGGGGCAGCATGCCGATGGCCGACAGCAGGGCGCACAGCTCGGCCAGAGAGGCGCTGTCCCCGTCCACCTCGCCATAGGACTGCTCGAAGACCAGGCTGGCATTGACCGAGAGGGGCGCCAGGCGGCCGAAGCGGTTGGAGAGGAAGCCGGAGAGGATGAGCATGCCCTTGCTGTGCAGGGGGCCGCCCAGTTCCGTTTCCCGTTCGATGTCCATGACGTCGCCGTCGCCCATGCGCACCGCGGCGGTGACCCGCATGGGGTGGGCAAAGGTCAGCTCGCCCATGTCAATGGCGGCAAGGCCGTTGATCTGCCCGATTTCCATGCCCTCGGTGGCGATCATGAATTCGCCGTTGAGGATGGCCTCCTGCTGCCGCTCCCGCACCCGGTCGGCGCGCCGTACCTGGGCCGCCAGGGCCCGCTCCAGATGCTGGCGGTCGATGTCGGGGGCGCCGTCCTTCTCCGCCATCCAGTCCGCCTCCCGCAGCAGGTCGGCCAGCACCCGGGTGCGGGTGGTGAGCTTGCGCGAATCCTCGGCCAGGCGGGCCGCCCGTTCGATGGTCCAGGCCGTGGCGGCCCGGGTCAGGGCCCGCAGCTGGTCGCGGCGGGCCAGGGTGGCCAGCAGGCGGGCGTAGAGCAGCGCATTCTCCGGGCCCCGCACCACGTCGTTTTCCAGGTCCGCCGCCACCTTGAACAGAGCGCCGAATTCCGGGTCCATTTCCGAGAGCAGGTAGTAGGTGTTGCGATCGCCCACCAGCACCACCTTCACGTCCAGGGGCATGGGCTCCGGCTCGAGCTGCTGGGTGCTCTGCAGGCCGAAGAGGTCCTCCGGCGATTCCAGGCGCAGGCGCTCGGCCTGCAGGGCCCGCTTGAGTCCTTCCCAGGCGTAGGGCTGGGTCAGCAGCTTGCCCGCATCCAGCACCAGGGCGCCACCATTGGCCCGGTGCAGGGCGCCGGCCCGGATCAGGGTGAAGTTGGAAACCCACATGCCCATGTGGGCGGTGTGTTCCACCCGGCCCAGCAGGTTCTGGAAGGTGGGCAGGCTCTCGCACACCACCGGCCGGCCGCTGGTGCCGCTGTTGTCCACCAGCAGATTGACCAGGTAGCGCTGCAGGGAAATGCTGCCGGAGAAGAGCAGGGTTTCCATCTCCCCCTCGCCCTTCTGGGATTCCCGCAGGTTGTCGCCGGTTTCCACCACGTCGTGCAGCACCGCGTCGAGGAAGGCGCTCACCTCCGCGAGGTCGGCATAGGCGGGCTTGAGTTCTTCGATCTCGTGGCCCACGGCCAGGCGCAGGGCCTCCCGGGAAATGTCCTTGACCTTGGCCTGCAGCTCCCGCTGCCAGCGGGGGAACTGGCTGACCAGGTCCTGCAGGCGCGGCTCGTAGGATTCGATGATGGCGTCCAGCTCCTCCTGGCGCTCCTTGGGCAGGGCGTCGTACTCCTCCTCACTCATGGTCTCGTCCTCGCTCTTGGCGGGGACGAAGGTGAAGCCTTCCTCGGTGGACAGCAGGGCCACTCCCTTGCTCATGGCCTCCCGGCCCAGGGTGCGCAGGGCCGTGTCCTCCCGCTTCTTGGCCTCGCTCTCCAGGGCATTGAGGCGGCGCCGGTAGTCGTCGCTCTCGAAGGCGGCGGTGAGGGCCGGGGCCAGGCCGGAGACGAAGTTCTGCATGTCCTCCCGCAGCTTGCTGCCGCGGCCGGCGGGCAGCCTCAGCAGGCGCGGCCGGGTCGGCTCCTGGAAGTTGTGCACATAGCACCAGTCCCAGGCGGCATCGCCGTTGCCGCGATGGCGGAACTGGGTGTCCAGCACCCGGTGCACCAGGGCGTGGCGGCCGCTGCCCGGCTCGCCGAGGACGAACAGGTTGTAGCCGTGGCGGGGAATGTCGAGACCGAAGCTCAAGGCCTCCACCGCCCGGGGGTGGGCGAATTCCTCGGCCAGATCGTCCAGTTCGGCGGTGGTGGCGAATTCCAGCAGGCTCTCGGGACAGGGCGTGAACAGGCGCTCCGGAGGCAGGCGGCAGGGATGTTGGCGAAAATCGGTCATGTTCTTCTTGGTTGTTGTGTTCCGCCGCCGGGGCTGCGGAAAAAAAGGAAAGCCGGGACTACTTGATCTCTTCCACCAGCAGCCAGACGGTCCGGTTGTCGCGTACGTCCTGGGTGGACAGGGTGCTGTTGGCCCGGTCGCGTCCGCTCGATTCCTGGCCCATGCCGCCGAGGGCGATCCACTCGCCCAGGCGGCCGGAGACGGTGGTGCTGAGGCGCTGGATATTGGCACTGCCGGGGCCGTAGCTGCCCGGGGTGTCGTTCTGGGGGCTGATTTCCAGGGTCACCCGATCCCCCGCCAGATGGGGCTCGGCATAGAAGCCCTGGCCCAGGTCCCGGTACACCGTGCTCTCGGTCACCACCACGCCATTGGGACCGAGCACGGCCTGGCGCAGGGGCACCGGCACGGACTGGCCCATCTGGATGAAGGCCCGGCCCCCTTCCATCACCTGCACCATCTGCCCGGCGGAACTGCTGCGGGTGCTGCGGGTGTCCACGATCTCCGTGGTCACGCTGGAGCCGCCCCGCTGGATCTGCACGCTGCCGCCGCCGCTATGGCCGAGGCTGCCGCTGCCGTTGAGGGTGCCGGCGGCCCCGGGGGACTGGATGATGCGCACATTGCCGCCCAGGCCCACGTTGCCGGAGACGCCCACGTCCCGGCCCCGGCTGTCCAGGTCCCGGTTCTGGGTGACCCGAATGCGCAGCATGCGCGGCGGCGTGTCGATGGAGGCCAGCACCTGCTTCAGCTGCTCCCGGTTGCGCCGGCTGCCCTTGATGATGAGCTGGTTGTTCATGCCCGACACCGCGCCGCCCGGCTCCACCAGGGGCTGCAGTACCGGCAGCACCTGGTCCACGGTGCGGCTCTTGAGGGGCACAATCTCCACTTCCTGCTGGGCCCAGGCCATGGAGAACATCCCCAGGAACAGGCCCAGGGCGAGCAACGGAACCAGCAGCAGACGCTTCACGGCAGACCTCCAATGATCGGCACGGCAGGAAAGGGGCGGCACCAGTGTCGCCCCGCCCTCCCGAAAACTCAAGCCAGATGGGGCAAGGCCAGGTAGTCCCGGGAACGCATTTCCACCAGGCGGCTGACGGTGCGGAAAAACTCGCCGGCGTGGGTGCCCTCGGTGTACAGCCCTTCCGGCTCGCACTCGGCGGTGGCAATGAATTTAACCTTGGCGTCGTAGAAGATATCCACCAGCCAGGTGAAGCGCCGGGCCATGTCGCGCTGGGTGGAATTCATGCGGGGCAGACGGGAGACCAGCACCGTGTGATAGGCCCGGGCCAGCTCCAGGTAATCGTTCTGGGAACGGGGACCGTCGCACAGGGCCTGGAAGTCGAACCACACCACCCCGGCGGAACGGCGCAGCACCGGAATCTCCCGGCCCAGCACCTCGATGCTGCCGCCGGCCTGCCCTTCCCCGCCGGCCAGCTCCCGGAAGTAGTCGGCCATCTTGGCTTCCGCCGCGTCGTCGGCCGGATAGTGGTAGATCTCCACCTGCTCCAGGGTACGCAGGCGGTAGTCGATGCCCGCCTCCACCTGCACCACGTCCAACTGCTGCTTGAGCAAGGCGATGGTGGGCAGGAAGTTCTGCCGCTGCAGGCCGTTGGGGTAGAGGTTCTCCGGCGGGTAGTTGGAGGTCATCACCAGCACCACCCCCTTGGCAAAGAGCTTCTCCAGCAGCCGCCCCAGGATCATGGCATCGGCGATGTCGGAAACGTGGAACTCGTCGAAGCACAGCACCCGGGTCTCGGCAGTAATGCGCCCGGCCAGGATGGCCAGGGGATCGGTCTCACCCTTGAGGCTTTCCAGGTCCTTGTGCACCTGCTGCATGAAGCCGTGGAAGTGAATGCGCTTCTTGCGCTTGTAGGGCACGGAATCGTAGAAGCAGTCCATGAGGAAGCTCTTGCCCCGCCCCACCCCACCCCAGAAATAGACGCCCCGGGGCACTTCCAGGCGGGAATTGAACATCTTGTAGAGCTTGTTGCGCCGCGCCGCCTTGAAGGCCACCAGCTCGTAATAGAGCTTCTGCAGCCGCTCGGCTGCCGCCTTCTGGGCCGCATCGGCAGTGAATCCACGGGAGGCCAGCAGGGCCTCATAGGCATCGAGCATGCCGCGCTCGGGAACATTGAGAGTACGGTGGGGCATGGGGAATCCGTCGGGAGCACCGGGGGTGCGATGTTGTTATGGCCAAACTTCTAAAAATTGGCCTAGGTGTAATTTTAAAGCAATAGCCCAATAACGTCCTATGCGCCACGACACTGGTAGTATGCAAAAATCATTTTTGTCATTGTGGAGCCCAGGACGAATGGAATCCCTCAAATTCATTTATCAAGACAGCAAAGGCCATATAACGGCAAGAGTGCTCCTTAACATTTCAGAAACGGACAAGTACATACAAGGCATATGTCAAAACAAAAAAGAGCTAAGAACATTTCTTAAGAGCCGCGTACTTGAATACGTTTCAGACGAGGCCGTGATCGAAAATAGACTAAGGCATCACCAATCCTTGCACCCATCCCCCATAGGCCCCTCTCTCAGTCGACGTTTCAAACGAGAGATAAACGCTCTCGGAAAACCTGAGGTGTGCTTCACCGGATTTAAGGAAGAAAGCAAAAGCATTCTTAGCAAACTAGCATCCGATAATGGAATGCTTGTCCGTACCGAAGTCACCAAAAATCTTTCATATCTCTGCTGTGGGAACAACGCCGGCCCGAAGAAAATAGAGAAAGCTCGGAATCAAGGTGTAGTTGCCCTTGATGAAGAGCAATTCAGGGTCCTTTTAGATACTGGTGAAATTCCTGATCACGACTAATGTGGTTGATATAAAAAGAAAAAGGCGAGGAGCAATCCTCGCCTTTTTTGTCTGCACCGGGCCACAGCCCGGATGCTTTCCGCTTAGAAGTGTAGCGGGCGCTTGTCGCAGGCCAGGGCGGCTTCGTGCACCGCTTCCGACAGGGTCGGGTGGGCGTGGCAGATGCGGGCCAGGTCTTCGGAGGCGCCGCCGAACTCCATGGTCACCACGGCTTCTGCGATCAGTTCGGAGGCATTGGGGCCGATGATGTGCACACCCAGGATGCGGTCGGTCTTGGCGCAGGCCAGCATCTTGACGAAGCCGGTGGGGTCGCCCATGCCCAGGGCCCGGCCGTTGGCCAGGAAGGGGATCTTGCCGGCCTTGTAGGCCACGCCGTCAGCCTTGAGCTGCTGTTCGGTCTTGCCGACCCAGGCAATCTCGGGGCTGGTGTAGATGACCCAGGGGATGGTGTCGAAGTTGCAGTGACCGGCCTGGCCGGCCATCAGTTCGGCAACCATGACGGCCTCTTCCATGGCCTTGTGGGCCAGCATGGGGCCGGACACCACGTCGCCCACGGCCCAGACGCCGGGCAGGTTGGTGCGGCAGTGGCCGTCCACTTCGATCTGGCCGCGCTCGTTGAGCTTGAGGCCGATCTTTTCGGCGTTGAGGCCGTCGGTGTTGGGCACGCGGCCGACGGAGACGATCAGGCGCTCCGCATCCAGCTTCTGTTCCTTGCCGTCCTTGTCGGTGTAGGCGATGGAAACGCCCTTCTTGCTGACCTTGGTCTCGCCCAGCTTGACGCCCATCTGGATGTTGAGGCCCTGCTTGGTGAACAGCTTGAGGGCTTCCTTGGCCACGTCCTGGTCGGCGGCGGCGAGGAAGTCGGGAGAGGCTTCCAGGATGGTCACTTCGGAACCCAGACGACGCCACACGGAACCCATTTCCAGGCCGATGACGCCGGCGCCGATGATGGCCAGCTTCTTGGGCACGGACTGTTGTTCCAGGGCGCCTTCGTTATCCAGCACGATCTTCTGGTCCACGGCGATGCCGGGCAGATGACGGGCCTTGGAGCCGGTGGCGACGATGACCTGCTTGGCCTCGACGACTTCGTCGCCGACCTTGACCTGCCAACCGGCGCCGCCCTGACCGACGAAGGAACCGTGGCCATTGAGCTGGGTGACCTTGTTCTTCTTGAACAGGCCCTTGATGCCGGAGGTGAGCTGGGTCACCACGGCGGTCTTGCGGCCGATCATGGTGGGCACGTCGATCTTGGGTGCGCTCACCTGGATGCCCTGGGCGGCGAAGGCGTGGCCGGCTTCCTCGAACAGGTGGGAGGTGTGCAGCAGGGCCTTGGAGGGGATGCAACCCACGTTCAGGCAGGTGCCGCCGAGGCGGGGTTCGCCCTTGGGATCGGCGTAGGGATTGGATTCGCAGCAGGCGACGGAGAAGCCCAGCTGGGCGGCGCGGATGGCAGCCACATAGCCGCCGGGGCCGCCGCCGATGACGAGAACGTCGAATTGTTTGGACATGGTCAGAACCTTTCGTTCATGAAAAGAACGCAGAGGGCGAAGGCTGGTGGCCCCGCGGCTCTGCGTTCCTTGGATCAGTCAGTCAATGCGCATTAAACGCCGAGCAGCAGGCGGGCGGGATCTTCCAGGGCTTCCTTCATGGTCACCAGACCCAGCACGGCTTCGCGGCCGTCGATGATGCGGTGGTCGTAGGACATGGCCAGGTAGTTGATGGGGCGCACCACCACTTGACCGTTCTCGACCACGGCGCGGTCCTTGGTGGCATGGATGCCGAGGATCGCGGACTGGGGCGGGTTGATGATGGGGGTGGAGAGCATGGAGCCGAACACGCCGCCGTTGGAGATGGAGAAGGTGCCACCGGTCAGTTCTTCGATGGAGATCTTGCCGTCCTTGGCCTTCTGGCCGTATTCGGCAATCTTCTTCTCGATGTCGGCGATGGACATCTGGTCGGCATCACGCAGGATGGGCACCACCAGACCGCGGGGGGAGCCCACGGCGATACCGATGTCGATGTAGCCGTGATAGACGATGTCGTTGCCATCGACGGAGGCGTTCAGGATCGGGTACTTCTTCAGGGCAGCCACGGCGGCCTTGACGAAGAAGCCCATGAAGCCCAGACGCACGCCATGTTCCTTCTCGAACTTGTCGCCGTACTGCTTGCGCAGGGCCATGACCGGGGCCATGTTCACTTCGTTGAAGGTGGTGAGGATGGCGTTTTCGTTCTTGGACTGCAGCAGGCGCTCGGCGATGCGGGCGCGCAGGCGGGTCATGGGAACGCGCTGCTCCGGACGGTCACCCAGGGGGATGGACACGGCAGGGGCAGCCACGGCGGGCGCGGCGGCCTTGGCCTGGGCGCCCACGGCGTCTTCCTTGGTGACACGGCCACCACGGCCGGTGCCGGAGACGTCGGCGGCAGCGATGCCCTTCTCGTCCAGGATCTTGCGGGCGGCGGGGCTGGCGGTGCCGGCAGCAGCAGCCGGAGCAGCGGCAGCAGCCACCGGGGCCGGCGCGGCAACGGCGGGAGCAGCGGCGGCAGCCGGAGCGGCGCCGGCGGCAGCCTTGGCTTCGGTGTCGATCTGGGCGATGACTTCGCCGGAAACCACGGTGTCGCCGTCGCCCTTGATGATCTTGACGATCACGCCGGCATCGGGAGCGGGCAGTTCCAGGACCACCTTGTCGGTTTCGATATCGATGAGGTTCTCATCGCGGCTGACAGCTTCGCCTGCCTTCTTGTGCCAGGACACCAGGGTGGCTTCGGCAACGGATTCGGACAGTTGCGGGACTTTGACGTCGATAATCATGATCTACGTTTCCTTTGTCTCTCGGTTTTAGTTCAGTTTGCCCAGTGCTTCTTCCAGCAGGGCTTTTTGTTGCTCCACGTGCTTGGCCAGGTAACCCACGGCCGGCGCAGCAGCAGCAGGACGGGCCACCACGTGCAGGGTCTGACCCTTCTTCAGGGCAACTTGCAGGCGGTGAGCCTTGGCGTACCAGGCACCCTGGTTCAGGGGCTCTTCCTGGCACCACACCAGTTCCTTGGCGTTGGGGAACTTGGACAGTTCCTCATCGAAGCGCTTGTCGTCGAACGGATACAGCTGCTCGACGCGCAGGATGGCGATGTTCTCCAGCTTGCGTTCTTTGCGGGCGGCCACCAGGTCGTAATAGACCTTGCCGGCGCAGGCGATGACACGGGTGACCTTCTTCGCTTCCAGCTTCTCGGTTTCGCCGATGATGGTCTGGAAGGTGCCGTTGGCCAACTCGTCCAGGGAGCAGGAAGCGCTGGGGTTGCGCAGCAGGGACTTGGGCGTCATCACCACCAGGGGCTTGCGCTGCTTGCGCACCATCTGGCGACGCAGCAGGTGGAAGATCTGGGCGGCGTTGGAGGGGTAGCAGACTTCCCAGTTGAACTCGGCGGAGAGCTGCATGTAGCGTTCCAGGCGGGCGGAGGAGTGCTCCGGACCCTGGCCTTCGTAGCCGTGGGGCAGCAGCAGGGTCAGACCGCAGGCACGACCCCACTTGGCCTCGCCGGAGCAGAGGAACTGGTCGATCACCACCTGGGCGCCGTTGGCGAAGTCGCCGAACTGGCCTTCCCACACCACCAGCTCATTGGGCTCGGCGGTGGCGTAGCCGTATTCGAAGGCCAGCACGGCCTCTTCGGACAGCACGGAGTCGAAGCTCTGGAAATTGCCCTGGTCTTCCTGCAGGTTGGCCAGGGGGATGTAGGAACCGGCGTCCCACTTTTCCCGGTTCTGGTCGTGCAGCACACCGTGACGGTGGAAGAAGGTGCCGCGACCCACGTCCTCGCCGGAGATGCGCACGCCGTAGCCCTGGGCCAGCAAGGTGGCGTAGGCCAGGTTCTCGGCCATGCCCCAGTCCACCGGCAGCTTGCCCTCACCCATCTGGGCCCGGTCTTCGATGATCTTCTTGACGCGGGAGTGCATGGTGAAGTTTTCGGGAATGGCAGTCAGGCGCTTGGCCAGACGCTGCAGTTCCTTCTTCGGCACCTTGGTGTTGCCGAGCTCGGTGTACTTCTTGTTGGTGTAGGGCGCCCAGTCGTTGGCGTGCTGACGCTTGTAGTTGGACAGCACGGGGTCGGACAGCAGCTTGCCCTGGTCCAGGGCGGCGCGGAAGTCCTTGATGATCTGGTCGGGACCGTCGGCGGAGAGCACGCCCTGGGCCACCAGCTTGTCCGCATACAGCTTGCGGGTGCCGGGGTGGGCCTGGATCTTCTTGTACATCAGGGGCTGGGTCACCATCGGCTCGTCCTGCTCGTTGTGGCCGAGCTTGCGGAAACAGATGATGTCGATGACCACGTCCTTCTTGAAGGTCTGACGGAATTCCAGGGCCAGCTGGGTGACCAGGGCCACGGCTTCCGGATCGTCGCCATTGACGTGGAAGATCGGGGCTTCGACCATCTTGAAGATGTCGGAGCAGTACAGGGAGGAACGGTAGTCCCGGGGATCGGAGGTGGTGAAGCCGATCTGGTTGTTCACCACGACGTGCACCGTACCGCCGGTGCCGTAGCCGCGGGTCTGGGAGAAGTTCAGCATTTCCTGGTTCACGCCCTGGCCGGCAACGGCGGCATCGCCGTGGATCAGGACGGGCAGGATCTGGGCCTTGGCCGCATCGTCACCGCCGCGACGACGCTGGCGGGCATAGACGGAGCCTTCCACCACCGGGTTCACGATTTCCAGGTGGGAGGGGTTGAAGGCCAGGGTCAGGTGCACCGGACCGTGGTCGGTGGACACATCGGAGGAGAAGCCCATGTGGTACTTCACGTCGCCGGAGGACAGGTCCTGGGCCTTCTTGCCTTCGAACTCGTCGAACAGCATCTTGGGCGCCTTGCCCAGGGTGTTCACCAGCACGTTGAGGCGGCCGCGGTGGGCCATGCCGATGACGATTTCCTGGACGCCGGTGGCGGCACCGGTGCGGATCACTTCGTCCATGGCGACGATGAGGGACTCGCCGCCTTCCAGGGAGAAGCGCTTCTGACCCACGTAGCGGGTGTGCAGGTAGCGTTCCAGGGTCTCGGCCACGGTGAGGCGGTCGAGCAGGCGCTTCTTGCGCTCGGGCGTGTAGTTGCCATTGCCGCGGCTGGGTTCCAGGCGTTCCTGCAGCCAGCGCTTCTGGGCAATGTCGCTCATGTACATGTATTCGACGCCGATGGAACCGCAGTAGGTTTCCTTCAGCGCCTCAATGATCTGGCCCAGGGGAGCGCGATCGGCGCCGAACTGGAAGGAGCCGGTATTGAAGGGCTCGTTCAGGTCGGCGGGCGTGAAGCCGTAGAAGGACGGCTCCAGTTCCTGGATTTCGGGGCGTTCCTGGCGCTTGAGCGGGTCCAGATTGGCCCAGCGGTTGCCCAGGAAGCGGTAGGCATTGATCAGCTGCAGGACGGCAACCTGCTTCTTGTCGTCACCGGCGGCCACCACGGTACGCACCGGACCCCGCTTGCCCTGTTCGGCAAAGGCGGCGATCACGGGGAAGTGGGGAACATCGCGGGCAGCGGCACCCGGCTGCTGGGCCAGCTTGTCGAAGTATTCGCGCCATTCGTCGGGAACGGACGCGGGATTGTCGAGGTAGTTCTCGTACAGCTCCTCCACGAACGGGGCATTGCCGCCGAAGAGGTAGGAGGTGCCGAAGTTTTGCATCATCATGGCAATCACCTGTGGTGTGGTTTTATTGTTGGAACGTCTGTCTCTCACTGCAATCGGCGAATTTTCCGCCGACCATTGAAAAAAAGGGCGGCCACGCCGCCCCTTTTCTCGTCTTACTTACGGCTGGCCAGCGGCGCGACGTCGCGCTTGGCGGCGCCGATGTACAGCTGACGCGGACGACCGATCTTGTATTCCGGATCGGTGATCATCTCTTCCCACTGGGTCATCCAGCCCACGGTACGAGCCAGGGCGAAGATGCAGGTGAACATGGAGGTGGGGATGCCGAGGGCCTTCTGCACGATGCCGGAGTAGAAGTCCACGTTCGGGTAGAGCTTCTTCTCGACGAAGTAGGGATCTTCCAGGGCGATCTTTTCCAGTTCCATGGCCAGCTTGAACAGGCGATCGTTTTCCAGGCCCAGTTCCTTCAGAACGTCGTTGCACACCTGGCGCATCAGCTTGGCGCGGGGGTCGAAATTCTTGTAGACGCGGTGACCGAAGCCCATCAGCTTGAAGGAGTCGTTCTTGTCCTTGGCGCGGGCGATGTATTCGCCGACGCGGGAGACGTCGCCGATCTCTTCCAGCATCTGCAGGCAGGCTTCATTGGCGCCGCCGTGGGCAGGGCCCCACAGGCAGGCGATACCGGCGGAGATGCAGGCGAAGGGGTTGGCACCGGAGGAGCCGGCCAGACGCACGGTGGAGGTGGAGGCGTTCTGCTCGTGGTCGGCGTGCAGGGTGAAGATGATGTCCAGGGCACGGACCAGCACGGGGTTCGGCTTGTAGGTCTCGCAGGGGGTGCCGAACATCATGTGCATGAAGTTGGCGGTGTAGTCCAGGTCGTTGCGCGGGTACATGAACGGCTGACCGGTCGTGTACTTGTAGGCCATGGCAACGATGGTGGGCATCTTGGCGATGATGCGGTTGAAGCTGATGCTGCGATGCTCGGCATCGGAGAAGTCCATGGCTTCATGGTAGAAGGCGGACAGGGCACCGACCACACCGACCATCACGGCCATGGGGTGGGCGTCGCGGCGGAAGCCGCTGAAGAACTTGGCCAGCTGTTCGTGCACCATGGTGTGGTTCTTGATGGTGTCTTCGAAAGCGGTCTTCTGGGAAGCGTTCGGCAGTTCGCCGTTCTTCAGCAGGTAGGCGACTTCCAGGAAGTTGCAGTTTTCGGCCAGTTGCTCGATGGGATAGCCGCGGTACAGCAGCTCGCCCTTGTCGCCATCGATGAAGGTAATCTTGGATTTGCAGCTGGCAGTGGACAGGAAGCCGGAATCGTAGGTGAAGAGACCGGTTTTGCCGCCCAGGGTACGAATGTCGATACAGTCGTTGCCGTGGGTGGGAGACATGATCGGGAAATCGACCGGCCCTTGGCCTTCGATATTGAGAGTAGCCTTGCGTTCGCTCATTTTGCAGCCCCTGTGGTGGTGGTTGTCATCACTACTTTTTTAGCGAAGGACGAGGCGCCATGGTGGCGCCCCTTCCTTACTCAGCACTTACGCAATTTGGCCAGTACGGCAGCCTCATGCGGGTCGGAAAGTTCCTTGCCCCCAACAATCAGGCCAAGGAAATCCCAATCTTCTAATTCCGCCAGCTTTTTGAAGGCTTCGACCTCCGGTTCCGTCAGCTTGTCGAATTCCTGGTCGAGGAATTTGGTCAGCGTCAGGTCCAGCTCCAGGAGGCCGCGGCGGATGCAGCGCCAGCGAAGGCGCTCGTATTCAGCACGATCCATTAAACAGCACGCCGAACCATCATTTCCTTGATCTTGCCGATGGCCTTGGTGGGGTTCAGGCCCTTCGGACAGACATCAACGCAATTCATGATGGTGTGGCAACGGAACAGGCGATACGGGTCTTCCAGGTTGTCCAGACGTTCATTGGTGGCCTGGTCGCGGGTATCGGCGATGAAGCGGTAAGCAGCCAGCAGGCCGGCCGGACCGACGAACTTGTCGGGGTTCCACCAGAAGGACGGGCAGGAGGTGGAGCAGCAGGCGCAGAGGATGCACTCGTACAGGCCGTTCAGCTCTTCACGCTCTTCCGGAGACTGCAGACGCTCGCGCTCAGGAGGAGGATCGTTGTTGATCAGGTACGGCTTGATGGAGTGGTACTGCTTGAAGAACTGGGTCATGTCCACGATCAGGTCGCGCACCACGGGCAGACCGGGCAGGGGCCGCAGCACGATGGGCTGGGGCAGCTCGTCCACGTCGGTGAGGCAGGCCAGACGGTTCTTGCCATTGACGTTCATGGCGTCGGAACCGCACACGCCTTCGCGGCAGGAGCGGCGGAAAGCCAGGGAATCGTCCTTGACCTTCAGGCGCACCAGGGCATCCAGCAGCTTCTTGTCGGACTGTTCCAGTTCGACGGTGATGTCCTGCATGTAAGGTGCGTTGTCCTTATCCGGATCGTAGCGATAGATCTTGAATTGAACGGTACGTTTGGTATTGGCGCTCATTTGCGTAATTCCTTCCTGGCCTTAGTAGGTCCGCTTGGCGAGAGCGATGGACTCGACGTCGGCAGACATCGGCTGCAGGTTCACCGGCTTGTAGTCGAGGCGGTTGCCTTCGGAGTACCACAGGGTGTGCTTGAGCCAGTTCTTGTCGTCGCGGCCGGCCGGGGTCTCGGCGGTATCCAGGGCATCGTCCCGCACGTGGGCGCCGCGGGATTCCTTGCGGGCTTCGGCGGAGATCATGGTGGCCTTGGCCACTTCGATCAGGTTGTCCAGTTCAAGGGCTTCGGTACGGGCGGTGTTCCAGACCTTGGACTTATCCTTGATCTCGGTGGTCTTGGCCCGTTCGGCGACCTTCTTGATTTCCTCGACGCCAGCCTTGAGCAGGTCGTTGAAGCGGAACACGCCGGCATGCTTTTGCATGGTGCGCTGCATGGCCAGACGAACCTCGTGCACGCTCTCGCCGTTCTTCTGGTTGTCCAGACGGGCGATACGGGCCAGGGAAACGTCGGCGGCGTTGGCCGGCAGGGGCTTGTGGGCGCGGGGATTGCCCTTCAGGTCTTCCACCACGGACTCGCCGGAGGACTTGCCGAAGACCAGCAGGTCCAGCAGGGAGTTGGTGCCCAGGCGGTTAGCGCCATGCACGGAAGCGCAGGCGCACTCGCCGGCAGCGTAGAAACCGCCCACGGGAACGGACTTCTCGTCGCCCTTCGGCACAATGACCTGGCCCTTATAGTTGGTCGGAATACCGCCCATCTGGTAGTGGCAGGTCGGCACCACGGGGATCGGGGCCTTGATGGGATCCACACCGGCAAACTGGATGGAGATTTCACGAATGCCGGGCAGGCGCTTCATGATGGTCTCGGGGGACAGGTGGGTAATGTCCAGCAGCACGTGATCCTTGTCGGGACCGCAGCCGCGGCCTTCATTGATCTCGGTCACCATGGAACGGGACACCACGTCGCGGGAGGCCAGATCCTTCAGGTTGGGGGCATAGCGTTCCATGAAGCGCTCGCCGGAAGCGTTGCGCAGAATGCCGCCTTCGCCGCGCACGCCTTCGGTGATCAGCACACCGGCACCGGCCACGCCGGTAGGGTGGAACTGCCAGAATTCCATGTCTTCCAGGGGGATGCCGGCACGGGCAGCCATACCGACGCCGTCACCGGTGTTGATGAAGGCATTGGTGGAAGAGTAGTAGATGCGACCGGCACCGCCGGTGGCAAAAATGGTGGCCTTGGCGTGGAAGATGTGAACTTCGCCGGTTTCCATTTCCATGGCGGTCACGCCCAGCACGTCGCCATCTTCGTCACGGATCAGGTCCAGGGCCATCCATTCCACGAAGAACTGGGTGTTGGCCTTGACGTTACGCTGGTACATGGCGTGCAGCATGGCATGACCGGTACGGTCGGCAGCGGCACAGGAGCGGTTCACCGGCTTCTCGCCATAGTTCTGGGAGTGGCCGCCGAAGGGGCGCTGGTAGATCTTGCCGCTGTCCAGACGGTCGAAGGGCATGCCGAAGTGTTCCAGTTCCACGACCACTTCGTTGGCCTTCTTTACCATGAATTCGATGGCGTCCTGGTCACCGAGCCAGTCGGAACCCTTGACGGTGTCGTACATGTGCCAGTGCCAGTTGTCCTCGGTCACATTGCCGAGGGAGGCGGCCACGCCACCCTGGGCGGCAACCGTATGGGAACGGGTGGGGAACACCTTGGACAGCACGGCGGTCTTGAGGCCGGCTTCGGAAACTTGCAGAGCGGCGCGCAGACCGGCACCGCCGGCACCCACGATCACCACATCATACTTATGCACGGGGATAGTCATTACTTACAGTCTCCACAGAATCTGAGTGGCCCAGCCGGCGTAGCCGAGCAGGGCGAAAATGGTCAGGACATGCAGCACCAGGCGGATGCCGGTGGGCTTGACGTAGTCCATCCAGATGTCACGCACGCCGATCCAGGCGTGGTAGAACAGGGAGAGGAAAAACAGGAAGGTAATGAACTTCATGAAGCCGTTGGCGAACAGGCCGCGCCAGGCTTCGTAGGTGTTGGGGCCGATAGCGCCGACGGCGGCCAACAGGATGACGGAATAGACGGCCATGATGACGGCCGTGGCGCGCTGGGCAATCCAGTCCTTCAGGCCGTAATGGGCGCCAACAACAATGCGATTTACCATAGCAGGGCAACTCCCAGGATGACGGTCAGCGCGATGCTGACGGCGAAGACGATCTTGCTGGTCAGACGGGCGGATTCGAGATCAACACCCATGTGCACATCCAGGAACAGGTAGCGGATACCGGCACAGAAGTGGTGACAGAAGGCCCACAGCAGGCCCAGCAGGATGATCTTGACCAGGGGATGGGCTGCGACGGCCTTGAAGGTGGCAAACGACTCGGGCGTCGCCAGGCTGCTTTGGAACAGCCACAGCAGCAGGGGCAGACACAGGAACAGGCCGGCGCCGCTGACGCGGTGGAGAATGGAAAGAATACCCGGTAGGGGCAGGCGGATCGTTGTCAGGTCCAGATTTTTCGGACGCTTCTTTTTGATACTGAGTTCTGCCATGAACGTCATCCCTCTTGCTTGTTGCGAAACGGCGACTGAACTGCCACCGCACCCTTATGAAAGTTATAAATTATAGTGTTTTTCGACTTCCCTTTGTTTCCGAATTTCCGTTGCCGCCGACCTCCTTGCCTCAGCCTAGTTCATTCAGATAATGGTGTTTCTGGGTCGAGTAAAAGCCGCGACGCCACTCGACCGGCTTGTTGCCGTAGGTAAATGCCACTCGCTCCACCAGCAGCAGGGGACTACCTTCCGGCACCCGCAGCAAATCCGCATTGCTCTTGTCCGCAGCCACGGCACGAATGCGCTCTTCGGCGCGGATCATGCGCACGCCGTAACGGGACTCGTACATGCTGTAGAGGGATTGATCGCTGCCCTTGAGGATTTCCAGGGAGAGATCGGGAAAGAGATCGCTGGGCACATAGATTTCGTCCAGCACCACCGGCTCGGCATCAAAGCTCAACAACCGGCGGACGATGGTGATGGGCTTGCCGACTTCGAGACCGAGAACCCGCGCCACATCCTGACCGGCCTTGGCACGCCAGCATTCGATGGGTTCGCTGTGGGATTGCTGCAGGCCGCCTTCGTTGGGAACGAGGCGCAAAAAACGGAAGAAGGAACGGGGGTCGTTGTGGGTGGCGACGAAAGTGCCCTTGCCCTGACGGCGCACCAGGAGATTTTCGGCAGCCATCTCGTCGATGGCCTTGCGCACCGTTCCCTGACTCACACCAAAGCGCAACGCCAGCTCGGATTCGCTGGGAATGGCATCGCCGGGACCCCATTCCCCCGCTTCCAGGCTACTCATCATCAACTCCTTGATCTGACGATACAAAGGGCTGAAGGTGGGCGACAGTGACGTAACTTGGCGGGTCATAATCTGGTTATTTCAGCACAAAAAACGTCAATAGTCTATTCTAATACTTACATCTTATATAAGACATAAGTTGCAACATTGACACCCCGGAAACGAGGGCATACTATTTCAAAGCTTGGCGCGGAGAGCCTGCGCCGGCGACGAATTCACGAATTTTGTTCAACGACTGTACTCACAGGAGTCGCACCATGTCCAAAGCCCCCATGCGCGTAGCCGTTACCGGCGCCGCCGGCCAGATCGGCTACAGCCTGCTCTTCCGCATCGCCTCCGGCGAAATGCTCGGCAAAGACCAGCCCGTCATTCTGCAGCTGCTCGATCTGCCGCAAGCCCAGCAGGCCGTCAAGGGCGTGATGATGGAACTGGAAGACTGTGCTTTCCCGCTGCTGGCCGGCATGGTTGCCACCGACGACCCCAACGTCGCCTTCAAGGACGCCGACGTCTGTCTGCTGGTGGGCGCCCGTCCCCGCAGCAAGGGCATGGAGCGTGCCGACCTGCTGACCGCCAACGGTGCCATCTTCACCGTTCAGGGCAAGGCCATCGCTGAAAACGCCAAGGAAGACGTGAAGGTCCTGGTGGTGGGCAACCCCTGCAACACCAACGCCTACATCGCCGCTTCCGCCGCCAAGAAGGTTGGCCGCACCAACCCCCGCAACTACCACGGCATGCTGCGCCTGGACCACAACCGCGCCCTGTCCCAACTGGCTGCCAAGACCGGCCGCGCCGTTTCCTCCTTCAAGCAGATGGTCGTCTGGGGCAACCACTCCCCCACCATGTACGCCGACTACCGTTTCGCCACCTCCAACGGCGACAACGTCAAGGACCTGGTGAACGATGCCGTGTGGAACAACGACGTCTTCCTGCCCACCGTGGGCAAGCGCGGCGCCGCCATCATCGAAGCCCGGGGCCTCTCCTCCGCCGCTTCCGCTGCCAATGCCGCCATCGACCACGTGCGTGACTGGGTCCTGGGCTCCGACGAATGGGTCACCATGGGCGTGCCCTCCGACGGTTCCTACGGCATTCCCGAAGGCGTCGTGTACGGCTTCCCCTGCGAGTGCAAGAACGGCGACTACAAGATCATCCAGGGCCTGGAGATCGACGAGTACAGCCGCGGCAAGATGAACGCCACCCTGGCCGAGCTCGAAGAAGAGCGCGCTGCCGTGGCTTCCATGCTGTAAGCAACAGCAAGCCACTTGCTGCAAAGGCCGCGGTAAAATGCCGCGGCCTTTTTCTTTGGAGCTTTGCCCATGACCCTGCGTCATCCCAACGACGTTCTCTTCGCCGGTGAAAAGCCCTTCCCCGTCCTGCCTGTGGTGGACCACTACGCCGGATCGGAAAAGCTCATGAAGAAGGCCCTGCAGCTGCAGCAGGAACTGGCCCATAACAACCAACCCGTTTTCGACATCACCTGCGACTGCGAAGACGGTGCCCACGCCGGTGCCGAAGCCGAACATGCGGAAATGGCCGCCGGCCTCATCAGCGGCAGCGACAACCGCTTCGGCCGGGTCGGTGCGCGCATCCACGACATCACCCACCCCCACTGGCGCCAGGATCTGGAAATCCTGGTCTACCACGCCGGCCAGCACCTCGCTTTCCTGACCATTCCCAAGGTTCGCTCCGTCGACGATGCGCGGACCCAGATCGATGCCCTGCGCAGCATCGAGGCCCAGTGCCGGATCAGCCGCCCCATTCCGGTCCACGTGCTGATCGAAACCCACGGCGCCCTCAAGGACGCCTGGGAAATTGCCGCCCTGCCCGGCGTCGAAAGCCTGGACTTCGGCCTCATGGACTTCGTCTCCGGCCACCACGGCGCCATTCCCGGCAGTGCCATGAAGAGCCCCGGCCAGTTCGACCACCCCCTGGTGGCCCGGGCCAAGGCCGACATCGCCGCCGCCGCCCTGGCCAACGGCGTGGTGCCTTCCCACAATGTCACCACCGAAATCAAGGACTCGACCGTGGCGGCCGACGACGCCCGCCGTGCCCGCCGGGAGTTCGGCTATCTGCGCATGTGGAGCATTCACCCCAACCAGATCATGCCCATCGTCGAAGCCATGCGCCCCGACTTTTCCGAAGTGCAGGAAGCCACGGAAATCCTGGAAGCTGCCCAGGACAAGGACTGGGGCCCCATCCAGCACGCCGGCCGACTGCACGACCGGGCTTCCTACCGCTACTACTGGGAACTGCTGCAGCGGGCCCAGGCCACGGGCATGGACATCCCCGCCGGTACCGTCCGGCGGTTTTTCAGCCAAAGCTGACAGGCATCAAAGCGCATCGACCATCGGGGCTCCTATTCTGGAGCCCCTTTTCATGTCGGGCCGGCCAATTGCCGCTGCCCGGCCCAAGCGGACACACCATCGTGAAATTTACCGAACACCCGCTGTGGCTGGTGGGCTTTCGCCCCTTCTTCGCCCTCGCCTGCCTGGCCGGCCTGAGCCTGCCCCTGCTGTGGGCCGCCATCTTTTCCGGCGCCCTCGCCCTGCCCGCCGCCCCCATTACCCCGCTGCAATGGCACGCCCACGAAATGTTCTTCGGCTTCGGCTGGGCCGTCCTCGGCGGCTTCCTGCTCACGGCCACGAAAAACTGGGTCTCGGTGCGAGGCCATCACGGCGCTTCCCTGGCCTACCTGGCTGCCGCCTGGCTGCTGGAACGGGTCGTCATGGCCAACGCCGGGTCATGGCCCGGCTGGCTGTTCCACCTGGGCAGCAACCTCTTCATGGGCAGCATCATCGTCATGCTGCTGCATACGCTGATCCGCTACCGGACCCAGGACAGCTACCGGGACAACTACTATTTCCTGCTGGTGCTGCCGGCCTTTCTCATGGCCAAGCAATTGCTGCTGCAGCCGGAGACCTTCGCCATCGGCGTCGGCATCACCCTGGGCCTGTTCCGCATGGCCTTCCTGGTGATGTTCGAACGGACCCTGACCCAGTTCATGAAAGGCGTGTTTCAGGTCGCCATCCTCCGCCATCCGCGCCTGGATGGCGCCATCAAGGGGCTGGGTCTGCTGCTGGTGCTGCAACCCCTGCTGCCGCCACCGGCCGGCGCCGTCCTGGCCCTGCTGCTGGCCGCCCTGCTCCTGCTGCGCCTGGCATTCTGGAAGCCCCTGCTGGGTCTCAGCCGCATCGACATCGGCGTCATGTACCTGGGCTATCTGGCCATCACCGCCCAACTGCTGCTGGAGAGCCTGCATTACTTCAGCCCGGTGCCCTGGATCGGTTCCCTGTCGCTCCACGTATTCACCTTCGGCGCCATGGGCCTGGTGATTCCGGCCATGCTGATCCGCATCGCCAAGGGACATACCGGCCGCAAGGTGGTCTTCGAGACCCTGGACAAGCTGGCCCTGGGGCTGATGCTGCTGGGTTTTGTCCTGCGCATCGTCATGCCCCAGTTTTTCCCGGCAGCCTATGTGCAGTGGATCTATCTGGCCGCCGCCTGCTGGCTGGGCTGTTTCGGCCTGCTCGGCTGGCGCCTGATCCCCTTCCTGCTCGCCCCCCGGGTGGACGGCAAGGTGCATTAGCCTGGAAGGGCGCCATGACGGCCTTCCAGGGTGCCTGCTAGCCGCGGTAGCCGCCGGCCTTCAGCATCCGGTCGTACAGCACCACATTGACCGTCGCCGCCAGGTTCATGCAGCCGTGGGTCGGGATGTAGACGATGTCCTGGCACCAGGAGGTGACGTTCTTCCTCAGGCTGCCATCCTCCGGGCCGAAGATGTAGAAGGCCCGTTCCGGGTGGCGGTACTCGGTCAGGGGTTTGGCCTCCGGCACCAGTTCGATGGCCACCGGCACACAACCCAGGGGGATCACCTGCTGCAGATCGTCCACACCGATCAGGGGCAGTTGCTGGTGCACCTGCTTGGTGTCGGTGCAGAATTCCTTTGCCGTGTCATAGCGCTTGCCGGTGTAGAAAACCGTATTGACGCCATAGCAGCCGGCAGCCCGCATGATGGAGCCCACGTTGCCCGGGCTTTTGGGGTTGTACAGACCGATGCAGGAATAGCCGCTGCAGGTTTTGATGGCCTGCTTCTTGGTGATGATTTCCATTGTTTCCCTTAACACGGCAAAGCCGGCGACCGCCCATGGCGCAGTTGCCCGGGGCCGGAGCATAACCGATCCCGGCCGGCATTCCATAGCAGCCAGCCGTGCCACCGTACCACCGGGGCTGCCAACAGCGGGACCGGCACGCCAAAGGAAAGGCGTCGCTGCAAAAAAAAACGGCCCCGCCGAAGCGGGGCCGCATCTCCTCGTGTTGCTTCCTTTGGTTTTGTCTTGCGCCGTACCGCTCAGACGGTAACGGTTTCCGCCACTTCCACGAACTCGGGGATCTGGTCGAAGTTCATGTAGCGGTAGATGTCGGCAGCCTTGGCATTCACCACCTGGATGTATTCCATGTACTCGGCCACAGTCGGGATCTTGCCCAGCAGGGAGCACATGGCGGCCAGTTCGGCGGAGCCCAGGTACACCCGGGTGTCGATGCCCAGACGGTTGGGGAAGTTCCGGGTGGAAGTGGACATGGCGGTGGAACCCTTGCGGATCTGGGCCTGGTTGCCCATGCACAGGGAGCAGCCCGGCATTTCCATGCGGGCGCCGGCCTTGCCGAGGACGCTGTAGTAACCTTCTTCGGTCAGGATCAGGGCGTCCATCTTGGTGGGCGGAGCAATCCACAGGCGGGTCGGGATGTCGGACTTGCCATCCAGCACCTTGCCGGCAGCGCGGAAGTGACCGATGTTGGTCATGCAGGAGCCGATGAACACTTCGTCGATCTTGTCGCCGGCGACTTCGGAGAGGACCTTCACGTCATCCGGGTCGTTGGGGCAGGCGACGATGGGTTCCTTGACGTCGGCCAGATCGATCTCGATCACGGCGGCGTACTGGGCATCGGTGTCGGCCTTGAGCAGGGTGCCGTTGGCGATCCACTCTTCCATGGCCTTGATGCGGCGCTTCAGGGTACGGGCGTCCTGGTAGCCTTCGGCGATCATCCACTTCATCAGGGTGATGTTGGAGCGCAGGTACTCGACGATCGGCTCCCTGTTCAGGGCGATGGCGCAAGCAGCGGCGGAACGCTCGGCAGCGGCGTCGGAGAGCTCAAAGGCTTGTTCCACCTTCAGATCGGGCAGGCCTTCGATTTCCAGGATGCGGCCGGAGAAGACGTTCTTCTTGCCCTTCTTCTCCACGGTCAGCAGGCCCTGCTTGATGGCGTACAGGGGGATGGCGTTGACCAGATCGCGCAGGGTGATGCCGGGCTGCATCTTGCCCTTGAAGCGCACCAGCACGGATTCGGGCATGTCCAGGGGCATCACGCCGGTGGCGGCAGCGAAGGCCACCAGACCGGAACCGGCCGGGAAGGAGATGCCGATGGGGAAACGGGTGTGGGAGTCACCACCGGTACCCACCGTATCGGGCAGCAGCAGACGGTTCAGCCAGGAGTGGATGACGCCGTCACCAGGACGCAGGGCAACGCCGCCGCGGGTGCTGATGAAGGAAGGCAGTTCGCGGTGCATGCGCACGTCCACCAGCTTGGGATAAGCGGCGGTGTGACAGAAGGACTGCATCACCAGGTCGGCGGAGAAGCCCAGGCAAGCCAGGTCCTTCAACTCGTCGCGGGTCATGGGACCGGTGGTGTCCTGGGAACCCACGGTGGTCATCTTCGGTTCGCAGTAGGTGCCGGGCAGGATGCCCTTGCCTTCCGGCAGACCGCAGGCACGGCCCACCATCTTCTGGGCCAGGGAGTAGCCCTTGCCCGGATCGTTGGGCTGCTGGGGCAGGCGGAACAGGGTGGAAGGAGCCAGCCCCAGAGCTTCGCGGGCCTTGGTGGTCAGGCCGCGACCGATGATCAGGGGAATGCGGCCGCCGGCGCGCACTTCGTCCAGGATCACGGGGGTCTTCAGCTGGGCTTCAGCGATGACGGCACCGTTCTTCAGGGCGGTGACCTTGGCGGTGGCCTGGTCGATCTTCAGCTCGATCTCGTCGCCCATGTCCATCTGGCCAACGTCCAGCTCGATGGGCAGAGCGCCGGCATCTTCCATGGTGTTGAAGAAGATGGGAGCAATCTTGGAGCCCAGGCAGACGCCGCCGAAGCGCTTGTTCGGCACGAAGGGGATGTCTTCGCCGGTGAACCACAGCACGGAGTTGGTGGCGGACTTGCGGGAAGAACCGGTACCCACCACGTCGCCCACGTAGGCGATCAGGTTGCCCTTCTTGGCCAGGGCTTCCAGTTGCTTGACGGGGCCGCGCTCGCCAGCCTTGTCGGCTTCGATACCCGGACGGGGGTTCTTCAGCATGGCCAGGGCATGCAGGGGGATGTCAGGACGGGACCAGGCATCCGGAGCGGGAGACAGGTCGTCGGTGTTGGTTTCGCCGGTGACCTTGAACACGGTCAGCTTCTGGGAAGCGGGGACTTCGGGACGGGAGGTGAACCACTCGGCATCGGCCCAGGACTGCATCACGGCCTTGGCGTTGGCGTTGCCACCCTTGGCCAGCTCGGCCACGTCGTGGAAGAAGTCGAACACCAGCAGGGTCTTCTTCAGGCCTTCGGCGGCCACGGCGCCGACTTCGGCGTCGCCCAGCAGGTCGATCATGGGCTTGACGTTGTAGCCGCCCAGCATGGTGCCCAGCAGCTCGGTGGCCTTGGCGCGGGAAATCAGGGCACAGGAAAGCTCGCCCTTGGCCACCTTGGCCAGGAACTCGGCCTTGACCTTGGCAGCATCATCAACACCGGCGGGAACACGGTAGGTAATCAGCTCCACCAGGGCCTGCTCCTCGCCCTTGGGCGGGTTTTGCAGCAGGGCGACCAGATCCTTGGTCTGGGCGGCGGACAGAGGCAGGGGGGGGATACCGAGTGCGGCACGCTCGGCGACGTGTTGGCGGTAGGCTTCAAGCACGGCTGGTTCCTCTCGACAGGTGGAATTCAGTGATCTGGGGACAGGGGAGCTGCCCGAAATACGCAACTGCATTCACAGCCGCCGGAAGCTCCTTAAGTCTTATATATGATATCAGACATCACAGCGGATTTGTGCGACGCCAGAACGCAAAAAAATAGCGCAATACGGGACAAAGGAACAGGGGCGCCGATCAGCGGGCGGACTGCTGCTCCCGGCGACGATGGGCCCGCACCGCCGGCACCAGCAGGCCTGCCAGCGCCAGGAGCAGGAGGGCCAGGGGCCAGCGCACGGGCTGGTTCCATTCCCGCTGCCGGGCCGCCCGGTCGACGCCATCGACGCGCTGGTACTTGAGGGTGTTGTTGCCCACATCCGTGGGCTTGCGGTTGTAGAGCCAGCGGTGGCCGAGGGTGTAGTTCTTGGGGTGGAAGCCGAAGACCCAGGGGGCATCCTGCTGCACCAGATGCACCATCTGGCGGATGATCTGTTGCCGCTCAGGCCCGTTCTCCATGTTCTTCATGCGCTCGAAGAGGCGGTCGAACTCCGGGTTCATGTAATTGGCGGAGTTCTCCCCCCCGTGCTTGACCCGGGTTTCGCTGCCGTGCAGCAGGAAGAAAAAGTTCTCCGGATCCGGATAGTCCGCATTCCAGCCCAGATAGAACATCTGCACCGCGCCCTTGCGCAGCTTCTCCTGAAAACGGTTCCAGTCGGTGGAACGGACCACCAGCTGGATATCCAGCTTGGCGAACTGGCGGGTCAGCCAGTCCAGCCGCGACTTGTCGCCCATGCCGCCGCCGGTGGTATCCAGATTCAGCACCAGGGGTTCACCGGTGCGGGCGTTGCGCCCGTTGGGCCAGCCGGCCTCGGCCATGAGGCGGCGGGCGCTCTCGATGGACTTGCGCCTGGGAGCGCCGTCCCGCCAGTCGTAGACCACCGGATTGATACCCCCCTGCCCTTCCTCGAAGCCGAAGATTCCGGGCGCCAGGGGGCTCATGGCGGGAATGCCGCGGCCATTCATGAAAATGGAAATGAACTCTTCCTGGTCGATGCCGATGGAAATGGCCTGGCGCAGCTTGCGCCCCCCATCGCCCAGGCCGCCGACCAGGCTGTCCTGCATGTTGAAGCCCATGTAGAAAATGGAAGCCCGGACGCTGGTGAGGAGGCGGATGCCCTTTTCCTGCATTTCCTCGGTGAGCTGCACATCGCCCCCCACATTGAGGCGCACCGCCTGGTCGAAACTGTCGGAGGAAATCCCCGAAGCGTCGTAATAGCCCTGGAGGAACTTGTTCCAGTAGGGAATGCTTTCCTTCTCCCGGGTGAACACCACCTTGTCGATGAAAGGCAGCGCCTTGCCGCAATCCGCCAGCAGGCCCTTCTCCCGGTCACCCGGATCGCCTTCACAAGGATAGGTTTCCCCGTGGAAATTGGGATTGCGCTCCAGCACCATGCGGCTGTTGGGATTGTTCTCCGTCAGCATGTAGGGGCCGGTGCCGACCGGATACCAGTCCAGGCTCAGATTCTTTTCCGCCATGCCGGGCTGGCTGTAAAAGCGGTCCGCCTCCCTCGGCACCGGAGCGAAGAAGGGCATGGCCAGCCAGTAGAGGAACTGGGGATACTTGCCCTTGAGGCGAACCCGCCAGGTATAGCGATCCACCTTCTCCACCCCGGCGAGGGGATAGCGGTCCAGGTCCAGCCAGCCGCCTGCCGGCGCCTTGGCCGCTTCGGCCTGCAGGATCTTGCCCAGCGCGGCCAAGCCTTCGATGCGTTCGGCCATCATGCCGAAGATGGGGGAATGGAGGCGGGGATGGGCCAGGCGCTTCATCTGGTAGATGTAATCGTCGGCCGTCAGCTCCCGGCTGCCGGTCTCGGCAAAGTCGGCCAGGCGCCGTACATCCTGCAGCTTGAGGGGATCGAGATCGCCATAAACGGGGGTGCCGTCGGCCTTCAGGGCAAAGGCCGGATGGGGCTGGTAGCGGATGCCGGGTTTGATGCGGATTTCGTACACGCTGCTGGCGATCAGGCTCTCGTCGGCAGTGGCCGGCAATTGACGGCCAGCGGCATCGTAATAGCGGGGCACCGGCACGCTCTCGGCCGTGGCGGGAATCAACGTATAGGGACGCTTCAGATAGTGGTACTGGAGCGGCGGCTCGTAGATCTGGCCGGTAAAGACGCTCTCGTCCTCGGCGTAGGACTGGACCGGGTCCAGGTGTTTGGGGCGCTCGGTGAAGGCCGAATAGAGCACGTTGCGACCGGCTTCCGCCACAGGATAGGGGTCGTTCCAGGGGCCTTCACCGCATCCGGCCAGAAGCAGGGGGAGCAGGGAAACAACGAGGGAGACGATCCCGGAAAGAGAGCCTTTGCGCATGGCCCGGAGTTTAGCGGAAGCGCCTGCGAGCGTCATTAAGGCGCCCCCGGCCCTTAACCTCCCGTGACGCACTGCGGTAAAATGCGCCCCGTTTCCGCTATAATCCCGCGGACTTTCAACTTAGGGGCATGTATGGGCTTTCTTGCCGAAAAACGCATCCTGATCACCGGGCTGCTCTCCAAGCATTCCATCGCCTATGGCATCGCCAAGGCTTGCCATCGTGAAGGCGCCCAGCTGGCTTTCACCTACCAGAACGAACGCTTCCAGGAGCGGGTCGCCAAATTTGCCGCCGAGTTCGACAGCACCCTGGTGCTGCCCTGCGACGTCGCCAGCGACGAGGAAATCACCAACCTGTTCGTCGAACTGGGCAAGCACTGGGACAGCCTCGACGGCCTGGTCCACTCCGTTGCCTACGCGCCGTCCGAATCCCTGGAAGGCGACTTTCTCGATGCCATTTCCCGCGATGCCTTCCGCATCGCCCATGACATTTCCTCCTACAGCTTCCCGGCCCTGACCAAGGCCGCCCGCCCCATGCTGAAGAAGGCCAACGGCTCCGTGCTGGCCCTCTCCTACCTGGGTGCCGAGCGCACCATGCCCAACTACAACGTGATGGGCCTGGCCAAGGCCAGCCTGGAAGCGGCCGTGCGCTACATGGCCACCAGCCTGGGCCCCGAAGGCATGCGCGCCAACATCATCTCTGCCGGCCCGATCAAGACCCTGGCCGCCTCCGGCATCGGCAGCTTCGGCAAGCTGCTCTCCTACAACTCCCACCACGCCCCCCTGCGCCGCAACGTGACCATCGAGGAAGTGGGTAACGCTGCCGCTTTCCTGCTGTCCGATCTGGCCAGCGGCATCACCGGCGAAGTGCTGTACGTGGACGGCGGTTTCAACACCACCGCCCTGGGCAACGCCGAACCGATGGGCGCCTGACGAGAAAATCCTTCTCCGGCGGCCCGTCAGCCGCCGCAATAAAAAAAGCCGACCGTTTTCACGGTCGGCTTTTTTGTGCCTCGGATAATGTGGATCAACGATCCTTGTTGTCCTCCAGGGCTGCCTTGTTCACTTCGACCTTGTAGCGGGCACGCAGGCCAGCCAGGTAGGCAGCGAAATCTTCCTGGGCCACCAGGGAGGTGTATTCCTTCTGCAGCACCTTGCGCTTGCCTTCATCGAGGGACGAGGGCTGGCTGACCTTCATGATCTTGTACAGCACATAGCCCCCGTTGTTGGGGAACTCCACCCCGGTATAGGCAGGCAGCTTGCCGGCGTCGGTCTTGAAGATGGCCTGCAGGGCGGCGGGCGGCACCTGGCGGCTGCCTTCCATGCGCGACACATTCTTCACCAGGGCCCAGCCCAGCTTGTCCTCGCCAGCCTTCAACTGGGCCAGCTTCTCCTCGCCGGCCTTCTTGGCCAGGGCGTTACTTTCCTGAATCTTGAGAATCTCCTCGATCTGCCCCTTGACCGTATCGAACGGCTTCAGGCTGGCCGGCTTGTGCTCGATGATACGGGCAGCCACCAGGGTGTTGGGGGCGATTTCAACGGCTTCGGTATTGCGCTTGTTCTTCAGCACATCTTCGCCGAAGAGGGCGGCCAGCGCCTTCTCGTTGCCCAGGACTCCGGCGTTCTGACCGCCGCGACGGGAGAACCAACCGGTCTGCTGCAGCGGCAGCTTGAAACGGTCCGCCGCCGGCTTGAGGCTGTCGGACTGTTCATAAACCGTGTTGCTGAAGGCCTCAGCCGCTTCGGCAAACTTGCGGGAGGCTGCCTGACGCTTCAGTTCCGCTTCGATCTCCGGCTTCACCTCGTCCAGGGTTTTCAGCTTGCCGCCCTTGATGCCGGTGACCTTGATGATGTGGAAACCGAAATCGGATTGAACCAGGCCGGACAGCTCGCCTTCCTTCTGGCTGAAGACCGCATCCTCGAAAGGCTTGACCATGCTGCCCTTGCCGAAGAAGCCCAGATCGCCGCCCTTGCTGGCAGAACCGGGATCCTTGGATTCGCGCTTGGCGATATCGGCGAACTTGGCAGGATTCTGCTGCACTTCCTTGAGCACGGCTTCGGCCTTGCTCTTGGCCTGGGCCACGTCGCTGCCGCTGGGAATGAGGATGTGGCTGGCACGGCGCTCTTCGGACTGCTGGTAGCGGTCCTTGTGGCCTTCGTACCAGGACTTGATCTCTTCCGGCGTCACAACCAGTTGGGCCAGCAAGGCATCAACCGACAGCTGCACGAACTCGGCCCGCACCTGCTCCGGAATTTCGAAGCTGACCCGGTTTTCCTCATAGAACTTCTGCATGGCCTCGGCACTGGGCTTGGCCTGGGCCGCAAACTGCTCGGGCACGATACGCAGCTCTGCCACTTGCCGCTCTTCCGCCTGAATGCGCAGCATGGCTTCCGCGGCAGCCGCCGCCACCATGCCCGTATCGCTGACGGAGCCGACCAGCTGCTGCAGCGTCAGATCCTGACGCAACTGGGCTTCGAAACCCGTCTGGGTCAGACCCTGGGCCTTGAGGGCGGTTTCGTAACGTGCGGCGGAAAACTTGCCGTCTTCCTGCAGGGCGGGAATCTTGCTGATCACATCGCGCAGCAGGTCGTCGCTGGCCATGAGGCGGCGCTTGTTCGCCTCCAGCAGCAGCACCCGCTGATCCACCAGGGAATTGACCACCGCCAGGCGAGCCTCGGGAGACTCCATCAGCGCCGGATTGTAGTTGGGTCCCAGGGCGCCCCGGAGCCGCTCCTGCTGGTTGCGCCAGGCCTGCTGATACTGCTGCAGGGTGATGGGCGTGCCACCGACAGTCGCCACATCGCGACTGTCGCCCGCATTGCGGATGTAGGATTCGACCCCCCAGAAAGCGAACGGCAGGGTGATCAATCCGAGAAATACCTGAACGATGCGTTTGTTGTTGCGGACGGCGTCAAACATAAGAAGGCTTCCGTTGTTTGGCTCACTGAAATAAAAAAAGGCGAACTTTCGTTCGCCTTTTTGCTTACTGGCGGAGTGGACGGGACTCGAACCCGCGACCCCCGGCGTGACAGGCCGGTATTCTAACCGACTGAACTACCACTCCTGACTAACTCTGTACGCTCTTTTTCTGGTGGGTGCTGACGGGATCGAACCGCCGACATCCAGCTTGTAAGGCTAGCGCTCTACCAACTGAGCTAAGCACCCGTGCCGTTTGGCTAAGCGCGAAAGACCGTTAGTTTACCGCATCCTTGAGCGCTTTACCAGCGCGGAACTTCGGCACCTTGGCTGCCTTGATCTTGATGGTGGCGCCGGTGCGCGGGTTGCGGCCGGAACGGGCAGCACGCTTGCCAACATAGAAGGTGCCAAAACCCACCAGGGTCACCATGCCGCCCTTCTTCAGGGAAGTCTTGACGGCACCGATGGTGGCATCAAGCGCACGGCCGGCTGCAGCCTTGGAGATATCTGCAGACTTGGCGATTTGATCGATCAGTTCAGATTTGTTCACGTAAGCCCCCTTACATAAAGGTTGTTAACAGGAAAGTCCTGCACGCACTTTTATAACAAGCCGGAAAACCTTGTGTCAAGCGGTTTCTAGCCGATTCGGGGGATATTCTGAGGGGGTGTTGCCATGCCGGAAGAATTGCATCCGGCATGGCAAAAATGGCATCAGTGGGTGATGACGCCGGAATTGGCGGAATCATCCGCCTGGGCGGCGACCGGCGCCGCTGCTTGATCTACAGCCGGCAGGGGCTCGGGCATGCGTTCCAGGGCGTGCTGCAGCACCTGGTCGATCCAGCGCACGGGAACGATCTCGATCTTGCCCTTGATGCTGTCCGGGATCTCGGCCAGATCCTTGACGTTCTCTTCCGGGATCAACGCCTTCTGCAGGCCGCCGCGCACCGCGGCCAGCAGCTTTTCCTTGAGACCGCCGATGGCCAGCACCTCGCCCCGCAGGGTGATTTCGCCGGTCATGGCCACGTCGCAACGCACCGGAATGCCGGTCAGCACGGACACCATCGCCGTGCAGATGCCAATGCCGGCGGAAGGACCGTCCTTGGGAATGGCGCCTTCGGGCAGGTGGATGTGAATGTCGGTCTTCTGGTAGAAGTCGTCCTTGATGCCGAGGGACTGGGCCCGCTGGCGCACCACGGAAACGGCCGCCTGGATGGACTCCTGCATTACCTCGCCGAGCTTGCCGGTCTTGATGGTATTGCCCTTGCCCGGCAGGGCGGCGGTTTCGATGGTGAGCAGTTCGCCGCCCACTTCGGTCCAGGCCAGACCGGTCACCTGACCCACCTGGTTTTCCTTTTCCGCCATGCCGAAGGTGTAACGGCGCACGCCGAGGAACTTGTCCAGATTGCGTGCCGTGACGGCCACCTTGGTCTGGCTCTTCTTCAGCAGCAGGGTCTTCACCACCTTGCGGCAGATCTTGGAGATTTCACGCTCCAGGCTGCGCACGCCGGCTTCCCGGGTGTAGTAGCGGATGATGTCGCGCAGGGCGCTTTCGGCCACGGCGATCTCGGTCTTCTTCAGACCGTTGTTCTTCATCTGCTTGGGCAACAGGTAACGCAGGGCGATGCTGACCTTCTCGTCTTCCGTGTAGCCGGAGAGGCGGATCAGCTCCATCCGGTCCAGCAGCGGGCCGGGGATGTTGAGGGTGTTGGCCGTCGCCACGAACATGACCTCGGACAGGTCGTATTCCACTTCGACATAGTGATCCACGAAGGTGGAGTTCTGCTCCGGGTCCAGCACCTCCAGCAGGGCGGAGGAAGGATCGCCGCGGAAGTCCATGCCCATCTTGTCCACCTCGTCGAGGAGGAACAGGGGGTTCTTCACCGCCACCTTGGTCATGTTCTGCAGAATCTTGCCCGGCATGGAACCGATGTAGGTACGGCGGTGGCCGCGAATCTCGGCCTCGTCCCGCACGCCGCCAAGACTCATGCGCACGAACTTGCGGTTGGTGGCCTGGGCAATGGACTGGCCGAGGGAGGTCTTGCCCACCCCGGGAGGCCCAACCAGGCACAGGATCGGCGCCTTGAGCTTGTCCACCCGCTGTTGCACGGCGAGATACTCGAGAATGCGTTCCTTGACCTTCTCCAGGCCCCAGTGGTCCTTGTCCAGGATCTTCTGGGCTTCGGCCAGATCCTTGGAGACCCGGGTCTTCTTCTTCCAGGGCAGCCCCACCAGGGTCTCGATGTAGTTACGCACCACGGTGGCTTCGGCCGACATGGGCGACATCAGCTTGAGCTTCTTCAGCTCGGACTGGGCCTTGGCGACGGCTTCCTTGGTCATGCCGGCAGCCTTGACCTTCTTTTCCATCTCTTCCAGGTCGGCCCACTCTTCGCCTTCGCCCAGTTCCTTCTGGATGGCCTTGACCTGTTCGTTCAGGTAGTACTCGCGCTGGCTCTTTTCCATCTGGCGCTTGACGCGGCCGCGGATGCGCTTCTCCACCTGCAGGATGTCGATCTCGGACTCGAGCTGGGTCAGCAGACGCTCGATGCGCCCCTTGATGTCGAACAGCTCGAGGATTTCCTGCTTCTGCTCGAGCTTGAGCGGCAGATGGGCAGCGATGGTGTCGGCCAGTCGGCCGGCCTCTTCGATGCCGGCAATGGAGGTGAGGATTTCCGGCGGAATCTTCTTGTTCAGTTTGACGTACTGGTCGAACTGGGCAATCACGGCCCGACGCATGGCCTCCACTTCATGGTTGGGGCCGTCTTCGCCGGCGATGGGCGTGGCGGTGGCGAAAAACATGGTCTGCTGGTTGTCCACCGCAGTGATGCGGGCGCGCTGGGTGCCTTCCACCAGCACCTTCACGGTACCGTCGGGCAGCTTCAGCATCTGCAGGATGTTGGCGACGCAACCGATCTCGTAGAGATCCTCGGGAGCGGGATCATCCTTGGCAGCGGACTTCTGGGCCACCAGCAGGATGCTCTTGCCGGCCTCCATGGCGGTTTCCAGGGCCTTGATGGACTTCGGGCGCCCCACGAACAGGGGAATGACCATGTGGGGGAAGACCACCACGTCCCGCAGGGGCAGCAAGGGCAGATCCACGGGCTCGGAAGGTAATAGGGTAATGCTGGACATGGTGAGTCCTTATGAAAAGCAATCACCCCTGAAGATAGGGGCGATGGAAGGATTCTTCAAGCCCGGGGAGTCACCAAATTTGGCGACTCCCCGGCTTGCAGGCAATGCGCGGGATCAGTTGGAGCCGGAAACCTTGGGCTGCTCGGCGTAGATGAGGATGGGCTTGGCTTCGCCGGAGATCATGCCTTCGTCGATCACCACCTTGGAGACATTGTCCATGCCCGGAAGTTCATACATGGTTTCCAGGAGCACGCCTTCCAGGATGGAACGCAGGCCCCGGGCGCCGGTCTTGCGCTCCAGCGCGCGGCGGGCGATGGCAGTGAGGGCCGCGGGACGCACTTCCAGTTCGGCACCTTCCATGGCGAAGAGCTTCTGGTACTGCTTGATCAGGGCGTTCTTCGGCTCGATCAGGATTTCCACCAGGGCAGCTTCGGACAGTTCGTCCAGGGTGGCGATCACCGGCAGGCGGCCGACGAACTCGGGAATCAGGCCGAACTTGATCAGGTCCTCGGGCTCCACGGTGCGCAGCACTTCGCCGACGGCCTTCTTGTCTTCCTTGCTCTTCACTTCGGCGCCGAAACCGATACCGCCGCGGGTGGAGCGGTTGCGGATGACCTTTTCCAGGCCATCGAAAGCGCCGCCGCAGATGAAGAGGATGTTGGCCGTATCCACCTGGACGAAGTCCTGGTTGGGATGCTTTCGCCCGCCCTGGGGCGGCACGCTGGCCACGGTACCTTCGATCAGCTTGAGCAGGGCCTGCTGCACGCCCTCGCCGGAAACGTCCCGGGTGATGGAGGGGTTGTCGGACTTGCGGGAAATCTTGTCGATTTCGTCGATGTAGACGATGCCCTGCTGGGCCTTCTCGACTTCGTAGTCGCACTTCTGCAGCAGCTTCTGGATGATGTTTTCCACATCCTCGCCGACGTAGCCGGCTTCGGTCAGGGTGGTGGCATCGGCCATGACGAAGGGCACGTTGAGCAGGCGGGCCAGGGTCTGGGCCAGCAGGGTCTTGCCGGAGCCGGTGGGACCGATCAGCAGGATGTTGCTCTTGGCCAGTTCCACGTCATCGGCGCTCTTGCCCTGATGGCGCAGGCGCTTGTAGTGGTTGTACACGGCCACGGAGAGGATTTTCTTCGCCACTTCCTGGCCGATCACGTACTGGTCCAGGATACTGCAGATTTCCTTCGGCGTCGGCAGGTCGTCCTTGCCGCCCTTGCCGCCGACGTCACCGGCGATCTCGTCGCGGATGATGTCGTTGCACAGCTCGATGCACTCGTCGCAAATGAACACGGACGGTCCGGCGATGAGCTTCTTCACCTCATGCTGGCTCTTGCCGCAGAAGGAGCAATAAAGCAGCTTTTCGGCGCTGCCGCTTTTCTTTTCCGTCATATGTCGTCCCCTGCCTTATTTTGCTTCCTGGGCGTCGGCACGGCTGCTCAGAACCTTGTCGATCAGGCCGTATTCCATGGCTTCGGCTGCAGAAAGGAAGTTGTCGCGATCCGTATCCTTCTCGATACGATCCACGGGCTGGCCGCTGTGCTTGGCCATGATCTCGTTCAACTTGGCACGCAGGGAGAGAATTTCCTTGGCGTGGATTTCGATGTCGGAGGCCTGGCCCTGGAAACCGCCCATGGGCTGGTGAATCATGACACGGGAATTGGGCAGCGCAAAACGCTTGCCCTTGGCCCCGGCGTTGAGCAGGAAAGCGCCCATGGACGCAGCCTGGCCCATGCACAGGGTGGAGACGTCGGGCTTGATGAACTGCATGGTGTCGTAGATGGACAGGCCAGCGGTCACGGAACCACCCGGGGAATTGATGTAGAAGAAGATGTCCTTGTCGGGATTGTCTGCTTCCAGGAACAGCAACTGGGCCACCACCAGGTTGGCGGAGGCGTCGTTCACCGGCCCGACCAGGAACACGATGCGTTCCTTGAGCAGGCGGGAATAAATGTCAAAAGCCCGTTCACCGCGGCCGCTTTGCTCAACCACCATGGGGACCAGCCCCAGGGCTTGGGGATCCCACTGGCTGCCGTTATCGATCTTCATGCGCATCCTCTGTTTTTTGGTTGGGGGAGTCGAAGGTTTGGGACGTTGCGGTGACTTATTATGACGCAGGGGCCGCAAAAACTTGCAGCCCCCACGTTACTTCTTCTGCGGATGCGAAGCGCGTCTTAGGCGCGGCGACCCATCAGTTCGTCGAAGTCGGCGGTCTTGTCGGTAACCTTGGCCCGTTCCAGGACCCAGCTTACCACGTTATCTTCGACCACGACGGCCTCGACCTCGGCCAGACGCTGGGGCTGGGCGTAGTACCACTTCACCACTTCGTCCGGGTTTTCGTAGGACTGGGCAGCCTCTTCCACCATGGCCTTGATCTGCTCGGGCTTGGCGTACAGGTTTTCCACCTTCACCAGCTCGGCCAGCACCAGACCCAGGGTGACGCGGCGCTTGGCCTGCTCGCCGAACCACTCGGGCTTGACTGGCAGGTCCTTGCCCTTGAAGCCACGGGCTTCCATGTCAGCCTTGGCGGCCTGCATCAGACGCTCCACTTCGCCTTCAATGAGGGCGTTGGGCACGTCGATGGGGTTGGCCTTGAGCAGGGCTTCCATGACCTGATCCTTGGTCTGGGCCTGGATGCGCTTCTTCACTTCGCGACCCAGATTGGTCTGGATCTCGGCACGCATCTTCTCCACGTCGCCGTCGGCGATGCCCATCAGCTTGGCGAATTCGGCATCGACCTCGGGCAGCTTGGCGCCCTGGACTTCCTTGACGGTGATCTCGAACTGCACGGACTGGCCGGCCAGGTCCTTGGAGAAGTAGTCAGCCGGGAAGGTCATGTCGAAGGTCTTGGACTCGCCAGCCTTGAGGCCTTCCACGTTGTTCTCGAAATCGGCCAGCATCATGCCTTCGCCCAGGACGAAGGGGTAATCGGTGGCCTGGCCGCCCTGGAAGGCAACGCCGTCCTTCTTGCCCAGGAAATCGATGACCACGCGGTCGCCCTTGGCGGCGGCGCGATCGGCCTTGTCGAAGGTGACGCGCTGCTTGCGCAGGATGTCCAGGGTCTTGTCCACTTCGGCAGCGCCGACTTCGAAGGACAGGCGCTCCACGTCGGTGGTGGAAACGTCGCCCAGGGTGATTTCGGGATAAACCTCGAAAATGGCGGAGAATTCCAGCTGGGTGTCGCTCTCGGTCTTCTTGGCCTCGATGCGGGGATAGCCGGCCACACGCAGCTTCTGGGCGGTCACGGCTTCGCCGAAGGCCTTGTCCACAGCGTCGGCCAGGGCTTCGTGGCGGGCCTGGGCACCGTACTGCTGCTTGACCATGTTGAACGGCACCTTGCCGGGACGGAAGCCGGGCAGCTTGACGCTCTTGCCCATGCGCTTCAGACGCTCGTCCACGTCCTTATCCAGATCGGCGATGGCAACGGCGATATCCAGGCGACGTTCCAGGGCGCTGGAGACTTGGGAATTCTCTTGCATGCGTTTTCCTTAGTGACAACAAGGGCAGCCTAGGCCGCCCGATCCGTGGTGCGAGAGAAGGGACTCGAACCCCCACGCCTTGCGGCGCTGGAACCTAAATCCAGTGCGTCTACCAATTCCGCCACTCTCGCGCAAACGAGCTATTTTACCCGAGTTGCCTCTATACTGTAAGCCTTGCCCCACGCCGCGAATCCGCGGGGGCCGCAACCGCCAGAGACGACGCCGGCCTGGCCCGGCAAGCGTCCGCCACGACCGCATGCCCATGCCCGTCGATCACTACGAAAATTTCCCTGTTGCCTCCATCCTCCTGCCCCGGCACCTGCGCCGCCCGGTGGAAGTCATCTACCGTTTCGCCCGCAGCGCTGACGACATCGCCGACGAGGGCGAGGCCGGCGATGCCGAGCGCCTGCAGGCCCTGGCGGCCTACGGCGCCGAACTGGAGCGCATCGAGGCCGGCATCACCCCGGAAACGCCCCTGTTCCAGGACCTGGCCCCCATCCTGGTGGCCCACGACCTGCCCCTGCAGCCTTTCCACGACCTGCTCTCGGCCTTCGCCCAGGACGTCACGGTCAAGCGCTACGCCGATTACCCCGCCCTGCTCGACTACTGCCGCCGCTCCGCCAACCCGGTGGGGCGCATCATGCTGCACCTGTTCGAAGCCGCCACGCCGGAAAACCTGGCCCGCTCGGACGCCATCTGCACCGCCCTGCAGCTGATCAACTTCTGGCAGGACGTGGCCGTGGACTGGGAAAAGCAGCGGGTCTACCTGCCCCAGGAGGACCTGCTGCGCTTCGGCCTCGACGAAGAAGCCATCGCCGCCGGACAGGTCGACGAGGCCTGGTGCGCCCTCATGGATTTCCAGGTGCAGCGGGCCCGCCAGCTGATGCTGGACGGCGCCCCCCTGGCCCTGGACCTGCCCGGCCGTTTCGGTTGGGAAATACGCCTGACGGTGGAAGGGGGCCTGCGCATCCTGGAAAAAATCGGGCAGGTAGGGGGCGACGTTTTCCGCCGGCGCCCCCGCCTCGGCGGCGGCGACTGGTTGCTCCTGGCCTGTCGTGCCGCCCTCTTCCGCCACGGATGCCGCTAGAATCCCGCCCATGAATCCCCACGACTACTGCCAGCAGAAGGCAGCCGCCAGCGGCTCCTCCTTCACCATCAGCTTCACCCTCCTGCCCCGGGAGAAGAAACAGGCCATGACCGCCCTCTACGCCTTCTGCCGGGAGGTGGACGACGTGGTGGACGAAGTCGAGGACCCCCAGGTGGCGGCGATCAAGCTGGCCTGGTGGCGTCAGGAGGTGGAGCGGCTCTACGACGGCACGCCCCAGCACCCGGTGGCCCAGGCCCTGGCCGAGGTGATCAAGACCATTCCCCTGGACAAGGAACTGCTGCTGGAAATCATCGACGGCATGGAAATGGACCTGACCCAGGCCCGCTACGCCGACTTCAAATCCCTGCAGCTCTACTGCTACCGGGTCGCCAGCGTGGTGGGCCTGCTCTCCGCCGAAATCTTCGGCATGACGCAAAGGGCCACGCGCAAGTACGCCCACGACCTGGGCATGGCCTTCCAGCTCACCAACATCATCCGCGACGTGGGCGAGGACGCTCGCCGCGGCCGCATCTACCTGCCCATGGACGAACTGCAGCGCTTCAACGTGCCGGCGGCGGACATCCTCAACAGCCGCCCGACGGAAGCCTTCGCCGCCCTCATGCAGTTCCAGATCGAACGGGCCCGCGGCTTCTACGAGCAGGCCTTCGCTGCCCTGCCGGCGGCGGACCGCCGCCAGCAGAAGCCGGGGCTAGTGATGGCGGCCATCTACCGCAGCCTGCTGGAAGAAATCGCCGCCGAGCCCGGGCTGGTCCTCACCCACCGCATTTCCATTCCGCCCGGACGCAAGGCCTGGCTGGCTCTCAAGGCGTGGATCAAGGGCTGACGCCGCCCGACACCGGGGCACCGGCCCGGGTCGCCATTGTCGGCGCCGGCTGGGCCGGCCTGGCCTGCGCCGTGGCCCTGGTCCGCCAGGGCATCCCCGTCAGCATCTTCGAATCGGCGCGCCAGCCGGGCGGTCGCGCCCGCCTGGTCCAGGTCGAAGGCCTGGCCCTGGACAACGGCCCCCACCTGCTCATCGGCGCCTACGGCGCCACCCTGGAACTGATGGGCCAGATCGGCAGCACCGGGCACCTGCGCCGGGCGCCCCTGGCCCTGCTGACGCCGCCCCACTTCAACCTGCGCCTGCCGCGCCTGCCCGCCCCCCTGCACCTGGCCTGGGGCCTGCTCACGGCCAAAGGCGTCGGCCTGGGCGAGAAGTTCGCCGCCGCCCGCTTCATGCAAGCCCTCAAGGCCGGCGATTACCGGCTGCCCGCCGACTGCAGCGTCAGCGAACTGCTGCAACGGCACCGCCAGGGCCCCCGGTTGACCCGCTTCCTGTGGGAACCCCTGTGCCTGGCCGCCCTCAACACCCCGGCCGCTGCCGCCTCGGCCCAGGTCTTCGCCAACGTCCTGCGCGACAGCCTGGGTGGCCCGGGAGGCGCGACGGACATGCTCCTGCCGACCACCCACCTGGGGAACCTCGTCCCTGAACCCGCTGCAGCCTGGCTGGCTGAAAAAGGCCAGCCGGTGCACCTCTCCAGCCGGGTACGCCGCATTTCGGCCAGCGGCGCGGGTTGGCGACTGGAGTGGGAAAACGAAGGGCAGACGGGCAGTGCCGAATTCAGCCAGGTGGTGCTGGCCACCGCCCCCCAGCACGGCGCCGCCCTGCTGCCGCCGGCACCGGCCCTGGACGCCCTGCGCCGGCAACTGGCCGCCTTCGCCTACGAGCCCATCGCCACGGTGTATCTGCAGTACGACGCAGACGTAACCCTGCCCTTCCCCCTGCTGGGCCTGGCCGGACCCATCGGCCAATGGGTCTTCGACCGGGGCCCCCTCGACGGCCACCGGGGCCTGCTGGCCTGTGTCCTCAGCGCCCACGGTCCCTGGCAAGCGCTGGCCCCCGAGGCCCTGGCCCAGGCCCTGCACCGGGAGCTGGAAAGCGCCCTCGGCCGCCCCCTGGCGCCACCCCGCTGGCAGCGCACCATCCGGGAGGCCCGGGCCACCTTCGCCTGCCGGCCAGATCTGGACCGCCCCGCCAACGCCACGCCCCTGCCCGGCCTGTGGCTGGCCGGCGACTACACCGCCGGCGACTATCCGGCCACCCTGGAAGGGGCCGTGCGCAGCGGCCATACGGCCGCCCGCCTGATCGCCGCCAACCTGGCTTGAGCGCCCCGCCTCAGAGCCGGCCGGGAAGCCGGGGCAAGTTGCCCCGCACCGCACACAGGCGCTGTACCATGGCCGCTTTCGGCGCCTCCACCTCTCCCGCCTCGTAGGCAAGCACCTGCAGCCCCTGCTGCCGGCAGACCTCCAGCAACTCCCCCGGCTGCAGCAGGAAATCCGGTCGGCTCGGCTTGCCGAAACGCTCGTTGCCCGCCATGAAGGTCTCGTAGAGCAGCATCCCCCGGGGCGCCAGGGCTGCCGTCAGCAGGGGCCACAGGGGCCGGTGCAGATAGTTGGTGACGACGATGCCGTCAAAGCGGCGTCCGGCCAGGGGCCAGGGACCACCTTCCAGGTCCGCCGCCAGGGCTTCGATGCCCGGCAGCCCCGTCAGGGGGGCAATGGCCTCAGCATCCCGATCCACGGCCGTCACCGCCAGGCCCCGGGCCGCCAGCCAACGGGCATGGCGGCCACTGCCGCAGGCCAGATCCAGCACGCTGCTGCCGTCGGGCAGGAGGTCGGCAAAGCGGGTGATCCAGGAGGATGGCGGCAGGACGGAAACAGGGGCGGACATGGGAGCTCCGGACGAAGGCTGGGCAAAAGCCGGGAGCAAGGGCTCCGGCCAAATATGGTGCAATGCAACATGGCGTACGGGTGAAACAGGGCACGGCCGAATCAACCCCGGCAAGCGGCCGGAAATCGGCCCGACAGGCAGACTATAGGTTTAATTGTCACTTTCCTGACCTGGATCAAACGGCAACCGGGGGCTGCGGTTTTCCCCATGAGACACCTTCTGACTTTTGTGCTAGATTTTTGCGTCGCACAATATCAAACTGGAACTCGAATCAGCACCGGCCAAGCCGGGCTGGTCCAAAGCTCGGGGACAAGTCATGCACGAAGAAGAACACTACCTTACCAGCCTGTTCGAACCCAAGTCCGTCGCCGTCATCGGCGCCTCGGACCGGGAAAACTCCGTCGGCAACATCATCTACCGCAACATCGTGGCCGCCGGCTACAAGGGCCGCCTCTACCCGATCAACCCCAAGCACGACACCGTGCAGGGCGTGCAGGCCTACAAGTCCATCGAGGAAATCGGCGCCCGCGTCGACCTGGCCGTGATCGCCACCCAGGCCCGCACCGTGCCGGCCATCATCGAGCAATGCGGCCGCAGCGGCGTCAAGAACGTGGTGGTCATCACCGCCGGCTTCGCCGAGGCCGGCCACTCCGGTGCCGCCCTCGAACGCAAGATGGTGGAAATTGCCCGCAGCTACGGCGTGCGCATCCTGGGCCCCAACTGTCTCGGCCTGATCCGCCCGGTGCAGGGCCTCAACGCCACCTTCGCCAACATCTCCGCCAACCCGGGCAACCTGGCCCTGGTCTCCCAGTCCGGCGCCCTGTGCACCGCCATTCTCGACTGGGCCAAGGTCAATGACGTGGGCTTCTCCTCCGTCATTTCCACCGGCGGCTCCGCCGACATCGATTTCGGCGAGATTCTCGACTACCTGGTTTACGACAACCGCACCCACTACATCCTCATGTACGTGGAAGGCATCCGCAACGCCCGCCGCTTCATGAGCGCCATGCGTTCGGCCGCCCGCATCAAGCCCATCCTGCTGCTCAAGGCCGGCCGTTACGAATCCGGTTCCGTCGCCGCCCAGGTGCACTCGGGCATGGCCCTGGGCTCCGACGCGGTGTTCGACGCCGCCCTGAAGCGGGCCGGCGTGGTGCGGGTGCGCAACATCGGCCAGCTGTTCTACGCCGCCAAGGGCCTGGCCTCCAAGTTCCGCCCCGACGGCAACAAGCTGCTGATCATCACCAACGGCGGCGGCCCCGGCGCCATGGCCGCCGACCGGGCCGCCGAGCTGGGCATTCCCCTGGCCGACCTGTCCCAGTCCACCATCGCCTCCCTCAATGCGGTGCTTCCTCCCACCTGGTCCCACGCCAACCCCATCGACATCGTCGGCGATGCCACCCCGGAACGCTACCGGGACGCCATCCTGGCCGGCACCCAGGACCCGGAGGTGGACGGCATCCTGGTGATGCTGACGCCCCAGGCCATGACCCAGCCCGAGGAAGTGGCCAAGGCCGTGATCACCGCCAGCGAGACCTGTACCAAGCCCATCGTCGGCTGCTGGATGGGCGAACAGCAGACCTACCCGGCGCGCAAGATGCTGACCGAAGCCGGCATCCCCGCCTTCCGCATGCCGGAAACGGCGGTGGACCTGTTCTCCCACCTGTCCACCTACTACCGCAACCAGAAGCTGCTGCTGCAGACGCCGGAACCCATCTCCCGCCAGGCCAAGACCGCCACCGAAGGCGCCAAGATGCTGATCGAGGCGGTGCTGTCGGAACGGCGCAAGGTGCTCTCCGAAATGGAATCCAAGTCCGTGCTGCGGGCTTTCAAGATTCCCGTGGCCCAGACCATGGTGGCCCGCACTCCCACCGAGGCCCTGCTGCTGGCCGAGCAGATCGGCTTCCCGGTGGTGATGAAGGTGGATTCCCCCGACCTGCCGCGCAAGTCCGAAGTGGGCGGCGTGCGCCTCAACATCATCTCCGCCGCTGCCGTGCGCAATGCCTACCACGACATTCTCGACACCGTGGGCCGCAATGCTCCCAACGCCCGCATCAACGGCGTTTCCATCGAGCCCTTCGTGGCCCGTCCCAACGGCCGGGAACTGAAGGTGGGCGTGATCCGGGACCGGGTCTTCGGCCCCGTCATCACCTTCGGTGTCGGCGGTGCCGAGTGCGAGGTCTTCAACGACACCGCCGTGGCCCTGCCGCCCATGAACAGCTACCTGGTGGAAGACCTGATCCGTTCCACCCGGGCCGCCAAGATCCTGGGCGACTACCGCAACATGCCCGCCGCCAACATGGAAGCCCTGGAGGACGTGCTGCTGCGCATCTCCCAGATGGTGTGCGAACTGCCCTGGCTGCAGGAGCTGGACCTCAACCCCCTGATCGTCGATGAAAACGGTGCCATCGCCGCCGATGCCCGCATCGTCATCGACTTCGCCCCCTCATCCGGTGACCGCTATTCCCACATGGCCATCCACCCCTACCCGGCCCACCTGGTGGAGGACTGGGTCCTGCCCGACGGCCAGGTGGTGGTGATCCGCCCCATCCGTCCGGAAGATGCGGAAATGGAGAAAGAATTCGTCGCCCACCTGTCCGACGAATCCAAGTACTTCCGTTTCATGGACACCCTGCGGGAGCTGACCCAGTCCATGCTGGTGCGCTTCACCCAGATCGACTACGACCGGGAAATGGCCTTTGTCGCCGTCACCGAGGAGGACGGCAAGGAAGTCCAGGTGGGCGTCTCCCGCTTCGTCTCCAACCCGGACGGCGAGACGGTGGAATTCGCCCTGGCCGTGGCCGACGGCTGGCAGAAGCGCGGCGTCGGCCGCAAGCTGATGAGCGCCATCATCGAGTGTGCCCGGGCCAAAGGCTACCGGGCCGTGGTGGGCGATGTGCTGGCCCTCAACTCCAAGATGTTCAAGCTGATGACCAGCCTGGGCTTCACCATCCACCCCCACCCCGAAGATCCGGCCGTGAAGCGCGTCATCAAGCCCCTCACCGACTGATCCGCGCGGCGCCCCTCAAAAGGGGGCGGGGTCCGGGCCGGACCGCCACCAGGGACGGCCCCGGAAATCCCTGCCCTCGCCAACAAAGCAAAAGGGCCAGGCATGATGCCTGGCCCTTTTGCTTGGTATGGTTGCCGTAACCGGCTTACTTGCTGTTCACATCGTAGGGGTAGGACTTCTGGGCCACCTTGGCGGCCTTGAAGCCTTCCTGCTCTTCCTGGGGCAGTTCCTTGTCCCACCAGATGGCCCGGCCCTTGCGCTGGTCTTCCACCCACTCCGGGTTCTTAGCCAGCATTTCGCGCATGAATTTGGTGTGATCGGATTCGTACAGGGCCATGCCAGGGACTCCCAATGATTGGAGGGTTGAACGCAAGGCCCGGATTATAGCCCAACTCCCCGGAAATTCTGCTGCCGCCCCCGTAGGCCCGCCCCGCCTTGACACTGGCGATTTCATTACGTTAACGTCAACGTCAACGTCAATAAACAATATAAAACGCGTTACGCGATCCGGGCAGGGGGGAGTCGGGCCGTCGTCGGCCGCTTCTCGATCTCAGGACCACCTGACCACACAGGCCGGTCCGTTCTCCCTGTTCTGACGCGGGTTGTACCGGAGCAATCCGGCGTTGCCTTTTCACACTGAACGACAAAACAGAGGAGAACAAGTTGTCTGCTACTGAAGCCTTTCTCAAGGCCCGCGACTTCCTGCTGGCCCACCGCACCGACTACACCACCGCCTACAACGGCTTCCAGTGGCCCCAGCTGACCGAGTTCAACTGGGCCCTGGACCACTTCGATGTCATGGCCAAGGGCAACGACAAGCCCGCCCTGTGGATCGTCGAGGAAGACGGCACCGAGCACAAGATTTCCTTCGCCCAGATGTCCGCCCGTTCCAACCAGGTGGCCAACTGGCTCAAGGCCCAGGGCGTCAAGCGGGGCGACCGCATCCTGATGATGCTGGGCAACGAAGTGCCCCTGTGGGAAACCATGCTCGGCTGTATCAAGCTGGGCGCCGTGCTGATTCCCGCCACCACCCTGCTCACCCCCGAAGACCTGCGCGACCGCCTGGACCGGGGCCAGGTCAAGCACGTCATCATCGGCGCGGCCCACACCGACAAGTTCACCGACCTGGCAGGCGACTACACCCGCATCTGCGTCGGCGGCGAACCCGCCGGCTGGAAGTCCTTCAAGGACAGCCACACCACCTCCGCCGAGTACACCCCGGATGCCGCCACCAAGGTTTCCGACCCCCTGCTGCTTTATTTCACCTCCGGCACCACCTCCAAGCCCAAGCTGGTGCTGCACACCCACCAGAGCTACCCGGTGGGCCACCTGTCCACCATGTACTGGATCGGCCTGCAGCCCGGCGACATCCACCTCAACATTTCCTCGCCGGGCTGGGCCAAGCACGCCTGGAGCTGCTTCTTCGCCCCCTGGAATGCCGGCGCCTGCATCTTCCTCTACAACTACAGCCGCTTCTCCGCCAAGTCCATGCTCAATGTGCTGGAGAAGTACCAGGTCACCACCATGTGCGCTCCCCCCACCGTGTGGCGCATGATGATCCAGGAAGACCTGGCCGCCTATAAGGGCCGCCTGAAGATCCGCGAACTGATCGGTGCCGGCGAACCCCTCAACCCGGAAATCATCGAGCAGCTGCAGAACGCCTGGAACATCACCATCCGCGACGGTTTCGGCCAGACCGAAACCACCGCCGAGATCGGCAACACCCCGGGCCAGCCCCTCAAGCCCGGCTCCATGGGCCGCCCCCTGCCGGGCTACCAGGTGGTGCTGGTGGATAGCGAAGGCAACGAGGCCGCCGAGGGCGAGATTTCCCTCAAGCTCAACCCGCGCCCCCTGGGCCTGATGGTGGGCTACTCCGGCGACGCCGAGAAGACCGCCGAAGTGATGCGCGACGGGGTCTATCACACCGGCGACGTGGCCACCAAGGACGAGGACGGCTACATCACCTACGTGGGCCGGGCGGACGACGTGTTCAAGGCCTCCGACTACCGCATCTCCCCCTTCGAGTTGGAATCCGTGCTGATCGAGCACCCGGCCGTGGCCGAGGCGGCGGTGGTGCCCTCCCCCGATCCGGTACGTCTGGCCGTGCCCAAGGCCTACGTCATCCTGCGCAACGGCGAGAAGCCGTCCAAGGAACTGGCCAAGGACATCTTCGCCTTCCTGCGCGCCAACCTGGCTCCCTACAAGCGCATCCGCCGCCTGGAGTTCTCCGACCTGCCCAAGACCATCTCCGGCAAGATCCGGCGCGTCGAACTGCGGGCCAACGAGGCCAAGCGCCGCAATGCCAACGAAAAGGGCGAGTGGGAATTCTTCGAGGAAGACTTCCCCGACCTGAAGGGCTGAGCCCCCCGGCTACGGAAAAAAAAACGGCGGACCCGCGGGTCCGCCGTTTTTCATTCAGGACTGTTCCGGTCTACTGGAACACGATGGGCTGGGCGGCACCGGCGCAATAGTCGGCGAGAAAGTCGTCCACGGTTTCCGTGTCCGTCCCTTCGCCCACCACTTCCCGGATGGCCCGGTGGAACTGCTCCGCCCGCACGCCCTGAATGAACAGGGAGCGGTTCCCGGTCTTGTCTACCAACTCGAAACCGTACTGGGCCGGGTAGGCCAGAACCGAATACTCGTCGCTGCTGTAGAACGTGTCCATGATCGGGTCCTCTCGTGTTAAAACGAAGGGCGGCCATTCATCCTTTCCGCGTCTTCATCTCCCACATGGGAGTGCCACCCGCCGTTTTCAAGAGTATGAACCTTCCCGGGGCGAAAAAGTGCCCCGCCCCGGTGTTTTCCCCAGGTCGGGGCGTTACACTGCCGGCTCATTCCGAGGAGCCGACCATGCCCTGCCGCTGCGCCTGGGTCAGCGATGACCCGCTCTACCAGCATTACCACGACACCGAGTGGGGCGTGCCCCTGCGGGACCCCGCCCGGCTCTTCGAATTCCTCCTGCTGGAAGGGGCCCAGGCCGGTCTCTCCTGGATCACCGTCCTGAAAAAGCGGGAAACCTACCGCCTCGCCTTCGACCAGTTCGATCCCCACCGCATGGCGACCTACGACGAGGCCAAGGTGGCCAGCCTGCTGGCGGACCCGGGCATCGTGCGCAACCGGCTCAAGGTGGCCGCCTTCATCCAGAACGCCCGGGCCTGGCTGCAGCTGTGCGAGGAAGAAGGCGATGCCGCCGCCTACCTGTGGCAGTTCGTCGGTGGCGCGCCGCGGCAGAACCGCTGGGCCAGCATCGCCGAGGCGCCGACCCGCACCGCCGAATCGGACGCCATGAGCAAGGCCCTGGCCAAGCGCGGTTTCAAGTTCGTCGGCTCCACCATCTGCTACGCCTTCATGCAGGCCACGGGCATGGTGAACGACCACACTACCGACTGTTTCCGCCACGCCGAAGTAGCGGCCACGACCTAGGCCCGGCGGTCACGCCGCTGTCATGTGGGGGTGCTAAAAAAGGAAGCCCCCCACCCAGGAGACAGCCGCCATGTACGACCTGCAACCCGCCACCGCCGCCCTGCACCAGGGTTCCCTCAACGCCTTTTCCAGCATCGCCGGCCTGCTGCTCGATTCCGGCCACCGCTCCCTGGACATCTGCAGCGCCGCCCGCCAGGACCTGCTCGAATCCCTGCAGGCGGACGATGGCGCCCTGCCCCGCCTGGACGCCGGCAAGACCGGCGACACCCTGCACCGCCACTCCCTGGCCCTGACCCAGGAAGGCCTGGGCGCCCTGATGGCCCTGCAGGAAGAGGCCATCCGCTTCTTCGAAGGCCACAGCCACGGCCTCAGCGCCTTCGTCGCCCACAGCATCGAAAAGGCCGGCAAGGGCCTGCCGGCGGAAATCCTGCCGGCGGTGAACCTGTTCCAGCAGAGCGTCACCCAGCTGGACCACACCCTGGGTCACCTGGCCGCCAATGCCTCCCACACCGCCGCCCAGGCGGCCACCCAGATCGAGGCCGGCCTGGCCGAGGAAAGTGCCGCGAACGAAGACAACGGCAGCAAGCCCCGCAGCGCCGCCCGCCGCAAGGGCGCCTGAAACACCGCACCGGGCGCCGCCAGCAGCCGCGCCCGGTGTCCCGCTACAGGCCGCCGGGCGGAGCCGCCGCCGCCCGGCTACAATAGCGCCCCGCCCTTTCTCCCAGCGCTCCCCATGTCGGCATCCCAGAAACTCGGCAACACCACCTTCCACGGCCTCGACGCCGTCCGCCTCACCCTGCCCGACGGCAGCACCGCCGTCATCAGCGCCTTCGGCGCCCAGGCCCTGTCCTGGGTCCCCGCCGGCGGCGGCGAGCGCCTCTATCTCAGCCCCCAGGCCGACTTCGGCGGCAGCGTCCCCATCCGTGGCGGCGTGCCGGTCATCTTTCCCCAATTCGCCGAGCGCGGCCCCCTGCCCAAGCACGGTTTCGCCCGCACCGCCACCTGGACCCTGGAAGAGTGGCGCGAACAGCCGGAAGCGGAAGAAGGCGGCTTCGCCTGCGCCGTCTACAGCCTCACGGCCGACGACGCCAGCCGGGCCCTGTGGCCCCACGACTTCCGCGCCGAGCTGACCGTGGCCTTGACCCGCGACCGCCTGGACATCGAACTGGAAGTGGAGAATCCGGGCAGCGAACCCCTGGAATTCACCGGCGGCCTGCACACCTATCTGCGCGTCAAGGAAGTGGAGAACGTCACCCTCACCGGCCTCCACGGCAGCCGCCGCCAGCTTCCCGGCAGCCAGGAGACCAAGGTCGAGACCGGCCCGGAACTGATGGTGGATGACGAGGTGGATCAGGTCTATCTGGACGTGCCCCGCCCCCTGCTGCTGAAGGACGGACGCCAGGCCCTGGCCATCGCCAGCGAGGGCTTTCCCGACGTGGTGGTGTGGAACCCCTGGGAACACCGCTGCGCCAGTCTCAAGGACATGCCGGCCAACGGTTTCCGCCACATGCTGTGCGTCGAGGCCGTGGCCGTGGGCAAGCCGGTGGTGGTGGCCCCCGGCGCCTCCTGGTGGGGCCGCCAGACCCTGGTGACCCTGGACGCCTGATCCCGAAAAACAGGCAGGGCGGAGAGGCAATATCCACGCTCATCTCCGCCTGCACTACCCCGAAATAGCCGTCCCTCTTGCCTTTCCGGCCAGGTCCCTGAACCGGGCCTGGCCAGTCACCCGGCAGCCCGCCACCTCCCGCCACCTCCCGCCACCTCCCGCTGGTCTCTGTGCTCTCTGTGGCCCGGATTTTCGGCCTTTTCAAACCTGGCGCCGCCCCACCCCCAGGGCCGTCAGCACGGCGATGGACTGAAGGATAGCCACCCCCACCAGCACGCTGGCGAAATGGCCCGCATCGAGCATGGGCCCGAACAGCAGGGGCGACAGGGCCAGCCCCGTATCCAGCCCCGAATAGACGAAACCGTAGACCCGGCCGAAAGCCTGCTGGCCGAAACGGGCCGCCGCCGCCCGGCGCACCAGCAGGTCCCGGGAAGGGCCGGCCAGGCCGTTGCAGAAGCCGATGCAGGCCATCAGCAGCGGCACCAGGGCACCAGGCACGACGCCGCTGGCCAGCAGCAGGGCCAGCAGGGCCGCCGTGGACAGGATCAGGGCGATGCGCCGGTCGTGGGCCATGGCCTTGCCGGCGAGAAAGCCGCCCAGGGCCATGCCGCCGGCTCCGCCCAGGAGGAAGGCGGTGATGGCGCTGGCCGCCAGGCCCACGGAAAGACCATAAACCTGCTGCAGCACCGGCGAGCCGAAATTCTGGAAGGCGCCGAAGGCGGTGGTGGTGAACAGGAAGAAGCCAAAACACAGCCACACCGGGCCGCAGCCAAGGAAGGCGAAGGGGGAGCCGGGAGCCCCGTCGTGCCGGCTTGCACCATGGGGCGGATCGGCCAGCAGATGGCGGAAGCAGACCAGCAGGCCGAGGGCCAGCAGGGCCACCGCGCCGGCGCCCAGGGCGGCGCCGCGCCAGCCGGCCAGGGCCGCGATGCCGGTGAGGAAGGTCGGCGCCGCCGCCCAGCCCAGGTTGCCGGAGAGGCCGTGGATGGAGAAGGCATGGCCCAGGCGGGCCGCGGAAACATGGCGGTTGAGCAGGGTGAAGTCCGCCGGATGGAACACCGCATTGCCCAGCCCCGCCAGGCCGGCAGCCAGAAACAGGCCGGCATAGCTGTGGGCCAGGGCCAAAGCCACGCCGGCGGCCGCCAGGCAGGAGACGCCGAAGAACAGCACCCGCCGCGCCCCCAGCCGGTCCACGGCGAAGCCGGCCAGGGCCTGGCCGATGCCGGAAACGACGAAAAAGAGGGTCATGGTAGCCCCCACCTGGGTGAAGCTGAGGCCGAACTCCTGCATCAGCCAGGGAAAGAGGGGCGCCAGCAGGAGATGGAAGAAATGGGAGACGCCGTGGGCAAAACCCACCACGCTGATGGTGGCGTATTCGCGCCGGCGCTGCAGCCCGGCGGCCTCGCCTGCTTCAGCACCGGCAGAGGCGGCAGTCGTATCGGTCACGGCGGCAGCGAGCGCCACAGGTTTGGGGGATGCCACGGCGGCATTGCTATCGGTACCCATGGGCCCGGCTCCTGATGATGGAAAACAGACTGGCATCCTAACCCTCCCGGCCCATGGCAGAAACACGGCAGACGGACAATAATTGTCGCAATCCTGCCAGCCGTACCGTACCGCTGACCGTACCGCTGACCGTACCGCTGACCGTACCGCTGACCGTACCGCTGACCGTACCGCTGACCGTACCGCTGACCGTACCGCTGACCGTACCGCTGACCGTACCGCCCCGGGCCAGCGCTGGCCCGGTCCCCAGCGCCAACCCGCTCCCTCCGGAAGACGCCCATGCCTGCCGCCCAGCCGCACCTGCCCTACGATCCCTGGCCCCGCCGGCCCCCCAGCGCCGCCGAGCCGGTCACGGTGAACCTGCGCAAGGCGCCGGCCGACGTGGAAATCCCCTGGCACAGCCACGACTGGGCCCAGCTGGCCTACCCCATCGCCGGCACCATCCGCCTGGCCACCGCCGACATGGCCTGGATCGTGCCGCCCCTGCGGGCCATCTGGATTCCGCCCCAGGTGGCCCACACCGTGGTCATGCTGGGCCAGGTGGAACTGCGCACCCTCTACGTGGATGCGGCGGCGGCCCCCTTGCCCCTGGATTCCTGCCGGGTGGTGGAAATCTCCGACGTCATGCGGGCCCTGAGCGAGGCCCTGGCCGCCAGCCCTGCCCCCGCCGACCCCCGGCGCGGCCTGATGACGGCCCTGCTGGTGGAGGAGATGCGCCAGGCCAAGCCCCTCTCCCTGGGCCTGCCCCTGCCCCGGGACCGGCGCCTGATGGCTCTCTGCCAGGCCCTGCTCGACCAGCCCGCGGCGGACCTCAGCCTGGAGGCCTGGGCCGCCCGGGTCGGCGCCAGCAGCCGCACCCTGGCCCGCCTCTTCCAGAAGGAGCTGGCCATGCCCTTCGGCGCCTGGCGCCAGCAGCTGCGCCTGTCCCGGGCCGCCGCCCTGGTGGCCCAGGGCCGCAGCCTGGGGGCGGTGGCGGCGGAACTGGGCTACGCCAGCCCCAGCGCCTTCTCCGCCATGTTCAAGCGGGCTTTCGGCCAGTCGCCGCGGCAGTTTTTCCGCCAGTAGCTGCGGCTCCTGTTACACACTGTATCAACCTGGATCAAATGCCTGGCCTAAACTTGTTGCATTGCAACATTCAACAGGCGCAGAATCGACCTCATCCCGAAGCCGTATCGCCTGAGGAGCCAGCCATGAACGCCATTGAACGCCAACAACTGACCTCCCTCCTGCAGCGACTGAGTCATGTGCAGTCGCAGCAAACCGAGGTGGAAATCGAATCCGTCATCCGCGAGGCCTGCGCCGGCCAGCCCGAGGTGGCCCGCCTCCTGGCCCAACAGGTCCTGGGCCTGGGCAACACCGCCCACGCCCCCTGCTTCCACTGCGCCCCGCCCGAAGGCAGCTACGCCTTCGAAGCCGCCGGCATCCCCCACCAGCACTGAGCTGGAGCCGCCCCCAGCGGCGGCTCTTCGCCCCGTCGCTTCCCTTCTCCCGGCGCCGCCCAGGGGCTGCGCCGGGCCTTAGGCCGGCACCTCCAGGCTGTCGCCGGTGAGGAAGAACTGCCCGCCCGCCACGTAATGCAGGGTGCGCAGTTCCTCCGCCGCGAACAGCCAGCGGCCGTCCCGGAAGGCCCGGTCGTCGGCCCAGGCCGCCACCACCTCGGCCAGGAACAAGTCGTAGGCCTGCTGGTTGTGAGCTTCCGGCAGTACCTGGCATTCCAGCCAGGCGGCACAGCCCTCCACCAGGGGCGCCCCCACCTTTTCCGCCGGCGCCGTGGCCAGCCCCAGGCGCGCAAACTTGTCCCCGTCGCGGCCGCTGCAAGAACCCACGGCCACCACCGCCCCGGCCAGAGCCTTGCCGGGAATGCCCAGCACGAATTCACCGGAGCCTTCCACCAGGCCCCGGGTATGGGCGCCCTTGTCGATCACCACCGCCACCTTGGGCGGCGAAAAATCCAGGGGCATGGCCCAGGAGGCTGCCATGACGTTGCGATACCCCTGGTGGGCGCTGCTGACCAGGGTCACGGGGCCGTGGTTGAGCAGCTTGTAGGCCTGGGACAGGGGAACGGCGACACGCATCTTTTTCTCTCCAAGCAGGATGGGCACGGGAGCCTCAGTGGCCGCCCCGGTATTTCAGTTCGCCGGCCTCGACGGCAAAGCCCAGCCAGTTCTCCGGCGGCGGCAGGGGGCAGGTGGCGAAGGGGGTAAAGGCGCAGGGCGGGTTGTAGGCCCGGTTGAAGTCCAGCAGCACCTTGCCGTCCTGAGGCGGCGGGCAGCGCAGGAAACGGCCGGCGCCGTAGGTCAGGCGGCCGCTGCCGGCATCGCGGAAAACGAAGAAGACGCCCTCCTCCCCCGTTTCCATGGGCAGCAGGGCCACCGTCTGCCCGGCGTGGTCGAACACCGCCCGGTGCCGCACCGTCACCGCCTTCAGTTCGCCGGTCACCGTCGGCACTTCCATGGTCACGGGCTCGGCCAGGGTTTCCCAGGCGGCCTCGATGGACCAGGCCGGCGCATAGGGCAGGCACTCCAGCCCGGCGAAGGGCCGCTTCGCCTGCCACTCCAGATCCGGCAGGCGCACCGCCAGACGGCCTTCCCGCTCGATGATGAAAAACTGGTAGGCGCCGCTGCGCACCGGCGTCGGCTCCCCCTGGGCGTCGGTCTGCAGGGCCTGGACCCCGCCGCCGGCGGGCTCCCAGGTGATGCTGGTGCCCTGCCAGCGCAACAAGCCCAGGCGCTCCGGACCGTCGGGCAGGCGCACCAGGCAGTCGGCGCCGGCACCCACGGCGTTGTCGCCGGGTTCCAGCCAGATGAGGCCGATCAGGCCGGGCCAGCCTTGCGGCGCATCCAGTTCGGCCAGGCGGCGCTGGCACCAGCGCTGGTGGCGGGCCGCCGGGGAAGCATCGGTGCGATCAGCTGTCATGGGGCAGGCTCCTCAAAGAAAAACGGCCCGATGCCGGCAAGCATCGGGCCCTTGGGCACAAGGTGGGTCAATCCTTCCGGCACACCGCGTAGCAGGCCATGATGCCCTGGGGAGCGCCGTAGTTCTGGGGATTGGTATCGCCGATACCTTCCTTGGCGGAGAGGTTGATATGGAAATCCCCCTCCACCCAGGTGAAGCCACTGGATTCATGAATGCGGCGCAGGGCGGCGGGCGAATAGCGGAAGTTGTCTTCCGGACTGGGATGGTAGGGAAAGAGGAAGGGCGCCGAATTGATCAGGTAGCCGCCCTTCTTGACGATCTTGTAGAGGGCGTCGGAAACCTTGTAGGGATTCTCCACATGCTCGAACACCGACACCATGATCACGGTGTTGAAGGTGTCCGCATATTTTTCCGGCAGTTGCTCGATGTAGGGGTCCCCGTACTCCGGGTTGGCGATGACATAGGCCGGATCGATGAAGGTCCAGGGACGCTCGATCCGCACATAGCGGTCGTTCTGCACCGGGTGGGGCACCTTGATGGACCACTTGTGGCCGTCCAGGTCCAGATCCAGGGCCAGGGCCTTGGCCATGGAGATATCGTAGTCGGCGATGCTGGGAGCGATCAGCCCCCCGGCATCCAGCAATGGGCCTTGCAGGCCGTAGCGTGCGTGAAGGGTGCGGATCAGGTCGATATCTTTTTTGAACATGGCGTCTCGCGGAAAGGATGGGGACATGAACGGCTGACGGCCCCTATTCTAGCCTTGCCGCCCCGGCACCGGCATAGGCATAGGCAAGCCTAGAGGCGGAAGCGCCGGGCCAAATCGAAGGAGTTGCGTACCCCGATGTCGCCGCTGTGGGCCCGGAGCCAGTCTTCGGCGGCGGCGTAGCCCAGGTCGTGGAGCTTTAGCAGGAAGGGCCAGTCGGCCGCCACCTTGGTTTCGGAGCCGAACTGGTGCAGCAGGTCGGCCGCCTCGATGAGATGGAAATGGGTCTGCAGGATGCGTTTTTCCAGCCCCCCCGCCTCCAGGCCCAGGCGCTCGGAGAAGTCGATGACGTTGGCGAAGAGCAGCATTTCCCGCAGCACGCTGGTATTGAAGGCCAGCTCCATGGCCCGGGCGCGGATTTCCTCCACCGTGGTCGGCACCTCGCCGTAGGTGGGCGGCGCCAGCAGCACCAGCAGGATTTCCGGGCTGTCGCATTCGTAGAACAGGGGGAACACCGCCGGGTTGGCAGAATAGCCGCCGTCCCAGTAGGGCTCGCCGTCGATCTCCACGGCGTGGTGGATCATGGGCAGGCAGGCCGAGGCCAGGGCTGCATCCACGCTCAGTTCGGCGTTGCGGAACAGGCGCAGCTTGCCGGTGTTGGCGTTGGTGGCGGCGAGGAACAGGCGCACCGGGCTGTGCCGGCGCAGGCCCTCGAAATCCACCCGCTCCTTGAGCAGCTGGCGCAGGGGATTGAAGTTGAGGGGATTCAACTGGTAGGGCGAAAGGTACTGGGTCCAGTTGAGCATCATGCGGGTGGCCGGCATCAGGGCCAGGCCCTCGCCGCCCTGCACCGGCATGGAGAGATCCAGGGGCACGCTGTCGGCGATGGCCTGCCAGAACTCTTCCAGGGCCAGGCGGGCCCACTGGGGGCCGCCCTTCATCAGGCCGTCGGCCAGCACCAGGGCGTTCATGGCACCAGCGCTGGTGCCGCTGATGCCGTCGAAGCCGTAGCGCCCGTCCGCCAGCAGGCAGTCGAGCACGCCCCAACTGTAGGCGCCGTGGGCGCCGCCGCCCTGGAGCGCCAGATTGAGGGCCAAACCCGTGCTGCCTGCTGCCGTCTGCTGAACTGCCATGTCTGCTCCTCGGATTGACTGATGGGTTCCCGGCTAGGATACTTCGCCCGGCGCCGCGGCGGCGCATCTTGCCGCTTTTTGACGGGCGCCCTCGGCGGGGCCGCAGCCTTGCCGACCTTTCCCGAATCGCTCTGCCAGGATTTCCCCATGCTGCAAAAGCTCTCCTCCTTCCCCGGCGTGCCCGGTCCCGTGGTCATCATCGTCATGGACGGCTACGGCCTGCCCAAGACCGACGTCGGCAGCGCCATCGCCGCCGCCAGGAAGCCGACCCTGGACAAGCTCTTCGCCACTTGCCCGAACATCCGCCTGAAGGCCCACGGCACCGCCGTCGGCATGCCGTCGGACGACGACATGGGCAATTCCGAAGTGGGCCACAACGCCATCGGCGCCGGCCAGGTGTACGCCCAGGGCGCCGCCCTGGTGGCGGGCGCCATCGCCGACGGCAGCATCTGGCAGGGCCAGGCCTGGCAGGAGATCGTCGCCGGGGCCAAGGCCGGTCGTGGTGTGCTGCACTTCATCGGCCTCTTCTCCGACGGCAACGTGCACAGCCACATCGACCACCTCAAGGCCATGGTGGTCCAGGCCAAGGCCGAAGGCGTCAAGACGGTGCGCATCCACGCCCTGCTGGACGGCCGCGACGTGCCCGAGACCAGCGCCCTGGAATACGTGGAGCCCTTCGAGGCTTTCCTGGCGGAGATTTCCGATCCATCCTTCGATGCCCGCATCGCCTCCGGCGGCGGCCGCCAGGTCATCACCATGGACCGCTACGAGGCCAACTGGGCCCTGGTGGAAGCCGGCTGGAAGACCCACGTGCTGGGCCAGGGCGAGCAGTTCGCCAGCACCGCGGAAGCGGTCAAGGCCCTGCGCCAGCGCCATCCCGGCACCATCGACCAGGACCTGCCGCCTTTCGTCATCGGCGCCAATGGCCAACCCGTCGGCACCATCGAGGACGGCGACGCCGTGGTCTTCTACAACTTCCGCGGCGACCGGGCCATCGAAATCACCCGGGCCTTCGAGGAAGCGGATTTCGACAAGTTCGACCGCATCCGCATGCCCAAGGTCATCTACGCCGGCATGCTGCAGTACGACGGCGACCTGCAGCTGCCCAAGCGCTTTCTGGTGGCCCCGCCGGCCATCAAGGACACCATGGGCGAGTGGTTCGCCAAGAGCGGCGTGACCCAGTTCGCCTGCTCCGAAACCCAGAAATTCGGCCACGTCACCTACTTCTGGAACGGCAACCGCTCCGGCAAGTTCGAGGGCGAGACCTACCAGGAAGTGCCCAGCGACGTGGTGCCCTTCGAGCAGCGGCCCTGGATGAAATCCGCCGAGATCGCCGACGCAATGATCGCCGCCCTGAAGAGCGGCCAGTACAAGACCCTGCGCTGCAACTTCGCCAACGGCGACATGGTGGGCCACACCGGCAACTTCCGCGCCGCCACCCTCTCCGTCGAGGCGGTGGACCTGGCCCTGGAGCGCATCCTGCCGGTGATCGACGCCATGGGCGGGGTGGCCCTGATCACCGCCGACCACGGCAACGCCGACGAGATGTTCGAGCTGGACAAGAAGACCAAGCAGCCCCAGCTCAATGCGGACGGCTCCTTCAAGGCCAAGACCGCCCACACCCTCAACCCGGTGCCGCTGATCCTTTACGACAACGTCAGCGGCGGCAAGCTGGCCCTGAAGCAGACGGAAAGCGCCGGTCTCTCCAGCATCGCCGCCACCGTGGCCAACCTGCTGGGCTACGAAAAGCACGCCAAGTGGGACGAGAGCCTGCTGCAAATCCGCTGATCCCACGGCATCGGCGCAACAAGGAAACGGCGGCCCCAGGGCCGCCGTTTTGCATTGGCCCTTCTTGACGCAGCGGCTGGACGCCCCGTGGCACAGGGGTATGATGCTGGGCCATGAACAAGCTCGAAGTCTTCAACACCCTGGCGGCCGGGGTCGGCCACGGCGAACTCGCCTTTCCCACCAGCGCCCAGGTGGCCATCAAGGTGCGGCAGGCCCTGGACGATCCAGAGTGCCACATCGAAGCCGCCGCCCATCTGGTGCAGGCCGAGCCCCTGCTGGCGGCCCGGGTGGTGGCCATGGCCAACTCGGTCACCTACAACCGTGCCGGCAATCCCGTCACCGACGTGCGCACCGCCGTCGCCCGCCTGGGCTTTCGCACCGTGCGCGCCCTGGCCATGGCCCTCATCACCCGCCAGCTGTCCGGCAGCCCCAGCGATCCCGCCTTGCAGGCCATGGCCGCCCAACTGTGGCAACACACGGCCCATGTGGCCGCCCTGGCCCACGTCATCGCCCGCCGGGTGACCAAGGTGGATGGGGAAACGGCCATGTTCGCCGGCATCGTGCACGAGGTCGGCGGCTTCTACCTGCTGTCCCAGGCCAAGCGCCAGCCCGGCCTGCTGGACGGGGATTTCGACGCCTGGATGGAAGGCGGCGAAATGATCCTGGGCCGGGCCGTGCTGCAGGTGCTGGAAGTGCCGGCGCCGGTACTGGAAGCCATCGAAGCCTATTGGGACGGCTTCCTCGCCATCCCGCCCCACTCCCTCGGCGACACCCTGCTGCTGGCCGAGGAACTGTGCCCCGTGCCCTCGCCCCTGCACCGCTTCAACAGCCGCGGCGCAGCCCCGGGCGGTGCCGACATGGGCGCCGGCGCCAATCTGGACATGGTGCTGGGGGAGGAAACACTGAGCGGCATCCTGGCCGAAGCGGCGGAAGAAGTGGGCTCCCTCACCGGCGCCCTGCAGTTCTGACGACTTTCCAGCCGCCCGCAACATGGCGGCGGCACCCCATTCCCCCATCCCCTGGAAGCCGCATGCGGCGGACTTCCCAGCCATGCCATGCCGGAGATCGCCTATCCGCGAGCCTCTCCGGCCACCCCACCCAACTGTTCATGAAAAAGCCGCCGACGGCCAGGCCGCGGCGGCTGCTTTGCTGCGGCGGCAACGCCGCCCCGCGAGACCCTCAGACCAGGGTCAGGGTGACGTCGATATTGCCCCGGGTGGCGTTGGAATAGGGGCACACCTGATGGGCCTTGGCCACCAGTTCCTCGGCCGCCTGCCGCTCCAGGCCCGGCAGGGCGATGCGCAGTTCCACCTCGATGCCAAAACCGGCGGGGATGACGCCGATGCCCACCAGGCCCTCGATGCTGGCCTGGGCCGGGAAGGCGATCTTGTCCCGGGCGGCGACGAATTTCATGGCGCCCATGAAGCAGGCCGAATAGCCGGCGGCGAAAAGCTGCTCCGGATTGGTGCCGGCACCGCCGGCCCCGCCCAGTTCCTTGGGCGTGCTCAGGGACACCTCCAGATGGCCGTCGGCGCCGACAGCGCGGCCATCACGGCCGCCGGTGACTTGGGCCTGGGCCCGGTACAGCACTTTTTCGATCGACATGGTCTTTCTCCTAGAAAAGTGGGAACTGCCTGCGACGACTTCGGAACGGTCCGGGCGCATCGCCGCCCATGAAAATCATCAAATATCGCTATTTAATCGTGCGCTATATATTTACTGGAAGAAAAGGGCCGCGAGGCCCTCTTGTGCCGGCGCTTTACGCCTAGCCAACCTTCAACCATAGGCCTGCAGCCGCCGGCGCAGGTCGTCCAGTTCGCCCTTGAGCCGGCCCAGCTCGTCGGTGGAACAGGCGGCGGCGCAGAGCATGGCGGCAGGCACGGCCTCGGCCTGGCGGCGCAGATCCCGCCCCGCCTGGCTCAGGCTCACCACCACCTGGCGCTCGTCGCTGGCGGCCCGGCTGCGGCTGAGCAGGCCCGCCGTCTCCAGGCGCTTCAAGAGGGGCGTCAGGGTGGCCGAATCCAGGCCCAGGGGCTCGCCGATCTCGGACACGGTGAGGCCGTCCCGCTCCCACAGCACCAGCATCACCAGGTACTGGGGATAGGTCAGACCCAGGGGGCCCAGCACCTTGCGATAGACCTTCTGCATGGCCAGGGTGGTGGCATACAGGCTGAAGCAGAACTGGTTCTGCAGCAGCAGGGAGGCCGGGCTTGGCGGGGTGGCGTTGTTGGGCTTGTCATCCATGGCGCTCATATTAAATAGTGCGCTATTTAATTGCAAGCACTTTTTATTACCCTCCGGACGCCAGGCTCCCCAGCCAGGCCAGCACCGTCAGCACGGCCAGGGCGCCGCCCCGGGTGCACCAGGGCGGCCGCCAGGCCAGCAGGAACACCAGGCCGGTAGCGGCAGCGGAGAGCAGGCCGATCCACAGCACCACGCCCTGGGCCCCGCCCCAGCCCGCAAGGCAGGGCGCCAGGGCCAGCAGGCAGCCGCTCCAGCCGGCCAGGCGCAGGACCTGGCCCCGCCCCAGCGTCAGGGGATGGTGGTAGCGCTGCCGGTAGTGGCGGGCCATGCCCAGGCACAGGCCCAGCATGCCCAGATAGGCTAGGCCGAGACTGGCGGCGGCGTGCAACCAGGAAATGTTCATGCTGCCTCCTTGGCCGCTGCAGCGGCAAAACGGCGGCTCACCCGCCATCCCAGATAGACCAGGGCCAGGCCGCCGACGAGGGCGGTCAGGTCCACTCCCAGGCGCATGGCATCCAGCAGCCCCGGGGCGCCGGCCACGTCGCACAGGGGAAGCAGGGCCCAGGCCAGGCCGGCGGCGTAGAGCTGCCCGCGCCAGGCCGCGCCGGGGGGACGCAGGCCGGCATGGACCAGGGTCAGGGCCCACACGGCGAAGAAGGCACCGATCTCCCAGGCCGCCCGCTCCGCCAGGTCCGCCGGCAGCAGCCGGTTGGCCCAGAGGAAGGCGGCGCTGGCCAGCATCACCCCGGCCACGGTGGCCACGTTGAGGCTTTCGATGGCGCCATAGACCCGGGCCGTGGCGGCCCCGAATTCATGGCCGGGACGCTTGCGCCGCTTGATGGTGAACAGCACCAGCCCCACCGCCATCATGGCGGTGCCGGCCAGACCGGAAAGGAAATACAGCCACTGGGCCGGATAGCCACCGAAATGGACCAGGTGCAACCCCACCTGGGTGCGGAAGGCGTAGGCCACCGGGTTCCACTCGGTCTGCCGCCCCAGTTCCCAGCCGCTCACCGCGGCGAAGGTGATGTGGTCGGCCACGGCGCCGAGGCGGTCGTCCAGATGGCGCATGAACTGCACCGTGGCCTCCCGGTCGCCGGGGGCGCGGATGCCGATCCAGCCCACATGGCCGGCGCCCAGGACCGTCTCCGCCTCCTGCAGCAGGGGCGCCAGGGACGGCAGGGGCGCCGCCACGCCGGCCGGCCGGCGCTCGAAGCTGCGCACCACGTCGCCCCGGGGGCCGCCGGCCTTGCCGTCGTAGAAATGGTAGGTGGCGGCGGGCAGGTAGCTGTCCACCAGGATCACCACGCCGGTATAGGTGATGAGCAGGAGAAAGGGCAGGCCGAGGACGCCGAGGACGTTGTGGGCGTCCAGCCAGCTGCGCTGGGCCGAAGACTGGGGGCGGAAGGTGAAGAAGTCCTGGAAGATTTTCTTGTGCACCACGATGCCGTTGATCAGGGCCGCCAGCATCACCAGCCCCACCAGGCAGACGATGGCCCGCCCCACCTTGCCCGCATCCAGTTCGGCGTGGAAGTGGGTGAAGAAATGGCCCCCTTCCGTGGCCCGCACCGGCAGCACCTCGCCGCTTACCGGATGCAGGACTTCCTCCCGGGTCTGCTCCCGGTTGCCCCAGACGATGCCCACCGCCGGCTGGCGGGACGAGGGCATCTGCACGCGCCAGATGGGCGCCCCCTCCCCCACCTGACGCAGGCGCGCCTCGGCCACCGCCAGGGCCCGGGCCGGCTCGGCCGGGGCATGGCGGATTTCCGGGCGCATCCAGTGGCTGATCTCCGGCTCGAACACGGCCAGGGTGCCGGTGAAGAATATGGGCACCAGCAGCCAGCCGAAGAGGAGACCGCTCCAGGTGTGCAGCCAGGACATGGACTGGGTGAACGTGGGGGCCTTCATGACAGCACCTTTCCCAGGTAGCCGAGGCCGGCCAGCAGGGCCGCCAGGGCCAGCAGCCAGCCCCAGGCCCGGGCGGCGCTGGAGGCGGCAAAGGCCCACAGCAGGGCCAGCAGCAGGGGGACGGGCAGGATCTGGCCCATGAGGAACCACAGGCTGACCCGGGCCAGGGGCAGCCACACCCCCAGGGCGAAGACCAGGGCCCAGGCGGCCGCGTAGCCCCCCAGGCCGGCCGCCAGAACGCGGCTCAGGACCTGGGTCCAGGATTGGTAGATACGCATGGCAATGCATCCGAAAAGGGGCCAGGGGCCCCGGTTGGCGAAGGAAAGGGCGAACACGGCAATGGGCGGCCTCAGGGCGCCATGGCCTCGGGATCGCCGAGGAAGGCCAGGGCCCGGGTCAGGGAGGGCAGGATCACCGAGCCGTGGTTCTCCCCAGCCAGCACCTCGTAGCGCACCGGCCCGGCCAGGCGGGCGCCGCCGGCCAGCCACAGGCCCATCTCCCGGGCGTCGGTGACCATGGGCCGGCTGGCCAGGAGGCGGGCCCGGGGCGAATCCGGGTTGTCGCTGGGCGGATCGTCCTCCCGGGCGCCGACGGTGATCAGCACCTGGGCCTGGCGGCGGGCGCCGGCGGCCAGTTGCTCCCGCTCCAGGCGCAGGTAGCGATCGCCGTACCAGACCGAGGGACTGGCGGCGACGTAGGTGTGGAAGGCCTGGGGCCGGGTGAACAGCACGTGCAGGGCGAACAGGCCGCCGTAGGAATGGCCGAACAGGCCCTGGCGCGCCGGATCCACCGGGAACTCGGCGGCGATGAGGGGCTTCAGCTCCTCCTCGATGAAGGCCAGGAAGCGGTCGGCGCCACCCTGACGCTCGCCGCCCCGCTCGGATTTGGGCCGGCCGGGCGGCAGCGGCGGCGTGTAGTCGTCGGCCCGGGCCGTCACCGCCTCGTCGGCGGACCCCGGATAGCCGATGGCCACCACCAGGGTGGGCGGCACGCCGGTGACGGCGGCACGCTCGGCCATGCGCCGGGCCACCACAGACAGGGTGGGAAAGGCCGTATTGCCGTCCAGGGCGTAGAGCACCGGGAAGCCGGCGGCAGGGGCGGCCCCGGCCGGCTTGGCGACGAAAATCCGGTAGGTACGGCCGGTATGGCGGGACGTCACGTCCCGCTGCAGGGACTGGGGCAGTTCCACCGGACGCCAGGCGGTCTCGTCGCGAGCCAGGGCCGGGCTGCCGCCCAGGGGCAGCAGGGGCGCCAGCAGCAGGCCCAGGAGGAGACCGCGGCCCAGGCGCAGGGACAACAAGCTCATAGATTGCATGGATGCCTCGAAAAAAAGAGCCCCCGGCCATTGCCACGGCCCGGGGGCGGGAGGAACGGACTCAGAAGTCCACCGAGGCCGACAGGCTGACGCTGCGTGGCGCGCCGATGGTGGCCATGGAATAGCTGTCGGAGAAGCTGCCGGAGAAGTAGTTCTTGTCGAAGACGTTGTTCACGTTGGCGCGGAACACCACCTTCTGCTCGGCCACCCGGGTCGTGTAGCGGGCGCCCAGGTCCAGGATGGTCCAGGCCGGCAGCTGGTGGGTGTTGGCTGCGTTCAGGTAGAACTTGCCGTTGTAGGTCAGGCGGCCGGTCAGGGTCAGGCCGTTCACCCAGGGCGTATCCCATTCGGAGCCCAGGGTGGCCTGCCACTCGGGTACGCCGATGGCGGTGTTGCCGTCATAGGTGCCGTTCTGGGTGCGGGTCAGCTCCGCCTTGGTATAGGTGGCTCCGCCCAGCAGGCGCACATTGCGGCTCACCTCGCCGAAGGTGTTCCACTCGATGCCGCGGTGGCGGCGTTCCTGGCCGTCGGTGTAGGCATTGCCCACCTTCATCATGCCCGGCTTGGTCAGCTCGAAGAGGGAGACGGTGTTGGCAAACTTGCCCGCTTCCCACTTCACCCCCACTTCCTTCTGCTCGGTCTTGTAGGGGGCGAAGGTATGACCGTAGTTGGTGGCGGTGACGTCGGTGACCGTGTCGCCCTTGCTCAGGCCTTCGATGTAGTTGCCGTAGAGGGACACCGGTGCCGCCCAGGGCTTCACCATCAGGCCGACGGAGGGCGTCACGGCGCTCTTGTCGTAACTGGAGGTCTGCACCCCGGTGGTGCCGTTGAAGTTGCGGGTGCGCACCCGCTGGTCCCGCAGGCCCAGGGTCAGCAGCACCTTCTCGTCGAGAAAGGAGAGGGTGTCGGCAATGGCCAGGCTGGTCAGGGTGGTTTCGCCGGTCTTGCGCGCGCTGCCGGGCAAGGTGCCGACGTTGGCCGCCGCCGGGTTGTAGATGTTGGAGGCGAAGCTGGTGCCGGACTTGGTCAGGGAACCGCTTTCCTGCAGCAGGCCGGAGGTGCTCACCACCACGTCGTGGCCCACGTCGCCGGTCTTGAAGCGGCCCTTGAGGCCGATCTCGGAGGCGACGGAATCGCTGAAGCCGTACTGGCCGGTGAGTACCCCGGTGAAATTGCCGTTGGCCTGGATGTTGCGGGCGTGGGTACCGTTGATGAAACCCCAGTAGTCGTAATGCTGGGTGCCCAGGGAGCCGTAGACGGAAAGCTTGTCGTTGATCTCGTAGTCGGCCCGCAGCATCAGGCCCATATTCTCCAGGGTGCCGTAGGCGCCGGGGAACAGGTTCTGCTTGGCATCGGGAGCGCTGAGGGGGGACGGCAGGGAATCGGCGAACCAGTAGGCGGAGGCCGGCGTGCCGCCCTTCATTTCCTCCTTGCTGTAGTAAAAGTCGCCGGACAGCACCAGGGCCTCGCCCCGGTAATCGGCGCCAACAGAGAGGAAGTCCCGCTTCTTTTGCTGGCCGTCGGTGGTGGTGTCCCCTTCCCGGTGGGCTGCATTGACCCGCAGGCCGATCTGCTTGGTGGGGCCGAAGCGGCGGCCCAGGTCCAGATGGGTGCCGATCTGGGAATCGGAGGTGTAGTCCACGGTCACCCGGGTCAGGGGATCGTCCGCCGCCCGCTTGGTCACCAGGTTCACCACGCCGCCGACACCGCCGCCGGGAGGCATGCCGGTAAACATGGCGCCGGGGCCCTTCAGCACTTCCACCCGCTCCAGGAACTCCACCGGCACGTGGCCCTGGGGCGTCATGCCGAAGAGGCCGTTCACCGACAGGTCGCCGGCGAAAACGTCGAAGCCCCGCAGGCGGAAGTTCTCGTAGAGGTGGCCGGCGGAAACGGTGTAACGGGCGGAGGGCTCGTTGGCCAGCACGTCGGCCACGGTGCGGGCCTGCTGGTTTTCCACCACGTCGGCGGTATAGGCGGTGATGTTGAAGGGCGTGTCCATCACGTCCCGGTTGCCCAGCATGCCCAGGCGGGCGCCCCGGGCCACCTGGCCGCCGGCGTAGGGGGTCGGCAGGGAGAGATAATCGCCGCTGGCGGTGACCTTCACTTCCGGCAGGGCGGCCTCGCTGCGGGCCGGCAGGCGGCGCAGGGTGTAGGTGCCGTCGCTGCCGGGCACGGCTTCCAGGCCGCTGCCGGCGAGGAGCTTGACCAGGGCCGCATCGGGAGCGAACCAGCCGTCCAGGGCCGGGGCGGTCTTGCCGGCCACCAGGCTGGCATCCACCCCCAGCAGCAGGCCGGTCTTGGCCGCCAGCTGGGACAGGGCCTGGCCCAGGGGCTGGGCCGGCTGTTGCAGGTGGATGCCGGCCTTGCCGGCGGCCGGATCGGCCCACAGGGGCCCGGCACAGCAGAGGGCGAGGGCCAGGGCGGTGAGACGGAAGGCGGGCCGGGCCTGTCGGCGGCCGGGGCGCTGGGCTGGTTGGGACATGCAGACTCCTGAAAAGACGGTCGAAAAAAGTGGCTTTCACTTTCCATGACCGGCGAGAAACGGAATCGGGCAGTCCCCGGGCAAAATATTTTGAAAAATTTTCAGGTACGGACCCGGATCAGCCAGCGGGAGTGGCGCTCCACCCGCAGGGGCAGCACCTCGGCCAGCAGGCGCAGGGCCTTGTCCACATCGTCCGCCGGCAGGGCGCCGGTAAAGCGCAGGCGGGCCAGATCGTCGCCGCTGGCGTGCAGGTGGCCGGGGAAATAGCGGTTGAGCTGGGCCAGGACCTCGTCCAGGGGAGCGTTGTCGAAGATCAGGCGGTGCCGCTCCCAGCTGTCGGCCGCCGGTGCCGCCGCCAGGGGCTCGGCCGTGCCGCCCGGTCCCAGGCGCAGGGCCTGGCCCGGCCCCAGGGTGACGCTGGCGCCGCCCCGGGCGGCCCGCACGGCGACGGAGGATTCGATGACGCTGACCAGGGTGCCGTCGCCGCTGCGATCCACCACATAGCGGGTACCCAGGGCCTGGGCCGTGCCCTCCTCGCTCACCACCCGGAAGGGGCGGCCCGCCGGGTCGTGGGCCACCTGGGCCAGGACCCGACCGGCCAGGAGGCGCACCCGGCGCTCCGTGCCGGAAAAATCCAGATCCACGGCGGAACCGCTGTCCAGGGTCAGGCGGGAGCCGTCCGTCAGAGTCAGCTGCCGCACCTCGCCGATGCCGCTGCGCTCGTCCGCCAGCCAGTGCTGGCCGTGACCAAGGAACAGCAGACAGAGGCCGAGCAGGGAGGCGGCCCCCAGCAGCAGCGGCCGGCGGGCCGGGGCGGCCCGGGGCCGGGGCTGTTCCAGGGCGTCCCACATCAGGCGGATCTGGCGGAAGGTCTCCTGGTGGCGGGGGTCGGCCCGCAGCCAGGCCTGGAAGTCCCGCTGCGCCTCGCCGCCGGCATCACCCTCCCCCGTCTCCTCCAGTTCGTCGGCCAGGCGTACCACCCAGGCAGCCGCGGCCCCCCGGATGGCGGCCAGTTCCTCCCGCTCACAGGTGGCCATAGAGCCTCCCGTGGCAATGGGCCAGGGCCTTGGCCAGATACTGCTTGACGCTGCTTTCGGAGACCTGCAGCTCGGCGGCGATAGCGGCGTAGGAAAGGCCTTCCAGCCGGGCCAGGAGGAAGGCGCGGCGCGGCTTTTCCTCCAGTTCCTCGGAGAGCATGAGCAGCACCTGGCGCAGCAGCTGGCGCATGGTGACGATGTGTTCGGGACTGGGTTCGCTGTCCGGCTCCAGGAGCAGGACCAGGGCCTGCAGGGTTTCCCGCTCCACCCGGGAGCGCTGGTGCAGGTTGATCAGCAGGCGGTTGGCCGTCACCAGCAGGTAGGCGCGGGGCTCCCGCAGGGCCGGCATTTCCGGCAGGGCCAGCAGCTTGAGGAAGGTGTCCTGGGCCAGGTCGGCGGCGTGGTCGCGGCAGCCCGTCTTCTTTCTCAGCCAGCCGAACAGCCAGCCGTGGTGGGACCGGTAGAGATGGTCGAGGGACTCGGTCGAAGAAGCGACGTGCATGCAGGAACTCCGCGGGAAAGCCAGGTGGACGGAAAACGTGGCTGGCGCGGAGTAAGGCACTCACTGCTGGCTAGATGCGAATTATTCTCAAATATATAGCAAGATGCAAGCGCCGCCCGGGGGCCGACTCCCGCCGCCATCGGGGCTGGGGCATCGGCGCCACCTGGCACCGCCCCTCCCCGCCTCTTGTTCGGAAGGCATCCAGGCCCCAGAATAAACCGACGTCATCAGCCACCGCGTCACTCACCGGGACCCCACCAGCCATGAATGCTCCAGCCAAGATTTCCGCCGTCGAGGCCCCGGGCGCCGACATGCCGCGCTGGCTGCCCCATGCCCTGGTGGCCCTGATCATCGCCACCCTGGTGGTGTCCCTGGCCGCCATGGCCATCTGGGAGGAGCGCATCCGCTATCGGGAGCGGGCCGAGGTGGCGACCCAGAACGTCTCCCACATGCTGGACCTGCACCTGAGCAGCGTCTTCGACAAGATCGACGTGGTGCTGCAATCGACGGTGGCCCAGTACCAGGAGCAGCTGGCCGGCGGCAAGGTGCGGCCCCTGGAACTGAAGCTCTATCTGGAACGGCAGCAGGCCCTGGTGCCCGAGATCATCAGCCTGCGCATCATCGACCGGGACGGCGTGGTGCGCTACGGTGCCGGCATTCCCGGCGGCGGCCCGGTCAACCTGGGGGACCGGGAGTACTTCCTGCGGGCCCGGGACGGCAGCGCCAGCGAACTGATCATTGCCGGCCCCCTCATGGGGCGCATTGCCAAGCAATGGGTGGTCACCCCCTCCCGCCGCATCGAGGCCCCGGACGGCACCTTCGCCGGCGTGGTCTATGCCGCCATCCCCACCGTGCATTTCGAGCGCATCCTCGCCTCCGTCAGCCTCGGTCCCCAGGGCGCGGCTTCCATCCGCACCGCCGACCTGGCCCTGGTGCACCGCTATCCGAGCACCCGCAACGCCGTCGGCAGCCGGGAGGTTTCCCAGGAACTGCTGGACATGCTGCGCCGGCACCCGACGGACGGCCAGTACCTGGCCCGCACCAGCCTGGACGGCGTCGAACGCAACAATGCCTACCGCCGCCTGGAGTCCTACCCCTTCTACGTCATCGTCGGCATGGCCAGCCGGGACTACCTGGGCGGCTGGCAGGAGCACAGCCTGATCCTGGGCGGCCTGGCGGCCCTGGCGGTGCTGGCCATCGGCCTGGCCGCCTGGCTCATGTACCGCTCCGCCGAGCGCCTGCGGGCCGACCTGGCGGTGCGCAAACGCATCGGCACCGAGCTGGAGACCCTGCTGGAGGAACGCACCCGCCTGGCCACGGAACTGGCGGAGCGGGCCGACGAGGCGGAGGCGGCGAACCGGGCCAAGAGCACCTTCCTGGCCAAGATGAGCCACGAACTGCGCACCCCCCTCAACCACATCATGGGCTTCACCACCATCCTGCAGCGGGAAGTCCAGGGCCCCCGGGGCCAGGACCATCTGCACAAGGTGGAACAGGCCTCCCAGCGCCTCCTGGAACTGATCAACTCCATCCTCGACGTCTCCAGCATCGAGAGCGGCAAGATCACCCTGGCCCTGCGCGACTTCGGCCTGGCCGAGCTGCTGGAGGAGGCCCGCCAGGGCCTGGCCGAAGCGGCGGCGGCCAAGGGCATCGGCGTCCAGGTGGTGAGCGACCCGGCCCTGCCGGCCCGCCTGCACGGCGACCCGGAGCGCATCCGCCAGGTGCTCAACGGCCTGCTCGACAACGCCATCAAGTTCTCCGAACAGGGGCCGGTGATCCTGCGGGCCCACCGGGTGCCCAGCGACGACGGCAACGTGCGGGTGCGTTTCGAGGTCAGCGACCAGGGGATCGGCGTCGCCCCCGAACTGCGGGACAACCTCTTCCAGATCTTCAACCAGGGCGACAATTCCAGCACCCGCCTCTATGGCGGCGCCGGCCTCGGCCTGGCCCTGTGCAAGCGCCTGGTGGCCCTGATGCTGGGCGAGATCGGCTGCACCTCCGCCCCGGGCGACGGCAGCACCTTCTGGTTCACCCTGCCCCTGGGGGCGGTGGACGAGAACCCGGGGGTTCTCGGCGCCGGCGACTGGCAGCGGGTGCGCCACGTGCTGGCCGAACTGGAAGCCCTCCTCGCCGCCGACAACTTCCAGGCCCAGACCCTGTGGAAGCGCTACACCCCCCTGCTCCACGCCGCCCTCGGCCCCGGCGCCCGGGCCTGCGACGAGGCCATCGACAGCATCGACTTCGACACCGCCCTGCGCTGCCTGCGGGAGGCCCGCCGCGCCGTGCCCGAGCTGCGGGACCCGGCCCACTGAAATACCGCCGGGCCGGTTGCCCCCCGGCACCCTGCCCCAGGATCAAGCAAGCACGCCCATCTCCGGCATGGGTCGGCCGCAATGGCCGCCCCATCTGCCTCCCCGGGCATGCCCGGGGGGAAAATCCGGCGCAAAAAAAAAGCGGGCTAGGCAGCCCGCTGTGTGTCGTCCCCGGCCGGACCCGGCGCTTCCCCGGGAATGGGCAGGCTGAAGAGGCGCTTCAGGCGCACGCATTCCGGATTGAGGCTGCCGTCCTCCAGCAGGGCTGGAAACTCCCGGCACACCGAAGGCCGGTTGTCGTAGATACCGCAGCGATTGTCCGCCTGCAGGGCGATGCAGCGCCCCTCCCCCGACTCCGTGCCCTTCATGCAGGCGCGGAAAGGCGTCAGGGACGACGTCAGGGCTTCCGGCACATAGCCGCCGGGCTGGGTATCCAGCTCCCCGTGGTAGAAGGAAACGCGAAAGAACTTGCAGCAACAGCCGCAGCCGACGCAGGGATGGTCGTTCCCCGCCATGTCGTAGAAAACCCGGTCGTCCTCGGTGCGAATGCTGATCTGGGGCATGTCGTTCTCCCGGCCCGCCCGGGCCGGCACAAGCAAAAAATGGATGGAAATGGCCCCCGCCGCACCACCTCCGTTGTCCACCGTGGGTTGGCAACCGGACAAGAGGGCCAGGGACGGGCAGTTTAAAAAAACTCGGCGCCCTTGATAAGCCCCCGCCCTATCCGCTCCATTGAACATCACCAATGCCCAGCCCAGCAGGTAACGGGTCAGTACAATGGCGGCCAGCCGCAATACTGACGATCAACCGCACACGCAGCCAAACTTCACGCCGAAGGACTAGCCATGCATTACCAACGCCTTGCCACTGCCATCATCATTGCCGCCTGTCTGGGAACCTCGGCATGCCAGAAAGCTGCCGACAGCGAAGGAGGCAGTGCCTCTTCCCAGGCCAGTCCCAAAACCATCAAAGCCTTCCAGGATCATGTCGCCAAGTTCTCCATGACGCTCTTCCGGGCTGAGGCCGATGGTGTCTTCAACGGCAAGACCGGCCTCACCGATCTCCAGCCCCTGGTCGATGGAGTTTACTTTAGCGGTGGCGTCCCGCTCCCCGTTCCCTCCGGCATCCAGACCGCACCCGCTCCCTGGCAGTATCTGCGCAGCGAATTCAATGTGGTCATTGGCGGCCCCCAGGGCGAAGAACTGGGGTCGGCAGCAGCCGACGACCTGCTCCTGCTTACCAATATTCGTCCCGAAGTATGCGACGCTCTCAACGCCGGCCTGGGGCAGGACAAAGGCAGCACTGGCCGCCTGGAAAAAAAACGCATCACTGCCGCCGTCGGCAGCAAAATCGAGCAGAACGAAGGCTGCGTCGCCACCCCGGACGGATTCGCCTACTTCGTCGTCACCAACCGGCACTGATCCGATACGGCGAACCGGGAGCGTCCCTCATCGAGCGGGTGATGGGCTCGGATCACACCCTCACAGAAAAACGGCGGGCCTGATGTACTCAGGACCCGCCGTTTTGCCGTATTGCCACCGTTAGTTCTGCAACTCAACCCTTGGCAAAGCGCATCACCCCGCCCTCGTCGCAGCTGACCAGGATGGTGTCCTTGGGGCCGAAGTTGCCTTCGAGAATCTGCTTGGCCAGCGGGTTCTCGATGTGCTGCTGGATGGCCCGCTTCAGCGGGCGGGCGCCGAAGATGGGGTCGAAGCCGGCCTTGGCCAGTTCGTCCAGGGCGGAATCGGCCACCTCCAGGCGCATTTCCAGCTGGGCCACCCGCTTTTCCAGATAGCCGAGCTGGATGCGGGCGATGTTGCGGATGTTCTTCTCGTCCAAGCTGTGGAAGACCACGGCCTCGTCGATGCGGTTGATGAACTCGGGACGGAAGTAGCTCTTCACCTCGCCCATCACCGCCAGCTTGATCAGCTGGTAATCGTCGCCTGCCATCTGCTGGATCATCTGGCTGCCCAGGTTGGAGGTCATGACGATCACGGTGTTCTTGAAGTCCACCGTGCGGCCCTGGCCGTCGGTCATGCGGCCGTCGTCCAGCACCTGCAGGAGCACGTTGAAGACGTCCGGGTGGGCCTTTTCCACCTCGTCCAGCAGGATCACGCTATAGGGCTTGCGTCGCACCGCTTCGGTCAGGGTGCCGCCTTCCTCGTAGCCGACGTAGCCCGGAGGCGCGCCGATGAGGCGGGCCACGGAGTGCTTCTCCATGAACTCGCTCATGTCGATGCGGATCAGGTGGTCTTCGCTGTCGAAGAGGAACTCGGCCAGGGCCTTGCACAGCTCGGTCTTGCCGACGCCGGTGGGACCGAGGAAGAGGAAGGAGCCGTAGGGCCGGTTGGGGTCGCTCAAACCGGCGCGGGAGCGGCGGATGGCATCCGACACCAGGCGCACGGCCTCGTCCTGGCCCACCACGCGCTGGTGCAGGCGGTCTTCCATTTTCAGGAGCTTGTCCCGCTCGCCCTGCATCATCTTGGAGACGGGAATGCCGGTGGCCCGGCTCACCACTTCGGCGATTTCCTCGGCGCCCACCTGGGTGCGCAGCAGCTTGTTCTGCTGCTGTCCGCCTTCGCTGGCCTTCTCGGCCACCTTGAGCTGGGCTTCGAGCTGGGGCAGCTTGCCGTATTGCAGCTCGGCCACCTTTTCCAGCTTGCCTTCGCGCTGCAGCCTGGCGATCTCGGCCTTGATCTTGTCGATCTCTTCCTTGACGTGGGCGGCGCCGTGGACCTGGGCCTTCTCGGCCTTCCACACTTCTTCCAGGTCGGAATATTCCTTCTGCAGCTTGGCGATTTCGTCCTCGATCAGGCCGAAGCGCTTCTTCGAGGCTTCGTCCTTCTCCTTCTTCACCGCTTCCCGCTCGATCTTCAGCTGGATGATGCGACGGTCCAGCTTGTCCATCACTTCCGGCTTGGAGTCGATTTCCATCTTGATGCGGGCGGCGGCCTCGTCGATGAGGTCGATGGCCTTGTCCGGCAGGAAGCGGTCGGTGATGTAGCGGTGGGAGAGTTCTGCCGCGGCGACGATGGCCGGGTCGGTGATGTCCACGCCGTGGTGCAGCTCGTACTTCTCCTGCAGGCCGCGCAGGATGGCGATGGTGGCTTCGACGGAAGGCTCGTCCACCAGCACCTTCTGGAAGCGGCGCTCCAGGGCGGCATCCTTCTCGATGTACTTGCGGTATTCGTCCAGGGTGGTGGCGCCGATGCAGTGCAGCTCACCCCGGGCCAGGGCGGGCTTCAGCATGTTGCCGGCGTCGATGGCGCCCTCGGCCTTGCCGGCGCCGACCATGGTGTGGATTTCGTCGATGAAGAGAATGATGCGGCCGAGTTTTTCATCATTCGCCTTGGCGATGTCGTTGAGCACGGCCTTGAGGCGCTCCTCGAACTCGCCGCGGTACTTGGCCCCGGCCAGCAGGCCGGCCATGTCCAGCACCAGCACCTTCTTGCCCTTCAGGGTTTCCGGCACCTCGTCATTGACGATGCGCTGGGCCAGGCCCTCGACGATGGCGGTCTTGCCAACGCCGGGCTCGCCGATCAGTACCGGGTTGTTCTTGGTGCGGCGCTGCAGAATCTGGATGGCGCGACGGATTTCGTCGTCCCGGCCGATGACCGGGTCCAGCTTGCCCTGGGCGGCCCGCTCGGTGAGGTCCACACAGTATTTCTTCAGGGATTCGCGCTGGCCTTCGGCCTCCTGGCTATCCACGCCCTGGCCGCCGCGCACGGCGTCGATGGCGGCTTCCAGGGGCTTCTTCTCCAGGCCGTATTGCTTGGCGATGCGGGAGGTTTCCCCCTTGTCGCCGGTCAGGGCCACCAGGAACATCTCGGAGGCGATGAACTGGTCGCCCCGCTTCTGGGCTTCCTTGTCGGTGAGGTTGAGCAGGTTGGTCAGGTCGCGGCCGATGGTGACGTCGCCGCCGTGGCCTTCCACCTTGGGCAGGCGGGCGATGGCCTGTTCCAGGGCGGTGCGCAGGGGCGGCACGTTGACGCCGGCCCGGGCCAGCAGGGAGGCAGTGCCGCCGTCGTCCTGGTTGAGCAGGGCCAGCAGCAGGTGGGCCGGGTCGATGAACTGGTTGTCGGCGCCGATGGCCAGGCTCTGGGCGTCGGCCAGGGCCTGCTGGAACTTGGTGGTGAATTTGTCGAAGCGCATGGGAGCTCCTTTCCGATGGATTGACCGGAAGATGGGGGCACTCCCTTTGATTTCAACTACCTGGCCGCCCTAATTGCAGGGCCGTGCTTCATGGCCGGCGGCAGCCCGCAGCCAGCGGGCCTCCAGTTCCTCGGCCGGCAGGGGATGGGAAAACAGATAGCCCTGGCAGGTGCGGCAGCCGTTTTGCAGCAGGATGCCACGCTGCTGGTCCGTCTCCACCCCTTCGGCCAGGATGTCCATATCGAGGTGCTGCCCCAGCTCGATGATGGAGGCGACGATGTTGGAACTGACCGGGTCGTCGGCAATGTCCCGGATGAAGCTGCGGTCCAGCTTCAGGGTGTGCAGGGGGAAGCGCTTGAGGTAGGAAAGGGAGGAATAGCCGGTGCCGAAATCGTCGATGGCAAGCCGGATGCCCATGGCCTCCAGGGCTTCCAGCTTGGCGTCCACCTGGGCCGAATTGTCCATAAGCAGGCTTTCGGTGATTTCCAGCTCCAGGTAGCGGGGCGCCAGGCCCGTCTCCGCCAGGATGGCGTTGATGCGCTGCAGTAGGTCGGCCTGGCGGAACTGGCGGGAAGAGAGATTCACCGCCACCCGGCGGATCGGCAGGCCCCGCGCCACCCACTGCTGCATCTGGCGGCAGGCCTGGCGCAGCACCCATTCCCCCAGGGGCAGGATCAGGCCGGTTTCTTCCGCCAGGGGAATGAAGCGGGCCGGCGGCACCAGTTCGCCACCGGGAAGGCGCCAGCGCACCAGGGCCTCCACCCCCTCCAGGCTGGCGGTGCGAAGATCCACCTGGGGCTGGTAGTACAGCAGGAACTCCTCCTTCTCCAGGCCCCGGCGCAGGGCCGCCTCCAGGGCCAGGCGCGCATCCGCCTGCCGGGTCTGGGCTTCGCTGTAGAAACGGAAGGTGTGGCGCCCCGCCGCCTTGGCCTGGTAGAGGGCGGAATCGGCATGCTGGATCAGGGTGGTGGCGTTGTCCCCGTCCGCCGGATAAAGGCAGATGCCGATGCTGGCGCCGACGTAGACCTCGCTCCTGTCGTCGAGACGGAACGGTGCCGCCAGTTGCTCCAGGAGCTTTTCCGCCACCACGGCGGCCCGTTCCGGGGTGGCCGCGGTTTCCAGCAGGAGCAGGAATTCGTCGCCGCCCAGGCGGGCCAGGGTGTCGCTCTCCCGCAGGCAGGGTCGCAAGCGCTCGGCCACGGCACAGAGCAGGCGGTCCCCGGTCGGATGGCCGAGGCTGTCATTGACATCCTTGAATCGGTCCAGGTCGAGGAACAGCACGGCACCGCTGCCGCCTTCCCGGGCCGAGAGGCTGAGGGCATGCTCCAGGCGGGCCAGGAACAGGGTGCGGTTGGGCAGGTCGGTCAGGGGATCGTGGTGGGCCAGGTGCAGCAGCTTCTGCTCGGAGCGCCGGATCGGTGACAGGTCGAGAAACACGCCCACATAGCTGACCGGCTGGTGCGCCTCGTCGCGCACCGTGCTGATGGTCAGCCATTGGGGATAGGTTTCGCCGTTCTTGCGCCGGTTCCAGATTTCCCCCTGCCAGTGGCCACTCTCCAGCAGGTCGCGCCACAGCTGGCGATAGAAGGCGCCGTCCTGGCGGCCCGACTTGAGCAGGCGCAGGTTGAAGCCCTGCAATTCCGCCTCGCCGTAGCCGGTGATCTGGCAGAAGGCCGGATTCACCGCTTCCACCCGGCCCTCCAGGTCGGTCACCACGATGCCCTCCCGGGCGGCGGAGAAGACGGCGGAGGCCAGATTGAGGCGATGCACGTAATCCCGGCAGGCCGCCAGCCCCCGGGGAGTGCCGCTGCGGTAGAGCAGCAGGTAGAGCACGGCGGCGCTGCTCCCCAGCACCAGCACGGCGGCACCGCCGTCGGAGAGGCCGGCCCCGCCCTGCAGCAGGGCCAGCAAGGCGCCGCCGGCGCACAGGTAGAGCAGCACCAGGGGCCAGGCCTGGCGGTGCCCGGGGCGCAGCAGGGGATTGGCGCAGCAGGCCGGCGCCGAGGATTTCGGCGCCGGGCTCAAAAGAGTTCCACCAGGCCGCCGGCCGGCGCCTTGCTGCTGCCGGTGATGCTGGCATAGAGGCCCTGCACCAGCTGGTCCAGGGGTTCCTCCCGGGGGTGGCAGGCCTCCAGGGACTCCAGGGATTCGAGCTGCAGCACCAGGGACTGGACGTAGTCCTCCATGCGCAGCATGCCCTCCTGGATGCGTTCGATCTGCTGCCGGGTGATGTCCTGAAACTGGATGCTGCTCATCACCTGGAGAATGGCCTGGTCCAGCATGGCGGCGCCATCGCAGATGAGGCGCACCGAATTGGCCTCGCCGCTGATGGCCTGCTGGATGCCCTCGGCCAGCCCTTCCAGCTGGGCGGTGATGGCCTGCAGGGAAGTACGCTCCGCGTCCACGTGGGTGCCGGCCAGCTTGTGCTCGAACTGGGACTGGATGCTCTGGGCCATGGCCGAGATGCCGGCATGGATTTGGGTGGCGGCCTGGTCCACCTCGCCCGACAGCTTGCGCACCTCGGTGGCCACCACGGCGAAGCCGCGCCCCGCCTCCCCGGCCCGGGCCGCCTCGATGGCGGCATTCAGGGCCAGCAGGTTGGTCTGGCCGGAAATGTGCCGGATCACCTCCACCAGGCCGCCCAGGGCCCGGGTTTCGCCGATGACCCGGCTGGTGCGCTGCTGGTCCTCCGCCGATTCGCTGACCCGCTCTTCGATGTACTGCTCGAGACGGGAGATGACGGTACGGTTGTGGGCCATGCGGGCCTCCGTGTCTTCCGTCAGGCGGGCACTCAGCTCGTCGGCCTGGGACACCATCTGCTTGAGGTCGCCCATGGTGGCGTCCAGGTTCTCGCACTGGACGATGATGTCCCGCGCCGCCCCTTCGGTGATCTGCACCAGCTGGCCCAGCTGCTCCCGCGTCAGCTCACCGACCCGCCCCACTTCCCGCACCCGCCCGGCCAGTTCGGCGGCGCAGGCCAGACGCTCCCGGGAGCGCTGCTGCAGATGCTCGGCCGCTACCCGGGAGCCGAGCAGGAAGTCCCGGTAGAACAGGCGGGAGATGGCGTAATGGACGCAGAAGGCAACGACCACGATGCACATCGAACCCAGGGTATCCACCACCCGGTCCGACAGGCCCAGGGAATTTTCGGCAAAGCGGTGAAAGGCTTCATGGCCGCCATAAACGGCGGCCCCCGTGGCGGCGGCGATGGACAAAAAGGCCAGGATGCCGCGCTTGAAGAGGCGTGATGCTTCCAATGATTCCTCCAGGGAGCTGTTGTTGTCCCGCATCCACGGTCGTGGTGATGGTTCCTGGAGTTGCGCGCCGGGATGGGGTGGTTTGCGGCTGCCACGGACATGGCCGGCAGCCCTGCCGGCCGCCACCGATTCCAACCAGGACGAATTTATGACGCTTTGATTCGCCCCGGTATCACCCGGGACCTGATTCCCCTATCACCTTCCTGCCGGAGGTCTGTCGTCGTTGCAACTACAGCCTGCCGGGGAAAGCTCGAGCCGTACGGAATGGCCCTAGAAGGGGGCCGGCGGGCTGGCGATGAGGCGGTTGTTGATGGCGTAGAGGGTCAGTTCGGCATTGTTGCGGATGCCCATCTTGGCCAGGATGCGGGCCCGGTAGGTGCTGATGGTATTGGGGCTGCGGTGCAGGGTTTCGGCGATCTGGGAGACGGAGCGCCCCGCCGCCAGCAGGCACATCACCTGGTACTCCCGGTCGGAGAGGTTCTCGTGGGGCAGGCACTGGCGCCGGCCGCTCACCTCCAGGGCCAGCCACTCCGCCAGGCGGGCGCTGACATAGGTGCCGCCGGCGGCCAGCTTGCGCACTGCCCGCACCAGTTCCTCCGGTGCGTTTTCCTTGTTGAGAAAGCCGCTGGCACCGTTCTTCAGGGCGCGCATGGCCAGGTGCTCCTCCGAGTGGATGCTGAAAATGAGAATGGGCATGGCCGGCGCGATGCGGTGGATTTCCGGCAGGGCCTCCAGGCCGTTGCGGCCCGGCAGGTTCACATCCAGCACCAGCACGTCGAAGCTGCGCTGTCGCAGCAGCAGCAGGGCCTCGTCGATGGTGCCGGCCTGGGCCGCCACTCGCATGTCGTGTTCCTGGTCGAGGATCTGGCTGATGCCCCGGCTGACGACGGGATGGTCGTCAATGACCAATATTTCCAATATCCGTCTCCCTTGTTATGAGTGGAACGAGAACCCGCACCCGGGTGCCCTCGATTTCCGGGCGGGTGGCGATGTGCACCTCGCCACCGCATTGGGCCGCCCGCTCCTTGATGCCCAGCAAGCCCAGGGAATGGCCGTGGGCGGGCAGCTTCGGCATCCCCCTGCCGTTGTCCCGCACCTCCAGCAGCACCCGGCCCTCGGTCAGGCCCAGGCTCACGTCGATCCGGTTGGCCTGGGCATGGCGCGCCACATTGGTCAGCAGTTCCTGGCAGATGCGGAACAGGTGGGTGGCCAGGACATCCGGCAGCTCCAGGCGCTCCCGGGGCACCGCCACATTGCAGCGGATGCCCAGGCGGCGGCGGAAGTCGTCCACCAGCCACTCGACGCCGGCCCCCAGGCCCAGGGTATCGAGGACACCGGGGCGCAAATCCCAGGAGATGGTACGCACGGCGCGCAGGGTGTCGTCGATGAGACGGCCGACCTCCTGCAGCCGGGCCTTTTCCTCCGCCTGTCCGCCCAGCAGGCGGGCCCGCAGCCAGGCCATCTCCAGCTTCAGCACGGTCAGGCTCTGCCCCAGCTGGTCGTGGATTTCCAGGGGGATGCGGGAACGCTCCTCCTCCCGCACCCGCTGCAGGCCTTCGTTGAGGGCCCGCAGCTGGTCCCGGGAGCGCATCAGTTCGGCGTCGGCCTGCTTGCGGGCGCTGACGTCGTGGATGTAGCCGTGCCAGATGACGCAACCGTCGTCCTCCAGCCGCGGCACCGCCTTGCTCTCCACCCAGCGCACGCCCCTGGGGATGATGCACGCGGAACTCGCAGTGCCAGGGGGCCATGGTCCGGGCCGACTCCAGCACCACCGCCAGCACCCGTTCCTGGTCGGCGCCGTGGATGCGGCTGAGGACCGGCCCCAGGTCCTCCGTCAGGTCCTCCGGCCGCAGGCCGAAGATGTCCACCGAGCCCTGCATGGCGTAGGGAATGCAGAAAGTGCCGTCAGGCCGCAGCTTGATCGAATAGATGACTCCGGGCACCGAGGCCGCCACCCGGGCCAGCTTGTCCTGCAGCATGAGGCGCTGCCGCAGGCCCTCTTCCGCCTGGCGCCGGGCGGTGATGTCCATGTGGATGGTGACCAGGCCCTGCAGGCCCGAACCCAGGGGCGTCGCCTACAGCAGATACCAGCGCTCGCCGGCAGGACCATGGCAGGGATACTCGATGCTGGCCACCGGCAGCCTTTCCTCCAGCACCGCCTGCATGCCGGCCAGGGCTTCCGTCGCCGAAGCCTCGGGAAAGGAGCGGCGGCAGACCTCGAAATAGTTGAGCCCCACCCCTGCCGCCAGCTCCTCGCCGGCGCCGTTGCCGAGGGCGAACTCGGACCATTTGCGGTTGGTGCGCAGGATGTTGCCCTCCCGGTCCAGCACCGCCACGGCCACGTCGAGGGAATTCATGATGGCGTTGGTGAGAATCTCGTTGCGGCTGGCCAGGGCCTGGCTGCGCCGGTTCTCCGTCACGTCCAGCAGGGTCCACTGCAGGTAGCGCTCGCTGTCGAGAAAGACCAGGTCCACCGAGATCAGCAGGTGGCGCACCTGGCCGTCCGGGCGGCGGATGGAGCGCTCGCTCTGGTAGCCCCGTCCGTCGATGAGGATGGAGGCCAGGGCCACCTCCCGCTGCTGGGGCGAGCCCCACAGATGCAGGGCGAAGGATGTCATGCCGATGACCTCCTGCCGCTCCAGGCCGTAGATATGGAGGAAGGCGGGATTCACGTCCACCAGGAAGCCGTCGGCCACCCGGCAGAGGGCGATGCCCGCCGGGCAGGTGCGGAAGATGGTGGAGAAGCGGGCCTCGCTCTCGCGCAGGGCAATCTCCACCTTCTTGCGCTCGGTCACATCCTGCAGGGTGCCCATGGCCATGGCCCCGCTCCGGCGCCGGCGCTTGCCGCCACGGCCGGGCAGACCCGAGGAGAGGGAGAGATGACGCAGGCCCCGGTGCGAGTCGCCAACGCGGAATTCCACCGTCCCCGGCGCCGCCGTCGTCGGCGGATGCAGCCAGATGCGGCGGATGCGCTCCCGGTCTTCCGGCACCACGCATTCGAGGAATTCGGCCAGACGCGCCGCCCGGGTCGGCAGGCCCAGCAGCAGGCTGGCGCGGCCATCTAGGAAGATGCGGTCCTGCTGATGCTCGTAGCACCAGATGCCCAGGTCCGACGATTCGAGGGAGAGGTGCAGCAGCCGCCCCAGGTTGAGGGAGGACAGCAGGCGGGGAATGGTTTCCCGGTCGAGCAGCAGCAGGCTGCAGGACCACCCGATGCCGACCAGAATCAGCGCAGTCAGGAAGTCCGGCCAGATTCCTCCCATGATTCCTTCCTCCAGCATGTCCTAGTCGCTAATGGCGCCCCCCTTGCCGCCCGCCCCGACCGCTCCTCCCGGAGATAGGCTGAGATTCGGCGGCAATGGAACTGAGCCCAGAAAAAGGCCGGTGTATTCTTGTTGTGAACAAACGATGTATTGCGCTACGTCCTGTTCCCCTCCCCCACGCCTTGCTGGGGACCACAGGAGCTTCCATCCGTACGCTGCAACCCATCCGGACCGGATTGAGGCAGAACGTCGAGGCAGCATCGGCCCTGGACCTACCGACCAAACTCACCATTTTAGGGCGCCGGACCTGGCCCACCTATCAGGAGCCGATTCATTTGTGTGTAGCGAAAATCGTTATTGTATATGGCGCTTTTCACTACATCCCCAGCTTTCGCGCCCCTATTCCCACGGCATCCTGTTTTTAGAACATCGGCGTAGGACAGGCGCCTAATCGTCGTTTCCGGACAGCGGCGTTTGTCGGGACGAGCCCAGTTTCGGCTAGAATCTCCGCAGCAGATTTGCTCTGCCTTAAAAAAACAACGAGCAGGCATGCCGTCCGGGCGCCTGTGGAGGAAGACACCATGACTACCGGAAAACCCGTTTCCATTCGTACCAAGTTCCTCTGGCTCACCGGCATCACGGTCCTGAGCCTGGTGGTGCTGTTCGCCGTGGTGCTGGCCACGGAAAAATCCCTGCTCATGCGGGATCGCCAGGAAAAGGTGCGCAACCTGGTGGAAGTGGCCCACGGTCTGGTGGCCCACTACGACAAGCAGGTCCAGGCGGGCAAGCTGAGCAAGGAAGAAGCCCAGCAGGCCGCCATCGCCGCCATCAAGGACCTGCGCTACGACAAGATCGAGTATTTCTGGATCAACGACCTCAACGACCTGATGGTGATGCACCCCATCAAGCCGGAAATGGACGGCAAGAAGCTGGACCAGCTGAAGGACAAGGCCGGCAAGTACCTCTTCCGCGAATTCAACGAGACGGTGAAGAAACAGGGCGCCGGCTTCGTCGACTACCTGTGGCCCAAGCCCGGCTTCGAGGACCCGGTGCCGAAGATCTCCTACGTCAAGGGCTATGAGCCCTGGGGCTGGGTCATCGGCAGCGGCATCTACACCGACGATGTGAACGCCATCTTCAAGCAGGAAGCCATCAAGTTCCTCATCTGGGGCCTGGCCATCGGCGGCCTCATCAGCGTCTCCCTGTTCCTGGTGCGGCGCAGCCTGCTGCGCATCCTGGGCGGCGAACCCCACGAGGCCACGGTCATCACCAAGCGCATCGCCGCCGGCGACCTGACGGTGGACATCCGCACCGAGGCCGGCGATTCCACCAGCCTCATCGCCAGCATGAAGGAAATGCAGGAAACCCTGCGCAGCATGATCGGCAGCATCGTCGGCGGCGCCGAACAGCTGTCCACCGCCGCCGCCCAGCTGATGCGGGCCTCCGAGGAAGTCACCGGTTCGGCCCGGGAGCAGAGCGAATCCGCCGCCTCCATGGCCGCCGCCATGCAGGAGATGACCGTGAGCATCGACCAGGTGGCGGAAAACGCCCGGGAAGCCCACGCCATCAGCACCCAGTCCGGCGACTATTCCCAGCAGGGCACCGTGGTCATCCACAACGCTGCCCAGGAAATGCGCCAGATCGCCGAAGCGGTACAGGCCTCCTCCTCCATCATCGAAGAACTGGGCCGCCAGTCCGACCAGATCACCTCCATCGTCAACACCATCAAGGAAATCGCCGACCAGACCAACCTGCTGGCCTTGAACGCCGCCATCGAGGCCGCCCGGGCCGGGGAACAGGGCCGGGGCTTTGCCGTGGTGGCCGACGAAGTGCGCAAGCTGGCCGAACGCACCAGCCTGTCCACCCAGGAAATCGCCGACACCATCAGCAAGATCCAGGCGGGCACCCGCAACGCCGTGGCCAGCATGGAACTGGGCGTGAATCAGGTGGACAAGGGGGTGGAACTGGCCAACGAGGCCGGCGAATCCATCAACAACATCCGGGACGGCGCCCAGCGGGTGACCCAGGTGGTGAACGACATCACCAATTCCATCAAGGAACAGAGCACCACTTCCAGCGACATGGCCCAGAGCATCGAGCGCATCGCCCGCATGTCCGAGGACAGCGCCAACGCCATCGCCCACACGGCCGAGGCGGCGCGCCACCTGCAGGAACTGTCCCTGGAACTGCACGGCTCGGTGAGCCGCTTCAAGACCCACTAGGCGACACCGCCGACCACGCCAAGGCCGCCTGCGGGCGGCCTTTTTCATGGGGCAGGCCAAAGGCTCCCAATGACTGAAGCACCACCGCACCCCGTACCCGCCATGGTCATCCGGCGTCGGCCGGAGGCCGGCAATCCCCCATGAAAAAGCCGCCTGACGGCGGCTTGATCAATCCCTGTGACGGCCATGAGCCGCCCGAGCGTTATTGGCCAGTATCTGCAGCAGGCTCTCCAGCAACGGCAGGTGCCCCGGCCTCGGTGGGGGCCGACGACACCACAGCTGGCACCGTACCGGTGGGTTCCTCCGCCATTGCAACCGCCCCGGTTGCCAATCCCAGCTTGCCCTGCAACTCGGCCGCACAACGCTTGGCGATCTCCCGGGAAGCATTCTGCAGGGCGCCGAACTCATCCCGTTCCCATTCTTCCTGGGGCATCTTCTCCCCGTATTCGCCCTGGCAGGACTCCTTGAAGTAGATCGTGTCGCTTTCCTTCTGGTAGAGCTGCACGCTGACGTTGTAGCGCAGGGTGTAGTCGCTCGACAGCATGGAATAGTCGAGTTGCCACTGGGGCTGGGAAACCGTCAGTTGCAGGTCGGCGGCAGAAGCACTGCGCTCAGCGCCGGCGGTGGCGATATTCAACTGCGACACCTGGGACAAACTGGCCAGGAGTTCTTGGCTGACAGCCAGGACCGGCCCCTCCTTCGCCACCTGAGCCTGGGGCTTGGCGGTCTGGGCCTCGGCGGCGCTGACAATCGCACTATTCACGTTCTGGCTGAAAGTGGTGGCGATCTGGACATTGGCGTCCAGCTGCCGCTGCAACTGCTGAGCACTGGTGCTCGGACCGGAGGACGTCCCCGAGGCCAAGGCGCTGCCAGCTATCATGCCGAGCAGAAAACCGCCGACCTCGCCCCCCTTGGAACGGATATGAAGCAGGTTGCCCCGGACGTTGAGCACCACCGGTGCGGAGCGCAGCTTCTGCATCAGGGCATCGCTGTGCAGGGGCTCGCTGGCAGGACCGAAGAGGCCCGCGGCGGCCGGCTGGCTGAAGGTAACGGCAAAGGCGATGCAGGAAGCGGCAAAAGAAAAACGGTTCATGGCGGAATGGCCGCGGCAGCGAAAGCGGCGGCAGAAAATTGGACCCGCGCATCATATCAACTCATGACATTTGCACAACCCCGGAACAAACGGACTTGCCGGACCCCGGCGATGCCACGCCAGGCAACAACCAAATCCGGGCTGGGAGCCATGAAAAAAACGGCTACAGATTTCGCTCTCCCTGGAGAGGCAGAAGGGACGGGCGCCCCAGGCCTGGCATAGTGGAGAGTGGCGTCGTTCCTGCCTTCCAGCCCACCTCACAGGTGACTACTTTCCGCCCTTCTCCCAGCGGGCGGCGGCGGAGTCGTCCGTTTCCCGGGCGTCCACCCAGCGGGCGCCGGCGGGGGTCACTTCCCGCTTCCAGAACGGGGCCCGGGTCTTCAGGTAGTCCATGATGAACTCGCAGGCGGCGAAGGCCTCGCCCCGGTGGGCGCTGCTCACCGCCACCAGCACGATCTGGTCGCAGGGCTGCAGGGTGCCGACCCGGTGGATGATGCGGGCGCCGAGGATGTCCCAGCGCGCCCTGGCCTCGGCGACGATGGCCTCCAGGGCCTTCTCCGTCATGCCCGGATAGTGCTCCAGGGCCATCTCGGAAACGCCGCTGCCCTCGTTCATGTCCCGCACCAGGCCGACGAAGGCGGCCACGGCACCGACGCCGGGCTGGCCGGCGCGCAGGGCCGCCACTTCGGCAGACAGGTCGAAATCCTCTTGCTGCACGCGGACGCTCATGTTCGCTCCTTCAGGGAATCAGCCGCATCAGCCGCCGGTGACCGGCGGAAAGAAGGCCACTTCGTCGCCGTCGTGCACCGGGGTGTCGGCCCGGGCCATATCCTGGTTCACCGCGAAGCGCAGGTTCTTGGTGGTCAGCAGTTTTTCCCAGTCGCCGCCCCGGGCCGCCAGGTGGGCCCGCAGGGCGCCCACGTCGAGCAGGTCGAGGGGCGGCGAGACTTCCTCGGCGGCCGTGCCCAGGGCTTCCCGCAGGCCGGCGAAATAGAGCACCTTGATCATGATGGAACCTTAGCCCAGGAGTTCGGAGAAGGAGAGGAAGCGCACGGTGTCGCCGGCCTGGATCACCTGACCCGGAGGATTGTCGATGAGGCCCGTGGCTTCCACCAGGGAGGCCATGACCCCGGCGCCCTGATGGCGGTAGAGGGCCACGGAGCCTTCGGCGGTGAGGCTGGCACGGAGGAATTCGCGGCGTTTGTCGGCCTTTTTCCACTCGCCGGCAGCCGGGAGGGAGTAGGCCCGGGGGGCCACCTCGGTAGCGCCCTGGCTGCGCAGGATGAAGGGCCGCACCAGCATGAGGAAGGTGACGAAGGCGGAGACCGGGTTGCCCGGCAGGCCGATGAAGGCGGCGCTGCCCTGCCCCGCGCTTTCGCCTTCGCTGCGGCGCACTTCGCCGAAGGCCAGGGGCTTGCCCGGCTTGATGGCGATGCTCCACAGGTTGAGGCTGCCTTCGGCTTCCACCGCGGGCTTGACGTGATCTTCCTCACCCACGGAGACGCCGCCGCAGGTCACCACCAGATCGGCGGCGTCGGCGGCTTCGCGCAGGGCAGCCCGGGTGGCTTCCAGGCTGTCGGGCACCTGGCCCAGGTCTTTCACTTCGCAACCCAGGCGTTCCAGCAGGGCGACGATGGCGTAGCGGTTGGAGTTGTAGATGGCCCCTGCCGGCAGGGGCTGGCCCGGCATCACCAGCTCGTCGCCGGTGAAGAAGGTGGCCACCCGCAGGCGGCGATACACGGGCACTTCGGCCAGGCCGACGGAGGCGGCGAAGGCCAGTTGGGCCGGCCCCAGGCGGGTGCCGGCGGCGAGGATGCGGGCGTCCTTGGCCACATCTTCCCCGGCCCGGCGGATGTTCTCCCCAGCCTTGGGTACGTGCTGGAAACTGACCCGGCCTTCGCCGGCATGCTCGCAGCGTTCCTGCATGATGACGGCGTCGGCGCCGGGAGGCACCGGGGCGCCGGTGAAGATGCGGGCGGCGGTGCCCGGTTCCAGGGTGGTGCCGACGGAACCGGCGGGAATGCGTTGGGAGACCGGCAGCACGGTGCCGGGCACGGGAATGTCGGCGGCGCGCACGGCGTAGCCGTCCATGGCGGAGTTATCCAGGGGCGGCACATTGACCGTGGAGGTCAGGTCCTGGGCCAGCACCCGGCCGGCGGCGGCCTGGGTGGGCAGCCAGCGCACTTCGCTGACGGGCTTGGCAGCGGCCAGCAACTGGGCCAGGGCGTCTTCAAAACTGAGCATGGGCGTCATCCTTGGAGTCTTGGCTTTGCATCATCGCTGTGGGTGCTTGAAATAGTCCATGACGAAAGCGGCCACCGCTTCCGCATCGTTCACGTCGAGCACCGGCAATGCGGTGTGCACCGGGCTGTCGGTGGCCACGGCGACGATGTGGGGATTTTCAGGATACAGGGGCGCCTTGCCGTTGGCGGCCCGATACACCTCGATTTTCGGTATCGCCTCCTGCTTGAAGCCTTCCACCAGCACCAGGTCGCAGGGGGCGAAGCGGGCCAGGTGTTGGGCCAGGGTCGGCTCCGCTTCGTCCCGCAGTTCGTGCATGAGGGCCCAGCGGCTGCCGCAGGTGACCATCACTTCGCCGCAGCCGGCCTGCCGGTGGCGGTAGGAATCCTTGCCCGGGGTGTCCAGGTCGAAACCGTGGTGGGCGTGCTTGATCAGGGAGACTTTCCAGCCCCGGGCGATGAGCCGGGGAATGACCTGCTCCACCAGGGTGGTCTTGCCGGAGCCGCTGGTGCCGGTGAAGCCGAAAACCCGAGGGGGACGCACTGCCTCCACCATCACTTTTCCTCCCGGCAGGGCACGGCGAAGACGGCGGCAAAACCGCCGCCGGCAGTGCGGAAATTGGTGGTCTGGCCCTGGTAGAGGCGGGCCGCGGCCAGCTGTACCTGGCCCTGGTAGGCGTAGGCGCGGATGTCCAGTTTCAGGTGGGCGTGGCTGTCGCCGGCGGCGGGGCCGGAGAAGACGCGGCGCTCCGAGGGGGGCACCAGGGCCTGGGCCACGTAGGCGGTGCCGTCGTCCTGGCCGGCGGCAAGGATTTCCTCGAACACCCGCTTGGTCAGCTTGTCGCCCCGGTAGGCGGCGCGGCTGCCAAAACCGGCGGCGGGCTTGAAGAACCACTGCTTGCGCTGGCTCCACCACTGTTCCCCCTCCGCCGCCCGCACCAGGCGGGTGGGGGGAATGGTGGCAGCGAAGATGCGGCGGCAAGGCTCGGGCACGCCCAACTCGGCCAGCCGCTGCGGGTCGGAGAGCAGCACCAGATTGCGCTTGTCGGCAAAGAGGGCGTGGGCCCGGGGATGGGGCGTGATCACCGCGGCACCGGCCAGGTAGGCCTCTTGCAACGGCGCGCTGGCCGGCTCTTCCAGGGCGAAGTCGGTGAGGCGGTTATAGACCAGGTCCACCGGCTGGCCGCCGTGCCACAGCACGCCGTCCCGGTAGGTGAATTCACCGGGGTCGGCCACCACGGCGGCGATGCCGGCGGCTTCGAAGAGACGGCGGAACAGTTCGAATTCGGGGGCCAGGTACTGCTCCGCCGGCGCCGTATCGACGATGGCGATGCGGCGCAGGGGCGCCTCGCCCCGGGCCAGGCGCCATTCCTCGCGGAACATGGCGAGGAAGGCGGCTTCCACCCCGCCGGCCTCCGGCAGGAAGTGGCTGACGGTAGCGCAGCAGGCGCGCTGGGCCCGGGCCAGCTTGGCGTTGAGCAGACCGCCGCCGGCGTTGGTGTTGATTTCGATGAGGCGGGGGCCGTCCACGGTGAGGTGGAAGTCGTAGCCGAGGAAGACGCCGGCATTGGGCGGGGTGAAGCGGGCGCTCTGGGGTGCCCAGGCCAGCACCGCTGCCTGGTAGGCCGGCAGGTGCGCCACCTCGTCCACCGCCGCCGCCAGCTCGGCCATGGCTTCCAGGTGGGCCTCGCCGACGAAGACCATGGTGTCGGAAAAGAGGTGGGGCCGGCTCTCCCGCAGCGCCCGGTAGAAATCGCCGTTGCCCCCCTCCCCTTCCAGCTGGGCCTCCAGGGCGGCGTGGTCCAGGGCCAGGCAGGCGCAGTCCCGGTTGAGGTGGGCGGCGGCCTCCCGGCAATCCGGGGAAAGCTCGTCGAGGCGGGGAACGGGAGGCAGGATGGCGGCCGTCATGGGGTCAATTGGGCTGGAGGGCGGCATAGAAATCCAGGACTTCGATCAAATCCCGGGTCCGCTTCATGGGCGGCAGGCTGCGCCAGACGCGCTTGCCGTAGGGTTTGGTGATGAGCCGGGGGTCGCAGATCATCAGCACGCCCCGGTCCGTCTCGTCGCGGATGAGGCGGCCGGCGCCCTGCTTGACGTTGATCACGGCCCGGGGCAGCTGGTATTCCATGAAGGCGCTGCGGCCTTCCTTTTCCATCTGTTCCACCCGGGCTTTGAGCACCGGGTCGTCCGGCGGGGCGAAGGGCAGCTTGTCGATGACCACCAGGGAAAGGGCCTCGCCGCGCACGTCCACGCCCTCCCAGAAGCTCTGGCTGCCCACCAGGACGGCGTTGCCGAGGCGGCGGAAGCGTTCCAGCAGCTCGGTCTTGCTGCCTTCGCCCTGGAGCAGCAGGGGCATTTCCAGGCCCTCGTCCTCCAGCTTGGCGGCCAGCAGTTCGTGGGTGCGGCGCATGGCCCTGAGCGAGGTGCACAGGAAGAAGGCGCCGCCGCCGCAGGCCTTGAGGGCGGGCCAGGCGGCCTCCACCACGGCTTCGGTGAAGCCGGGCAGGTTGGGATCGGGAATGTCCCGGGGGGCGTAGAGCACGGCCTGCTGGCCGTAGTCGAAGGGGCTTTCCCAGCGGGCCGATTCGGCGTCCCACAGGCCCAGCTCGTTGCAGTAGTGGGAGAAGTCGGCCTGCACCGCCAGGGTGGCGGAGGTGAAGATCCAGGCCCGGGGATGGCCGTCCAGCTGCTTGCGGAAGAGGCGGGCCACATCCAGGGGGGTGGCGTTGAGCTGCAGGGAATGGTTGAAGGCCTCGCCCCAGCGCACCACCCCGGGCTGCTCCTGGCGCCATTGGACGAGGCGCTGCAGCAGTTCGCCATTGCGCCGCCAGCAGTTCTCCAGGCCCTCGCTGCGCTCGGCCTGGTTTTCCAGGATGGCGTTGAGCAGCTCCAGTTCCTTTTCCAGGTTGGCAAGGCCGTCGAGGAACTGGGCGTTGCCCTCGAGCTGGCCCCAGGCGTAGCGGGCCGGCTCCACGGCGACGGTGAGGCGCAGGTCCTTGGCGGCCTTGTCCACGATGCGGGTGGCCTCCTGCAGGTCGAGGCAGTCCCGGGCGCTGGCCAGGCCCTCGCTGCGGGCGTCCCGGGCCAGGTCCAGGACCTGGGAGGTGGAGAAGCTGTCGCCGAAGAAGAGGCTGGCGGTTTCCGGCAGCTGGTGCGCCTCGTCGAAGATCACCGCGTTGCAGGCCGGCAGCAGTTCGGCCATGCCTTCGTCCTTGAGCATGACGTCGGCGAAGAAAAGGTGGTGGTTCACCACCACCACATCCGCCGAGAGGGCTTCCTTGCGCGCCTGCAGGACGAAGCATTCCTTGTGGTGGGGGCACTCCTGGCCCAGGCAGTTCTCCCGGGTGGAGGTGGCCATGATCCAGGCTGTGGCGTTTTCCGGCACGTCCAGGCACTCGGCCTTGTCGCCGCTGCGGGTTTCCTTGGCGAAGCGGGCGATCTTCTGGATGTAGGCCACGTCCTCCCGGTTCTGGAAGCGGCCGTCGAGCAGGGAGCGGTCCAGGTGGTAGGGGCAGACGTAGTTGGCCCGGCCCTTGAGCAGGGCCACCTTGACCGGGGCCTTGAGAGCGGCGCGGACGGTGGGGATGTCCTTGTTGAAGAGCTGGTCCTGCAGGGTCTTGGTGCCGGTGGAGACGATCACCTTGCCGCCGGAAAGCAGGGCCGGCACCAGGTAGGCGTAGGTCTTGCCGGTGCCGGTGCCGGCCTCGGCCACCAGCATGCGGTTGTCGGCGATGGCGGCGGCGATCTTCTCGGCCATCTCCACCTGCTGGCTGCGGGTGCGGTAGCCGGGGATGTTGGCGGACAGGGGGCCGCCCGGCTCGAAAACGGCGGCGGTATCAGCGACGAGATGGGGAGAGGCGAGCATGGAGGCGGGACCGAAACAGGGTGCCAATGCTACCAGAAAGCCGGCCCGCCGCCTGCGCCGGCCGCAAGGCCGCACCCGGTGCCGGCCTTGCTCCCCGGGCTGCAGGGCGGAGCGCCGGAGGCCGGCGCCGTCCGGGTTTCCCCACGACTGCTGCATATAACTATAGTAATATTCGCGCTCGAAATTCCGCCGCCGTTCCCCGTGTCTCTGGTCATCAACGAAAAATCCCTCCCCCGCCTGCAGCTCATCGGCATGCTGACCCTGGTCCTGGTATTCACCCTGGGCCTGGGCATCCACTTCACCCTGCAGCACGAACGGGATTTCGAGGCCAGCCTGGCGGCCCTGGAGGCGGAAACCCTGGCACAGCAGCAATCCCTGCTGGAGGCCGAGGTGGATTCCAAGCGCAACTACCTGGAGTTCGTCCGCTCCCGTACCGAATCGGTGCTCAAGACCAGCCTCAAGGTCCAGGTGGACCAGGCCCTGCGCCTGGCCGAGGCCATCTATGCCCAGGAAAAGGGCAGGCGCCCGGAAAAGGAAATCCGCCGCCTGGTGGTGGAGGCCCTGCGCCCCTTGCGTTTCTTCGACGGCCGGGGCTATTTCTTCATCGACGACCTGGCCGGCAACTGCGTCCTGCTGCCCACGGCCCCGGGCCGGGAAGGCAGCTCCCTGCTCGACAACCGGGACGACAGCGGCCACTACATCATGCGCGGCCTGATCGAGGCGGGCACCCGGGGCGACGGCTATTCCCGCTACCGCTGGTACGCCCCCGGCAACGAGAAGGAAATGGCCGACAAGATCGCCTACGTGCGCCACTTCGAGCCCTTCGGCTGGCTCATCGGTGCCGGCGACTACCTGTACCAGATGGAGGTGGACCTGCAGCGGGAGGCCCTGGAGCGCCTGCGTTCGGTGCGCTTCGCCCACGACGGCTACCTGGCGGTGCTGCACGAGAACGGCAACATCCTCATCACCCCCGCCAACCCGGGCATCGAAGGGCGCCGCCTGGAGAGCCTGGGGGGCAGCGACGAACAGCGCACCATCGCCCGCATTCTCGACCTGGCGCGGCAGGGCGGCGGCCCCATCCGCTACGACTGGATCAATCCGGCCACCGGCAAACTGTCGCCCAAGCTCTCCGTGGTGCGGCCGGTGGAATCCTGGGGCTGGGTGCTGATCGCCGGGGTCTACCTGGACGACCTGCAGGAAGACCTGGCGCGCCGCCGCAGTTCCCTGGAATCGGGGGTGCGCCAGCACATCAGCACCACGGCCCTGGTACTGGCCGTCGCCGCCGGCACCACCCTGCTCTTCTCCTTCTTCTTCTCCGGCTGGCTGGCCCGCCTCTTCCGCCAGTACCGGGAGGACCTGGACAGCCGCAATGCCCAATTGCTGGAGAATGCCCGGGATCTGAAGCTGGCGGCCCAGGTGTTCGAGAGCGGCAACGAGGGCATGGTCATCACCGACGGCGACAACCGCATCATCACCGTGAACCAGGCCTTCACCCGCATCACCGGCTACCGGCCGGAAGAGGTGGTGGGGCAGAACCCGGCCATCTTCTCCTCCGGCCGCCACGACGCCGACTTCTACCGGCAGATGTGGCACCAGCTGCGGGACACCGGCGCCTGGTCCGGCGAGATCTGGAACCGGCGCAAGGACGGCTCCCTCTACCCGGAGTGGCTCAACATCAGCAGCGTGCGGGACGAGGGCGGCCAGGCCAGCCACTACATCGCCGCCTTCTCCGACATCACCGAACGCAAGGCGGCCGAGGCCCAGGTGCGCCACCTGGCGGAGTACGACGCCCTCACCAACCTGCCCAACCGGGTGCTGCTGCAGGACCGTCTGGGCCAGGCCATCGCCGCCGCGCGGCGGGCCGGCAGCTGCCTGGCCCTGCTCTTCCTCGACCTGGACCGCTTCAAGAACATCAACGACTCCCTCGGCCACACCGTCGGCGACCAGGTGCTGTGCCAGGTGGGCGAGCGGCTGCTGACGGCGGTGCGGGCCAGCGACACGGTGAGCCGCCTGGGCGGCGACGAATTCGTGCTGCTGCTGCCCCAGCTGGAAAGCCCGGCCCAGGCCGCCAGCGTGGCGGAAAAGCTGCTGCTCACCCTGGCCACGCCCCTGGCCATCGACGACTACGAGCTGGCGGTGACGCCCAGCATCGGCATCGCCGTCTTCCCCGAGGACGGCGAGGATGGCGACACCCTGCTGAAGAACGCCGACGCCGCCATGTACGTGGCCAAGGAAAGCGGGCGCAACAATTACCAGTACTTCACCGCGGCCATGAACGCCCGGGTGTCCCAGCGGCTGCTGCTGGAAAACAACCTGCGCCAGGCCCTGGCGCGCCAGGAGCTGGCCCTGCACTACCAGCCCCAGTACGACCTGCACAGCGGCACCCTGGTGGGCTGCGAGGCCCTGCTGCGCTGGCGGCAGCCGGAGCAGGGCCTGATCCCGCCGGACCGCTTCATCCCGGTGGCGGAGGAGACTGGCCTGATCCTGCCCATCGGCCAGTGGGTGCTGCGGGAAGCCTGCCGCCAGGCCCAGGCCTGGCAGGACGCGGGCCTGCCGCCCCTGGTGGTGGCGGTGAACATTTCCGCCGTACAGTTCCGCCAGGCCAACCTGGCCGCCCTGGTGCAGGAAGCCCTGGCCGCCAGCGGCCTGTCGCCCTGCTGGCTGGAACTGGAGCTGACCGAATCCATGCTCATGGAAGACGGCGAGCGCCACACCCAGACCCTGGCCCAGCTCAAGGCCATGGGCATCCGCCTGGCCCTGGACGACTTTGGCACCGGCTATTCCAGCCTGGCCTACCTGAAGCGCTTCTCCCTGGACAAGCTGAAGATCGACCGCTCCTTCATCCGCGACCTGCCCCAGGATGCGGAGGACGCCGCCATCACCACCGCCATCATCGGCATGGCCCGGGACCTGGGCCTGGAAACCCTGGCCGAAGGGGTGGAGACGGAACAGCAATGGTCCTTCCTCGCCGAGCGGGGCTGCGCCCAGATGCAGGGTTTCCTCCGGGCCCGGCCGATGCCGGCGGACGAGATCACCGCCCTCCTGGGCCGCCACGGCAGCGCCACGCCCCCGAACGGCTGAGGACGCCGCAGCGGCACCTGCCCGGGAGGCAGGCAGGACGGACCTGGGCGCCACCCCATGCCGGAAACGCCCGTCCCTGCTTGGTTTCAGGCAGGTCGTTGGTGGCGCGCCGCTTTCCGCGACGTCCCGCCATGGACGAAATCAAAGCCCCAAGCCGGGGCGTTTGTGGGCGGATTGCGCGTAGAATGGCGGGTCCATTTTCAGACCCATCCCATTGCCCATGTGGTTCAAGAACCTGCAAATCTACCGTCTGCCCGCAGGCTGGAAACCCAGCCCCGAAGCCCTGGAAACCCAGCTGGGCCGCAACCGTTTCAACCCCTGCGGTCCCATGGACCCGCAAACCAAGGGCTGGCTACCCCCCACCGACGAGCCCGCCCTGGCCCACGCCCAGGGTCCCTATCTGCTGCTCTCCCTGGCCGTTGAACACAAGCTCCTGCCCTCCTCCGTGGTCAACCAGACCGCCCAGGAACGGGCCGAGGAACTGGCCGTGCAGCAGGGCTATCCGGTGGGCCGCAAGCAGCTCAAGGAGCTGCGCGAACGGGTGCGCGACGAACTGATGCCCCGGGCCTTCACCCGCCGCCGCCGTACCAGCGTCTGGATCGACACCGCCGGCGGCTGGCTGGTGGTGGACGCCAGCAACGCCTCCAAGGCCGAGGAAGTGCTGGAGATGCTGGGCAAGTCCCTCGACGAATTCCCCCTCACCCGCCTCAACACCGCCATGTCCCCGGTGGCGGCCATGACCGACTGGCTGGCCGGCGGCGACGCCCCCGGCGCCTTCACCATCGACCGGGACTGCGAACTGAAATCCCCGGTGGAGGAAAAGGCCGCCGTGCGCTACGTGCGCCACACCCTGGAAGGGGACGACGTGCGCCAGCACATCGCCGCCGGCAAGCTGCCCACCCGCCTGGCCCTGACCTGGAACGACCGCATTTCCCTGATCCTCACCGAGAAGCTGGAAGTGAAGCGGGTCGCCTTCCTCGACGTGGTCAAGGAAGAGGCGGAAAAGCAGGCCGAGAACGCCGCCGAGCAGTTCGAGGCCGACCTGGCCCTGATGAGCGGCGAATTCTCCCGCCTGCTGCCGGCCATCGTGGAGGCCCTGGGCGGCGAGCAGCCCCTGCAATAAGTCATTGAATTCAACGGCCCCCTTGAAAAGGAGGGGGCCTGTCGGGTTAGAATCGCCCCCTATGACCAAATCCGAACTCGTTGCCGATCTGACGGGCAAGCTTCCCCATCTGACCACCCGGGATGTGGACTTTGCCGTCAATCTGATGCTCGACGCCATTGCCGAAGCGCTGACCCGGGGCGACCGGGTGGAAATCCGCGGTTTCGGCAGTTTCTCCCTCAACTACCGCCCGGCCCGCCAGGGCCGCAATCCCAAGACCGGTGAACAGGTGGAAGTCCCGGCCAAGCACGTGCCCCACTTCAAGGCCGGCAAGGAACTGCGGGAACGGGTCCAGGAAGCCGCCGAAGCGGCCGCCCGGGATCAGCGCCTGCGCCAGGCCGCCTGAACCCCGCAGCACCCGCCACACCGATCCACACACCCATAACACTCGAGACAGACCATAAAAAAAGGGGCGGCCCACGGGCCGCCCCTTTTGCATGCTGCTGGCGCAACGTTCAGTCGCGCTCGCCGGTGAAGGCCATCAGCAGGTTCAGCAGGCTGACGAAGACGTTGTAGATGTCCAGGTACACCGACAGGGTGGCGACGATGTAGTTGGTCTCACCGCCGGTGACGATGCGGCTGATGTCGTAGAGGATGTAGGCGGAGAAAATCATCACCGCGGCAGCGGAGATGGTCAGGGCCAGGGCCGGGATCTGGAAGAAGATGTTGGCCACGGCCGCCAGCAGGATCACCACCATGCCGATGAAGAGGAACTTGCCCATGAAGGAAAAGTCCTTCTTCGTCACGGTGGCCACGGTGGCCAGGGTGAAGAAGATGGCACCGGTGCCTCCGGCCGCCATGGCGATCAGGGAACCGCCGTTGGAGAAGCCCAGGGCCACCTGCAGGATGCGGGACAGCATCAGGCCCATGAAGAAGGTGAAGCCCAGCAGCAGGACCACGCCCATGCCGCTGTTCTTGGTGCGCTCGATGCCCCACATGAAGCCGAAGGCGATGCCGAGGAACAGCAGGAAGGAAATCATCGGGCTGCCGGCGAAGAAGGAGAAGCCCATCTGCACGCCGACCATGGCCCCGATGACGGTGGGGATCATGGAGAGGGCCAGCAACAGGTAAGTGTTGCGCAGCACCTTGTTCTGGGTGGCAAGGCCGGCCTGGGTGCCGGCACCGGTCATTTGATACTGGGGAAGCATGGAGTCCTCCAAAAGAACGAGTTGGTTTTTGTTAACGGCTAAGACTAACCGGGCCCCGGCAAAGTTGCAAACCTGGGGGCCCCCCTTACACACCGTTACAGAAAGGCATTCCGGGCGGTCACGCCGGCGCCGCCAAAAGGGCCGCCGGCCTGTGCTATGATGGCGCCCCACATCGCCCTCCGGCCCGCTGTCCTGCAGGCTCCCGGCGACTGCGGAGGCTTGGGTGAGTGGTTTAAACCAGCAGTCTTGAAAACTGCCGATGGGCAACCATCCGTGAGTTCGAATCTCACAGCCTCCGCCACTTTTTCCTCCCACTGCCGTCACGATCCAGCAGCCCGCACAAAAAAGGCTCGGACGACGTCATTGCATCAATCAAGCCGCGGTATCCCGCCAGACGCTCTGCCTACCAAGCCGGCCCCGAATCTGCCCCGAATCTGCCCCGAATCTGCCCCGAATCTGCCCCGAATCTGCCCCGAATCTGCCCCAAATCCGCCCCAAATCCGCCCCAAATTCTCCCTGCCACCCCGCACACCTTGAAGGCGGGAACGACCAGACTCAGGGCGCGGAACGGACCGCCTGCAGGCCGGCGATGGCGCCGCTCCAGACGACGCTGCAGCGCCGCTCCGCCGCCTCTTCGCAATGGCGAACCGCCTGGCGCTGGGCCTCGTTGAGGTCGGCAAAACCGAAGGTGAGGAAGGAACGCCGGTCGCCGGCGTGATCCGGCTCGGAGCGGGCCAGGACATAGAAACCGGCCTGGGTCACGGCCAGCGTCACCTGGCAGTTGGCGGCGCCGCAGTTGGCCAGGGCCCGCCTGCGGGCGTCCGGCAGGCCGGCGCTGCTGCGGGAGAAGGCAGCCTGCACCTGGTTCTCCGCCCGCACCACGGCCTTGGTGGTATCCAGCACGCAATCCCGACGGGGGGCCTGGCGGTTGCACAACTCCAGGGCCGCCAGATTGGCTTCCAGTTGGCTGTCGCGGGTGGCCCAGCCGCTGGCCTCGCCGCTGCCGGCCGCATAGGCCGAGGCGCCGGCCAGGGCCCCGGGGGAGGCCAGGAGAATCATCATCGCCGGCACCAGCCGGCCCGCCACGCTGCCTGTCACTGCCCATCTCCCATGAGAAATCCGCACCGCTGCCAGCTTACCCCTGCCAGCTTACCCGTTTCCCCCAACTCGGAACCAGCGGCCGCCCCGTACGCGCCTGCGCCGGGGCAGAAGGTCCAGTGCGGTACGCGCCAGTCCTAGCGAAAAAACCGTCGCCGCGTATCCGCTCCCGGCCACAGGGCGACGGCCCGGCGGGTCCGGGCTAGTCGCTGCTGCCGGAACGGGGGCCCTTCCTGCCGGTGGGGGCGGCCGTCTCGTTGCGCCGTTTCACGGCGCCGCTGAGGTCGTCCACCTGCTCCAGCCAGAGCAGGGTGTCCGCATAGGACATGAAGCGCTGCAGATAGTCCGGTGACACCTCCTGCATCAGTTGCAGGGCCCGCAGCACCAGCAGGTGGGAATTGAGGGGGCCGGCGTTTTCCGGCGCCTGGGCCAGGGCCTGGGCCAGCTGCTGCTCGGCGCTGAGGCGGGACCAGGTGCTGCGGAAATAGCGCAGGGACTTGAGTTCCCGGGCCGGGGAGACCGTGCCTGAAGGGGCCTCGCCGGTGCCGGTCGCCACGGCCGGTGCGGCGACAGGAGTTGCCGGCGCCCCCTCGGGTGCCGCAGGCGGCGGTTCCGCCGCCCCCCCCTGCCCTGCCCCATCGCCCAGGCCGGCCATGTACGCCAGCAGGCCGGCCAGGGGGCCCGGCCCGGCGCAGGCATCCAGGGCCCCAATGCGGCGGGTAAGGCCGGCGAGGTCGCCGGCAGCGAACAGGGCCTGCAACTCGTCGGCTGCCTGAGGATGCCGCGCCGCGGCCTGAGCCAGGGCCTCGGCGGCGGACTGGCGGGCGGCGGCAAGACGCCGGCCGTAGGCGTCCATGGCTGCCTGCAGCCGGGAGGCCAGCCCTTCGGCAACGCCCCCCCGGTACGTCCGGCTGCGGCGGGCCAGGGCTTCCAGGTAGCGCAGGCCGACCGGGTCGAAGCCGGCGGCGCCCTGCTGCCGCAGGTCTTCCAGGGCCGCGTCGCCGGCCGTGGGCGGCAACGGCACGGTGCCGGCCGGCGCGCCCGGCTCAGCCTCAGTCATGGGGCTTGCTGCCGCCATTGGTGGTCCTGGGCACCGGCGCCATTTCGACACGCCGGTTGCGGGCCCGGTTCTTGGCGTCCACATTGGGCGCCACCGGCTGCTCGGAACCGAAGGCGGCGGCGAAAACGGCGGACGAGGGCACGCCTTCGTCGATCAGGGCCCGGGTCACGGTCAGGGCGCGCTGGGCCGACAGCTCCCAGTTGTCGTCGAACTGGCGGTTGCTGCCCTTGACCGGCATGTCGTCGGTGAAGCCGCTGACCATGAGCATCTCTTCCCTCGCCCCCAGGTAGGCGGCCAGGGGCGCGGCCAGGCTTTTCAGCACCTGCCGCCCCTCGGGCTGCAGCTGGTCGGAGTTGAGGGAGAACAGCACGCTGCCGCTGATGCCGATACGCCCGTTGTTGAGGGTCACCCGGCCCGAGGCCAGGGGAATGGCCAGGGCCTTTTCCAGGGCCATGCGCCGCTGTTCCTCGACCTGGCGCTTTTTCACCTCGGCCTCCAGGGTGCTGACCAGCTCCAGCTGGACGCCCAGCACCCCCACCAGGATCAGCACGAAGGCGCCCAGCAGACCGGCCATGAGATCGCCGAAAACGGCCCACACGGGGGCCGTCTGTTCGACGCTGGCGTCCACCTCCTCCATCAGCCCACCTCGCCGGCGACGGCGGCCGGCCGGGCGGAGAGGCCCTGCAGGTCATCGACGATACGCTTCTGGGACATGATGCTGAGGTCGATGATTTCCCGGGCCTGGGCCACGTAGTAGGCCAGCTGCTCGTCGCTGCGGGCCATGCTCTTGTCGAGGGAGCCTTCGAGGCGCTGCAGGTTGGCTACCAGCTTGTCGTTGGATTCGGCGAAGCACTGCACGGCATGGCCGAAGGCCTCGCCGAGGCTGGCCACTTCCACGGCGCTGGTGGTCATCTGGGAGGCCACGTCGATCATCCGGGCCGACTCGCCCCCCACCTTGTCGGTGAATTCGGCGCCGACCCGCTCCAGCATGGCGGCGGAGGAGGAAACCAGGGCGTCGATGGCGCTGCGCTGTTCCACCGAGGCATGGTTGATGGCGTCGAGCAGGCCGTTGAGGGTTTCCATGAGACGGCGGCGCTCTTCCAGCAGTTCGTTGTCCCGCACCATGCTGCCGGAGAGCTGCTGGCGCAGTTCGCCGATGACCTCGGCGGCCACCCGGGGCGCCTCGGCGGCGGTCTGCATGAGCCGGGCGATTTCGTTGATGGTGTCGCTGGCGTGGGCCTGGGCGTTTTCGCCAATCTGCCGGGCGGTCTGCTCCAGGGTGGCGCAGATCTGCTGCTGCTGGGCCAGGGTCCGGGCCCCGGCTTGCTGCCACTCGCCCTGGAGGGAGACGGCCATGGTCTGCAGGGACTGGGCCATGGCCTGCTGCCGCTGGGCATCCTGGGCCGCCAGGTCGACCTGCAGGCTGCGCAGTTCGCCGATCACCTGGGTCACCACCCGGGGCGTCTCCGCCGCGGCCTGCATCAGCCGGGCCACTTCGTCGATGGTGCGGCGGGCGTGCTCTTCCGCATTGGCGTTGAGGCTTTGGGCGCTGGCCTCCAGGGTCCGGCAGATCTGCTGCTGCTGTTCCAGGCTGCGTTCGCCCGCCTGGCGCCATTCCTGCTGCAGGCTGGCGGCCATGCCTTCCAGGGACTGCTGCAGCGCCGCCTGGCGCTGGGCTTCCCGGGCCGCCAGATCGGCCTGCAGGCTGGCGTTGTCCGCATGGACGCCGGACAGCAGGGTCGCCGTTCCCTGTTCGAAGGCAGCTGCCAGGGCGGCCACCTGGGAGGTGACGCCGGCGGCCACCCGCTCGTGCAGGGAAGTGGTTTCCCGGGCGATGCCGGCCATGGTGGCTTCCACCACCGGCTGGATGGCGGCGCCGGCGGCCCGGGCGCTGTCGCTGAGGCTGGCCTTGAGGGAGGCATCGACGGACTGGGCCAGATTGCCATAGACCTCCCGCACGTCCCGGTGGAAGGCTTCCTGGCTGGCGGCCAGACGCTGGTGCAGTTCCAGACTGTGGCGCTCCATCTGGGCCATCATGGCCTGCAGCTTGTCGGCCACCTCGGGCAGGGACTGGGACTGGGCCTGCAGGGCCTTGAAGGTTTCCTGGCGCTGATGCACCAGGGAAAAACCGCGCAGGCTGGTGGCGATGCGACTGTCCAGCCCCTGGGCGGTGAGCAGGCGCTGGCGCCGGCACAGGGAGGAGATGAGGCCCAGCATGGCGGAGGCGGCAACGCCGGCGACGGAGGTGCCGAAGGCCAGGCCCAGGCCCTTCACCGGCGCCGCCAGGGAGGCGCGGATGGTCTGCAGGTCGGTAGTGCTCTCCAGGGCCAGGACGGCGCCGTTGAGGGTCACCACCATGCCGAGGAAAGTGCCGAGCATGCCGAGCATGACCAGGAGGCCCACCAGATAGGGCGTCACCGTGGGGCCGGGCAGGCCGGGCCGCTCACCCTCGATGCGCAGGCGCACGGCGCTCTGCAGGGAGGGATGGACCTGCACCAGCCAGTCCGCCAGGTGTTCCAGGTTTTCCGGAATGCGCTCCAGGGCCCGGGCCAGGCTCTCCGTGGCCTGGTGGAAGCGCAGCAGTTCCAGGGCGCCGGCGCAGTACACCACGCCAATGATCAGGGTCATGCTGAATGCCAGGGGATGGGAGGCCATATAGCCCACACCCACCCAGAAGACGGCGATCAGTCCCACCGCAAAGGCGGCCAAGCAGAAATTTCGGTTCATTGCGACTTGCTTACCTCATTGCCAAAAGCCTCCACCAGTCCCAGGACCGGTTGCAGGCGAAGATCCAGTTCCGCCAGCAGCACGCTCTGCAGATCCTTGCAGAACACCGCCAGCCAGCCTCCCGGCTGCATCCAGCGCGCCACCCCGTCGGCCTGGGAGGAAGCCTCCAGGGCCGAGGCGTAGGCGTCGCGCAATTGTTCGAAGCGTTTTTCCAGCAACAGGGGCACGTTGAGGAACAGGTTGCGCTCCCGTTCCGCCAGGGCCTTTTCCAGGACCCCGTCCAGGCCCGCCAGCTGGCGCAGGGATGGGGAGCCGCCCTTCAGCGCCTCCCGCACCTGGGCCCGCAGCTGCACCAGGGCCGCCTCCATCTCCCGCTGCTGGGCCAGGTAGTAACGCCGGTAAGGCAGGTACTTGCCGCCGCTTTCCAGGGTGGCGCCGGCTTCCGGCACGGGCAGCTTGATGCGGGCCTTGCCGCCGCCCTCCTGGGTGATGGCATCGCGCAGGGCCGCCTGGGCCCGGGCCACCAGGGCATCCACCTGGTCCGCCGCCCCCGCCGCCATCCCCCCCGGTCCCTGGCGCAGGGAAGGATGGAGGGCGCCGGAAAGGGCGATGGCGTGGTTGAGGTCCAGCCACTGCCCCAGCCGTTCGGCGAAGGACGGCTTGCCACGGCTCTCCGCCCTGGCATCGCCCCGCTCCCCGGCGTTGAAATCGGCGAGCAGGCGCACGAGCCGTGAACTGTTGAAATTGGTACGCGACAAATACGTCTTCACTACGGCGATGGGTTGTACCAACGGATTGCCGGAAGCGGTGCCCGCCGGGGGCCCGGCCCTTCCTCGATCCACCAAGTTGCCGGCGGCGCCCCTAGGCCGCCAGGCGCCGGGCAAGCCAGGCGCCGATGTCCGCCACCTCTTCTAGGCAGACGGAATGTTCCATGGGATAGAGGCGCCATTCCGGCGCCAGACCCCATTGTTCCAGCCAGTCCCGGGCCTGCAGGCCCAGGGCCGGCGCCACCACGCCGTCGTCGCTGCCGTGGGCGGCGAACACCGGCAGTTCCCGGTTGGCCGGGCTCAGCTCCCGGCGCACCAGTTCCGGCGCCGGCAGGTAGGTGGACAGGGCGATCAGTCCGCCCAGGGGCTCGGCCTGGGTCAGGGCCGTGGTGTAGGCCACGGCGCCGCCCTGGGAAAAGCCGGCAAGGAAAATGCGCCGGCTGGGAATGCCCGCCGCCACCTGTTCGTCGATCAGCTGCCGCACCGTTTCCCGGGAGCGCTGGAGGCTGGCCTCATCCACCTCCCGGCTGCCCGGGGCCAGGGACAGGATGTCGTACCAGGCCCGCATCTCGTAACCGCCGTTGCAGGTGACGGGCATGTAGGGCGCGTGGGGAAAGATGAAGCGGCCGGGCAGCTCGGGCGGCAGCCCCAGTTCGGGGATGACGGGCACGAAATCGCTGCCGTCGGCACCCAGGCCGTGCAGCCAGATGAGGGCGAAGGTCGGCGCGGAACCGGTATCGATCTGGATCGGGGCGTCGTTCACGGGCACACGGCGGGAAAGAAAACGGGGACGCCGGGTCAGTCCCGGCGCACCGCGTCGGCCCAGCAGTTGGGCGTTTCGTAGAGGCGCACCTGCTGCAGGCGCAGATGGTTGCCGTAGCTGTCCTGATAGACCGCATCAAGAATGCGGAAAGCCGTTTCCGACAGGTTTTCCGCCGTGGGAATGCAGTCCAGCACCACGGTCTTGTGGTCCGGCAGGGTCTGCAGGAATTCCACCACCGCCTTGTCCCCGGCATAGACCAGGAAGGCGTGGTCCCACACATCCACCACATGGGCCTTGGCCAGGGCCTTGACGTCGGAGAAGTCCATCACCATGCCGTTGGCCGGATCGCCGTCCTTGCTGATGATGTCGCCGGCCAGGGTGATTTCCAGGACGTAGCGGTGCCCGTGCAGATGGCGGCACTGGCTGCGGTGATCGGGAATGCGATGGCCGGCATCGAATTCCAGGCGGCGGGTGATTAGCATGCTGGGGAGGTGTTTTTGTAAGCCACTGATTATATCATTGGCCACCAGCCCGCCCCGCCGCCGCTGCCGGGCGCCTCTCCGGCCCGGCCCCAGCCCCGCTCCGGCCATTCTTCAGCCACTGTCCGACCGCCCATGGAATCCCCTGCCCAGCCCCTCAGCGTCACCGACCATCGCCGCGACAGCGCCGGTCTGACCTACGTCTATCCGGTGGTATCGCGCCGGGCGGGCGGCGTTTCCGTCGGCATCAACCTCAATCCCAACAACGCCTGCAACTGGGCCTGCGTCTATTGCCAGGTGCCGAATCTCACCCGGGGCGGCCCGCCGCCCATCGACCTGGCCCAGCTGGAACGGGAACTGGACGCCATGCTGATGGACCTCCTGCAGGGCGATTTCATGCTGCGGGCCGTGCCGCCGGAAGCGCGCCGGCTCATGGACATCGCCTTTTCCGGCAACGGCGAACCCACCAGCGCCCCCGAATTCCCGGCGGCGGTGGAAGCAGTGCGGCGCCAGGTCGAACGGCACCAGCTGCAGGGCCGCATCGCCCTGCGCCTGATCACCAACGGCAGCCTGCTGCACCGGCCCGAGGTCCAGGCCGGCATCGGCCGCCTGGGCGAAGCCGGCGGCGAGGTCTGGTTCAAGGTGGACCGGGCCACGGCGCCGGGCATGGAGGAGGTCAACGGTACCCGGGGCGATCCGGGCAAGGTCCTGGCCAATCTGCGCCGCTGCGGCGAACTGGCCCCCACCTGGGTCCAGACCTGCCTCTTCCGCCGCGACGGCGCCGCACCAGCGGAGGCCGAACTGACGGCCTACCTGGAGCTGCTGGCCCAGGCCGGGGAACGGGTACGCGGCGTCCATCTCTACGGCCTGGCCCGCCCGTCCCTGCAACCCGGGGCCAAGCGTCTCGAGCGCCTCAGCCCGGCGGAACTGGAGGCGGTGGCCGTGCGTATCCGCGCCCTGGGCCTGCCGGTCACGGTCAGCCCCTGAAAAACGGCACGGCAGACCCCAAAAGAAAAAGCCCCTGCAAGCAGGGGCTTTTTTTTACAGCAGGGTACCGATATGAATCAGGCGGCCTTCTTCTGCTTGGCCTTGGCGGCCTTCTTCAGGTTCTTCAGGGTTTCGGGTTCGAAAGCCTTCAGGTACTCGACCACTTCGATGTCCTCGCGCTTGATGCGCTGGATATCCACCTGCTCCACGTGCACCAGGCGCAGCAGTTCGCGCACGGGCTTGGGCATGTTGCGGCCGCTCTCGTAGCGGGAACCGCCGCTCTGGGTGACGCCGATCTTGGACCAGAATTGCTGCTGGTTCAGGCCCAGCTTGCGGCGGATTTCGCGGGGGTCGATCTTTTCAACCAGTTTGACATTGCTCATGGTGTGTTCCTCTCGAATATTGGGGTGTCAATCTGCTCTGGCAGAGCCGTTTCGGCGCCAAACCGCTTGCCGAAGGCCATGTTCTGGGACACCCAAAACATATCACCAAAGTCATAGTACGTAAGTATAGGCCATTCACATATATTTGCAAGTGGCATGAATCAAAAAATCACTAAGGGATTTCACTTAGTTGGCCTAACCGAACACCCTACTGTTAGGCACGCGGTTCAGATAGAATCACGGGTTTTCTTACTCCGCTCAATTGGATAACGAATGGCGCTGATAGTTCAGAAGTACGGCGGCACGTCGGTGGGCTCGACGGAGCGCATCAAGAATGTGGCCAAGCGCGTGGCCCGCTGGAAGGCAATGGGCCACGATGTGGTGGTGGTGCCCTCGGCCATGTCCGGCGAAACCAATCGCCTGATCGGCCTGGCCAAGGAAATCTCCGCCACCCCCTCCCCCCGGGAACTGGATGTGATCGCCTCCACCGGCGAACAGGTGACCATCGGCCTGCTGGCCATGGCCATCCAGGAAGAAGGCCTCAAGGCCAAGAGCTACACCGGCTCCCAGGTGCGCGTGCTGACCGACAGCACCTTCACCAAGGCCCGCATCCTGCAGATCGACGACGAGCGCATGCGCAAGGACCTGGCCGAAGGCAACGTGGTCGTGGTCGCCGGTTTCCAGGGCGCCGATGAGAACGGCAACATCACCACCCTGGGCCGCGGCGGCTCCGATACTTCCGCCGTCGCCCTGGCCGCCGCCCTCAAGGCCGACGAATGCCAGATCTATACCGACGTGGACGGCGTGTACACCACCGACCCCCGCGTCGTGCCGGAAGCCCGCAAGCTGGACACCATCACCTTCGAGGAAATGCTGGAAATGGCCAGCCTCGGCTCCAAGGTGCTGCAGATCCGCTCCGTCGAGTTCGCCGGCAAGTACAAGGTAAAACTGCGCGTCCTCTCCAGCTTCCAGGATGAAGGGGAAGGTACGCTGATCACTGTTGAGGATGACAAGAACATGGAACAACCGATCATTTCCGGCATCGCCTTCAATCGCGACGAAGCCAAGCTGACCGTGCTGGGCGTGCCTGACCGTCCCGGCATCGCCTACCAGATCCTCGGCCCCATCGCCGACGCCAACATCGACGTCGACATGATCATCCAGAACGTCGGCGTGGACGGCACCACCGACTTCTCCTTCACCGTCAATCGCAGCGAATACACCAAGGCCATGGCCGTGCTGGAGCAGGTCAAGCAGCACGTCGGCGCCCGCGAGATCGTCGGCGACAATAAGACCTGCAAGGTTTCCGCCGTCGGCGTCGGCATGCGCTCCCACCCGGGCGTGGCCAGCCAGATGTTCCGCACCCTGGCCGAGGAAGGCATCAACATCCAGATGATCTCCACCTCCGAGATCAAGATTTCCGTCGTCATCGACGAGAAGTATCTGGAACTGGCCGTGCGCATCCTGCATAAGACCTTCGGTCTGGACCAGGCGTAAACGGCGCCGCGCAGTTAATTGCAGCCCCGGCTGCAAAGTAGTTTGACCCGGGCCGGCTAACCCGTTAATATGCCGGCCTTCCGGAGACGTGGCCGAGAGGTCGAAGGCACTCCCCTGCTAAGGGAGCATACGGGCTAAAACTCGTATCGAGGGTTCGAATCCCTCCGTCTCCGCCAGCCTTTCCTGCAGTAAAAAAGGCTTGGCAAACGAAGCGTGTTTTTATACAATCTCGCTTCTTTGCGGAAAGCAGCAAAGAAAGTAGTAAAAAGTTGCAAGACAGCGCGCCCGTAGCTCAGCTGGATAGAGTACTTGGCTACGAACCAAGGGGTCGGGCGTTCGAATCGCTCCGGGCGCGCCATCAAGCATTCAGGCCAATCTTAGGATTGGCCTTTTGCTTTTTCAGGCCCCGTTTTTCCCTTCTCCCCCCCTTCCCGCCGAAGCTGAAAAAAATCGTCCGGAACCCCTGGCGTTTTTGTTCCGAATCCGTATAATGCGCACCTTCTGTTGCGCGCCCGTAGCTCAGCTGGATAGAGTACTTGGCTACGAACCAAGGGGTCGGGCGTTCGAATCGCTCCGGGCGCGCCATTCAGATAAGCAGGAAAGCCAAGGGTTCAGACGTCAGCGCGTCTGGGCCCTTTTGCTTTTCCGGGCGCCCCCGGCGCCACTTCTGCACCACCGGCGATGCAATCACCGCCCTGCCCGGCGAAGCGGGCTTCGCTGCCGCAGCCAAGCCGCCGACTGCGGCGATCACAGGCCCTCCCGCACCACCGTCGTCAGGCGAAATATTTCCTTACAAAGTGCTCCTGCAGGACGGCGCCAGGCTCCGTATACTTCGCCCGCCAGGTAGCCAGGATTGCCGCCATCCCAGCCCCCCAGCCCATAACAAGACTCGGCCGATACATCGGCCTTCACTTTCCCCATCGAGAGTCCTGCCGCCATGGTGCTGTCACCTAACGCCCTGCCCTTGCCCCGCCTGCGCCCCCTCCTGCCGCTCCTGCTCGCCGCCCTGCCTCTGGCCGCCGCAGCTGCGGAAGCAGAGGCCCCCACAACCAAACCCGCCAGCAGCCAGAAGGATGGCCGCACCCTGGGGGAAATCGTGGTTTCCTCCACCCGCCTCGACGACACCGAGCAACGCCGTTTCGCCACGGCCGCCAAGATGGTTTTCGGCCGGGAGGAACTGGACCGCTACGGCGACTCGTCCGTGGGCGACGTCCTGAAGCGTCTGCCGGGCGTCACCATGTCCGGCACCCCGGGCCGGGGCGGTGACATCCGCATGCGGGGTCTGGGCAACGGCTACACCATGATCCTGCTCAACGGCGAGCCGGCGCCCCGGGGCTTTTCCCTGGACAGCATCCCGCCCGAACAGGTGGAGCGCATCGAGGTGATGCGGGCCCCGGTGGCGGAGCACAGCGCCCGGGCCATCGCCGGCACCATCAACATCGTCCTGCGGGAGGACTTCGCCCGCAAGCAGAACGACTTCCGTCCCAACCTCAACCTGGAGAACGGCCGCCTGCAACCCTTTGTCTCCTTGCAGCGCAGCGACGCCATCGGCAACTTCGGCTACAACCTCAATGCCAACCTGATGCACCGGGACCAGGACAGCGAAGTGGCCACCACCACCAGCGCCCGCAACCTGGCCACCGGCATCCCCATCCTGCAGCGCCTGGAGGAAAGCCGCAGCCATACCGTGGCCGACGGACTGCACCTCTCCTCCCGCCTCAACTGGAAGCTGGACGGCGGCGACAGCCTGAGCCTCAATCCCTTCCTGGCCCAGAACCAGAGCGCCACCACCGGTAACACCCAACTCACCCAGAGCGTCGGCGCGGCCCCCTATGCCAATGCCAGCTGGCGCACCGAGAACGAGAGCACCATGCTGCGCCTCATGGGCAACTGGAAGCATCGCCTGGACGGCGGCAGCAAGCTCGACATCCGCTTCAACGGCGGCCTGGCCAACAGCGACAGCACCACCGACCGGCGCGAATACGATGCCGGTGGTGCCGTGGCCCACACCCACTGGAACAGCACCAGCATCCGCGACAGCAGCTTCAGCACCGCCGGCAAGCTCTCCCATCCCCTCAACCGGGAGCACAACCTGGCCTTCGGCTGGGAACTGGAACGGGGCCAGCGCAAGGAGAGCGCCACCACCGTGCAGGACGGCGCCCTGCAACTGGCCCAGTTCGGCAGTGACCTGCAGGCCAGCACCAGCCGCCTGGCGGCCTTCGGCCAGGACGAGTGGGAAGTCTCGCCCCTGTGGTCCCTCTACGGCGGCCTGCGCTGGGAAACCATCCGCACCCGCAGCGAGTGGGCCGCCGGCTCCGCCAGCAACGACAGCAGTGTGGCCAGCCCCCTCTTCCACAGCGTCTGGCGTTTCACCGAGGAGAGCAAGGACCAGATCCGCCTGGGCCTGACCCGCAGCTACAAGGCGCCGACCCTGAACCAGCTGGTGCCCCGGCCCAGCCTCTCCAGCACCTATCCCACCAGCGGCGCCAACACGGTGGACAAGGCGGACAGCGCCGGCAACCCCAACCTCAAGCCGGAACTGGCTTGGGGCCTGGACCTGGCCTTCGAACATTACCTGGCGGAAGGCGGCATCCTCAGCGCCAGCCTGTTCCAGCGCAACATCGACAACCTCATCCGCAACGTCACCTCCCTGCAGAGCGTCAGCTGGTCGCCGGTGCAGCGCTGGGTCACCACGCCCCAGAACATCGGCAGCGCCACCACCCGGGGCATCGAGTTGGAAGCCAAGTTCCGCCTGCCGGAACTGCTGGCCGAGGCCCCGCCCGTGGACATCCGGGCCAACCTCAGCCGCTTCTGGTCCGAGGTGGAGGGCATCGCCGGCCCCAACAACCGGCTCGACCAGCAACCCACCTACAGTGCCAACCTGGGGGCCGACTACCGCCTGCGCAGCCTGCCCCTCACCATCGGCGGCAACCTCAACTGGACCCCCGCCTACACCGTGCAGCAGAGCAACACCCAGACCTACACCCAGCAGCTGAAGCGGGTTTACGACGTCTATGCCCTGTGGCAGGTGCAACCGGACACCCGCATCCGCTTTTCCGCCGCCAACCTGCTGCAGGCGGATTACGACACCGGCGCCACCTACCTGAGCGGCAGCACGGAGCAGTCGGTGCAGAGCAGCACCCGCACCTACCGCATCTTCTCGGCCCGGCTGGAGATCAAGTTCTGACGCGGCCCGCAGCCCGGCGATCGACCTAAGTCATTGATCGTATTGGTCAAGCGGAAAGCCTCCGGACTGCCGGCAAGGGCCGGGGTCCGCTTCCCGCCGCCGGCACGGTGCCTCCGCCCCCGTTTTTTTGCACCAGATCGGGGCAGGAAAAGTCCATCCCGCAGTCATCCCAATCCGGGGGAAAGCCCCATCCCTGCTGAATTTCCAGCAAATCAGGCTAGGCAGCTTCGTCCCGTTATGCCAGAATCCCTGCCGAGCGCGGAATCCCGCGTCACCTTCGAAACCAAGGAGATTTCTGAATGAACAAGAGCGATCTGATTGACGCTATGGCGGCTGGTGCCGACCTGAGCAAAGCTGCTGCCGGCCGTGCCCTGGACGCAGCCATCGAAGCCATCACCAAGGCCGTCGCCACCGGCGACAGCGTGACCCTGGTCGGTTTCGGTTCCTTCAAGGCCGTCAAGCGCGCTGCCCGCACCGGCAAGAACCCCAAGACCGGTGCCACCATCCAGATCCCGGCTTCCACCAGCCCCAAGTTCTCCGCCGGCGCCGCCTTCAAGGCTGCCGTCGCTCCCAAGAAGAAGTAATCCTTCTTCTCCGGAAAAAAAAGGCCGCCCTTGGGCGGCCTTTTTGTTTTCAGGGGCCGCAATCAACGGCCCCGCCCCGTGCCTACTGCAAGCTGAAATCCACGCGCCCACCCAGCGGTGCGCCCTTGGGCGCTTCGCCGCCCACCTTGGGCGACAGCAGGAACAGGCGCTCGGCCGCAATACCGCCCTTCTCCACCAGCCAGGTCTGCACTGCCGTGCCGCGACGCTGGGCCAGCTGGCGCATCTCCTCTTCTTCGGCGGGGATGTTGGCGATCATCAGGGCTTCCATCTCCGCCACCGGCAGGCTCTTGGTGAGGCCGATGAAATTGCGCGGCTTCTTGAAGGATTCCTCCTTGTAGGCCTTTTCCAGGTAGCGCGGATATTCCTCGGCGCTCACCGCGACCGCGGCGATGCTGCCGGAGGCCTTGCCGCCCTTGGCCTGCTCGGCCAGCTTCTGGGCCCGCACCTTGCGTTCCAGGATGGCGCGCTTGAGGCCTTCCTGCTCCGCCGCCGGATCGGCCGTGCCGGTGATTTCCAATTCCAGGGCCGGACGTTCGCGCAGGGCCTTGGCAATGGTCTCCAGGCGCTTTTCCACCTCCGGGGTGATGCGTGCATGGCCGGCATCGAAAGCCACGTAGGAGAGTTCCTCGCCGCCGCCGAAGAGGGAGGACAGCAGGGTGAAGGGCGAAGTCACCGCCTTGGTCAGCAGGTTGAGGATCATCTTGCCGACGATGCCGCCGATGGAGAACTGGGGATCGTTGAGGGAGCCCTGCACCGGCAGGTTGAGGTCGATCTCGCCCCGGGAGTTTTTCAGCAGCGCCACCACCAGGCCGATGGGAATGCCCAGGGCGTTGGGGCTCTCCACCTTGTCGCCGAAAGTCAGCTGGTCGATGAAGATCTTGTTCTGGGCCTGCAGCTCGCCCTTCTCCACCTTGTACTGCACATCCACCGAGAGCTTGCCCTTCTCGATGGTGTAGCCCAGGTAACGGCCCGAATAGGGCGTGAAGGAGGACATCTCGATGCCCCGGGCCTTGGCCTGCACATCCAGGGCGATGGGCGAGCCCAGGGGATCGATCTTGCCGGAGATATCCAGGGGTGCGGTACGGTCCACCTTGCCCCGGATCAGCAGCTCCGCCGGCTTGCCCGCCGCCAGGGTGCCGATACGGCCCGACAGGTCGGTCAGGTTGGCGCTGTAGTTGGGCTTGATGAAACGGTCGGTGAAGTTGATGTTGCCACCGGCCAGCACCACCTTGCCGATGCGGATCTGGGGTGCCGGCCCGGCGGGCTTGGCCGGGGCTGCGACGGGGGCAGGAGCTGCAGCCGGCGTCGCCGGCACTGCGGCGGCAGAAGCGGCAGGCGCAGCGGCGGCGGGCTTGGCGCCTTCGTCCTGGCGCACGATGTCCTGCAGGTTGAGGCGGCCTTCGGGCGACAGGATGGCCCGGGCGTAGAAGCTGGTGATGGCGATCTCGCCCACGGCAAAGCGGGGCGGCACGCTGCCGGCCTCGACCCCGGTCAGGCGCAGGCTGCGCCAGCGCAACAGGTCGGTGGCATTGAGCTTGTCCAGCACGTTGAAGTCGGTGAGATTGACGTCGCCGTCGAAGGCCACGCCGGGAGCGGCTCCAGCGGCCCCAGCCGCCACCTTAAGCTTGCCCTTCACCGTCAGGTCGCCCTTGGTCAGCAGGGCATTCAGCTGCTCCGCCGCCAGGCCCTGCAGGGCCACCAGATTGACCTGTTCCAGATCCAGCTGCAGATCGGCGGCCAGGGGCGCGAGGGCGGCCGCCCCCTCCACCTTGAAGCGTCCCTGTTCGTTGATGCGGGCCTCGATGCCGATCTGGCTGCGACTGCCGGCGGCGGAGGAAAGGCCGGCCACATGGAGGTCCAGGCCGTCCACGCTGAGGGGCGGCACCTTCTCCAGATTGTCGTCCGTGTAGCGCAGCTTGCCGCCACCGACCCGCAGCTGAGCCACCTGCCAGCCCCAGGGCGCCGGCACCTTGGCTGCCCCTGCCGTACCACCCACCTTGGCCGGGGCCTTGGCAGGTGCTGCCTTGGTCGGGGCCGCCGGCGTGGGTGCCAGGGCGGCCAGGGACTGCAGCAGATCCACCTCGCCGCCCTTGAGGCGACGTACCCCGGCCTGGGGATTTTCCAGGGTGATGCCGGCCACCTTGGCCTGACGGCTGACCAGATTGACCGACACCCCATCCAGCGTCAGGGCGGAAAAACCGAGGAAGGGCTGCTTCTCGCCGTCCCGGGAGAAGGCCAGATCCCGCACTGCCAGCTTCAGGTCCACGCCCTTGGCGTCATCCAGGGTAGCCCGCTGGATGCCCAGCTGGATGGCTCCCACCTGCAGCCCCACCTTGTTGCCCTTGGCGGCGACACCCTTGATGCCCAGGTCGCCGCTGAGGCCGACGCTGGGGGCCTGGCCCTCGGCCTGGCTGAAGGTCACCGCCAGATCGCCTTCCAACTTGGCGGCCGTGACGGTCAGGGGAATGTTGGCGGGAATGTAGGCATCCACCCCGGCCAGGTCGAAGTCCCGGATTTCCACATCCACCACCGCATCCTTGCCCGGGGCGAAGGGACGCAGCTTGCCGCCGAGGGACAGGGGTGCGCCGTTGAGTTTGGCGGCGAAATGGGGTTCGACGAAGGATTCCACGGTGCCCGGCGTGTTGGCCAGGAAAGGAATGCCCAGGGCCAGGTCGGTGATGTGGTGGCTGACCTTCACCGGCCGGTCGTCGAAGTCGATGCGGCCGCCCTCGACGGCGATGTTGGCCACGGAGAATTTCGGCGGCGGCCCTTCGGAGGGCTTTTCCGTCCATTTCTCGATCAGGTCCGAGATGTTGTAGCGGTTGCCCTCCTCCCGCACCAGGTGCACATAGGGCCCCACCAGCTTGACTTCGCTCACCACCGGGATGCCCCGGGCCAGGCTCATGGAGGAGACATTCACATGCAGGCTGTCGAAGCCCAGCAGGCGCTGTTCCGCCGGCACGCTGGCATCGGCGCCCCGCTGCCCCACGGCAAAGCCGCTGATGGTGGCCGACAGGGTGTAGGGGGAAACCTGGATGCGCTCGATGCGCACCGGCCGCTCGAATTCCTCGGCCAGCAGGGATTCCAGCTTGGCCTTGGCAAAGCCCGGCAGCCAGAAATAGCCAAGGAGGCCGAACAGCACCAGGAAGATGCCCAGGCCCCAGGCGCCCTGGCGCACCCGCCGGTGGCGGGCGAAGGCTTGCAGGCGGGGTTGCAGGTGTTGCAGGCCGACCTGGAGCCGGGTGGAGAGATCGTTGTTCTGTCGGGGTGCGGAGGCAGTCATGGCAATGCTCTTTTCTTATGGTGTGACGCCAGTTTATTACGACGAATGGGAAATCCGGTACGACCTTGGTCACGTCCGGGAACTGCCCGGCCAAATTCCCGACTAATTTACTAGGAAATAAACCTACTCAAGGGAGGCCGTCCATGGACGCCGGCGACAAGTATTCGGTGGAACGCATCACCTGGTTCAAACGCTGGACGGACAAGCTCTTCTCCTTCCGTCTGACCCGCCAGCCGTCCTTCCGTTTCGTCCCCGGCCAGTTCGTACGCCTCGGCCTGCCCCTCACCACAGCCCCCGACAGCTCCCTGGCCTGGCGCCCCTACTCCATGGTTTCCGCCGCCTACGACGAGCATCTGGAGTTCTATTCCATCGCCGTGCCCGACGGCGAATTCACCTCCCGCCTGGCCCGCCTCGGGGTCGGCGACCGGGTGGCGGTGGACCGCCAGGCCTGGGGCCACCTCACCACGGACCGCTTCCAGGGCGGCCGGGACCTGTGGCTGCTGGCCACCGGCACCGGCCTGGCGCCCTTCCTCTCCATCCTCAACGACCCGGCGGTGTGGCAGCAGTACCAGCACATCGCCCTGGTGCACAGCGTGCGCGACGGCGCCGAACTGACCTACCGGGACTGGCTCGCCGCCCTGCCCGGCCACCCCCTGGTGGGAGACCTGGCCGGCCGCCTGCGCTACCAGCCGGTGGTGACCCGGGATGGGGCTGCCCCGCCCGGCCCCCTGAGCCGGCGCATCCCGGCCCTGCTGGCCGACGGCAGCCTGGAAGCGGCCCTCGGCCTGGAGATCGACCCGGCCCACAGCCGCCTCATGGTGTGCGGCAATCCGGCCATGGTGGAAGACACCCGCCTGGCCCTGGAGGCCAAGGACTGCCGCCTCTCCAAGCGGGGCCAGCCGGGTCAGGTGGCCCTGGAAAATTCCTTCTAGGCGGTCATGCCGTCGTCACGGCGGCTATGGCACACTGAACGGCAGCCCTTTGCCCAAGGAGACTTCCATGCAGGTCGGCGTACCCAAGGAAATCAAGGTCCACGAATACCGGGTCGGCCTGGTGCCGGCCACCGTCCGCGAACTCACCGCCCGGGGCCATCAGGTGCTGGTGGAACAGGGGGCCGGCCAGGGTGTCGGCTACGACGACGGCGCCTATGCCGCCGCCGGTGCCACCATCGTGCCCGATGCGGCTTCTGCCTGGCGTGCCGATCTGGTGGTCAAGGTGAAGGAGCCCCAGCCGGCCGAATTCCCCTACCTGCGCCCGGAACTGACCCTCTTCACCTACCTGCACCTGGCCCCGGACCCGCGCCAGGCCCAGGCCCTGGTGGATTCCGGCTGCACCGCCCTGGCCTACGAGACGGTCACCGACGCCGTCGGCGGCCTGCCCCTGCTGGCGCCCATGTCGGCGGTGGCCGGGCGCATGGCGGTACAGGTCGGCGCCCACTGGCTGGAAAAGGCCCAGGGCGGCCGCGGCGTGCTGCTCGGCGGCGTGCCCGGGGTACCGGCGGCCCACGTGGTGGTGCTCGGTGCCGGCGTCGTCGGCAGCCACGCCACCCGGGTCGCCGTGGGCCTGGGGGCCGAAGTGACGGTGCTGGACCTGTCCCTGTCCAAGCTGGAGGCCCTGGACCGGGAGTACCCGGGCCGGGTGCGCACCGTCGCCGCCACCCGGGAGACCATCGAAGCCTACGCCGTCCGCGCCGACCTCCTGGTGGGCGCCGTGCTGGTGCCCGGCGCCGCCGCGCCGCGTCTGGTGGACCGAGACCTGGTCGGCAAGATGAAGGCCGGCAGCGTCATCGTGGACGTGGCCATCGACCAGGGCGGCTGCGTCGAGACTTCCCGCCCCACCACCCATGCGGACCCCACCTACGTCGTGGACGGGGTCATCCACTACGGCGTCGCCAACATGCCCGGCGCCGTGCCCCGCACCTCGGCCCAGGCCCTCAACAACGCCACCCGGCCCTTCGTCCTGGCCCTGGCCGACAAGGGCTGGCGGCAGGCCACGGCGGACGACCCCCACCTGGCCGCCGGCCTCAACGTCAACGCCGGCCGCATCGTGCACGGGGCGGTGGCCGCCGCCCTGCAGGGCAATCCGGGTTGAGCCCGGCCCTCACCAAGGGGCTATGACCCTGGTCATAGCCCCGGGGAACTAGCCCTTGATCCGCCCCCTCGAAAAGGAGAAAGTCAAACCCATCAACTCCGGTGCGATGCAAGCCATCCGAACCGGCGGATCACTCCCCGAGCTGTAGCGTGCGGCGGCGCCCCCGGCCCCGCATACCGGGCCCCTGGAGGTAGCGGCATGAGCAGTCCAACCGAGGCAGGCAGCGCCACATCCCGGACGCCCCGGGAGCACTCCTTTGCCCCCCCTGATTTCCAGGCCCTCTTCGAATGCATCCCCACCCCCTGCCTGGCCCTGGACCCGGAACTGCGGGTCATCGCCGTCAGCAGCGCCTATACCGAGGCCACCTTGACCCGGCGGGAGGACATGCTGGGGCGGGACATGTTCGACATCTTCCCGGACAACCCGGACGATCCTGCCGCCGACGGCGTGCACAACCTGCGGGCCTCCCTGGAACGGGTGCTGCAGACGGGGCAGCCCGACCTGATGCCGGTGCAGAAATACGATATCCGGCGCCCGCCGGAACAGGGCGGCGGCTTCGAGGTGCGTTACTGGACGCCCATCAACACCCCGGTGCTCGATGCCGAGGGACGGCTGCGCTACATCATCCACAAGGCCGAGGACGTCACCGAGTTCGTCATGCTGCGGGAACAGAAGCTGGAGCAGAGCCGCATCACCGACTCCCTCCGGCAGCAGGCGGAAAAGATGGAGGCGGCCATCTACGCCCGCTCCAAGACCATCGCCGAAAACAACCTGCGCCTGCACCAGGCCAACGCCGAGCTGGCCCGGCTCTACGAGAAGACCCGGGAACTGGATGAACTGAAGACCCAGTTCTTCGCCAACATCAGCCACGAACTGCGCACCCCCCTGACCCTGATCCTGGGCCCCGTCGGCAAGCACCTGACCGACCCGGACCTGGCGCCCGCCCTGCGGCGGGACCTGGAGGTGGTGGAAAGCAACGCCCGCATGCTCTACCGGCACGTCAGCGACCTGCTGGACGTGGCCAAGCTGGAAGCCGGGCGCATGGTCATGCACTACACGGAGGGCGACCTGGCGCACCTGACCCGGGTCATCGCCTCCCACTTCGATTCCCTGGCCGAAGGCCGTCGCATCCGCTACGCCGTGACCACGCCGCCGGACCTGACGGCCCAGGTGGATGCGGAAAAGTACCAGCGCATCCTGCTCAACCTTCTTTCCAACGCCTTCAAGTTCGCCGGCGACGGCGGCGCCATCCAGCTGCGCCTGACGGCGGCCGGCGGGCAGGCCCGGATCGAGGTGGAGGACAACGGCCCGGGCATTCCCGAAGCCATGCGGGAGCAGGTATTCGAGCCCTTCCGCCAGGTGGAGGGCGGCAGCAGCCGCCACCACGGCGGCACCGGCCTGGGCCTGGCCATCGTGCGGGAACTGGCCCAGCTCCATGGCGGCAGCGTCCGTATCGATGCCGCCCCCTCCGGCGGCGCCCTGTTCATCCTGGAACTGCCCCTGCTGGCGCCTCCCGGCACCCAGTTGCAGGCCCAGGGCGAAGCCCTTCCCGGCGACCTCAGCCGCCAGGCCCTGGAAGAACTGCAGCCGCCCCCGGCACTACCGGAACACCGCCAGGGCCGGGCAGATGCGGCCCTGCCCCTGGTACTGGTGGTGGAAGACAACCCGGACATGAACGCCTTCATCTGCGAGGCCCTGGGCCGGCACTACCGCGTCGCCTCCGCCCGGGACGGTCAGGAAGGCCTGGAAATGGCCTGTCGCCAGACACCGGACCTGATCGTCAGCGACGTCATGATGCCCCGCCTCAGCGGCGACCGCATGGTCCAGGCCCTGCGCCAGGAGCCGGCCCTGGCCGGGGTGCCGGTGGTGATCCTGACCGCCAAGGCCGACGAGGACCTGCGCATCCGCCTGTTGCAGGACAGCGTGCAGGACTTCCTCAACAAGCCCTTCTCGGTGGAGGAACTGCTGGCCCGGGTGGGCAGCCTCCTCGCCGAACGGCTGCAGGCGGCGGACCTGCTGCGGCAGAGCGAAAAGCGCTTCCGCGCCACCTTTTCCCAGGCCGCCGTGGGCATGGCCCATGTGGCGCCGGACGGGCGCTGGCTGCTGGTGAACCAGCGCCTCTGCGACATTATCGGCTACGCCCGGGAAGAACTGCTGGGCCGCACCTTCCAGGAAATCACCCACCCGGACGACCTCTACAGCGACCTGGAGCAGATGCATCGGCTGCTGGCCGGCGAGATCGACAGCTACGCCATGGAAAAGCGCTACCGTCACCGGGACGGCCACCTGGTGTGGATCAACCTCACCGTCTCCCTGGTGCGGGCGGCGGACGGCAGCCCGGAGTACTTCATCGCCGCCGTGGAGGACATCCAGCGGCGCAAGGAGGCGGAAGGGGAAATCCACCGTCTCAACGCCGACCTGGAGCGGCGGGTGGAAGAGCGCACCGCCGAGCTGCGGGCCGCCAACCGGGAACTGGACAGCTTTGCCCACGCCGTTTCCCACGACCTGCGGGCGCCCCTGCGGGCCATCACCGGCTTCAGCCGGGCCATCATCGAGGACCACGGCACCGCCCTGCCGGCGGAGGCCCGGGAATTCCTCGACCACATCATCGCCTCGGGCCAGCAGATGGGCGCCCTGATCGAGGGCCTGCTGACCCTCTCCCGCAGCAGCCGGGAAGAACTGCGGCGGGACGACATCGACCTCTCCGCCCTGGCCCGGCGCATCCTGGAGGAACTGGCGCGCAGCGAGCCCGGGCACCGGGTGGACTGGCAGGTGGAAGACGGCCTGGTCGCCCGGGGCGACATCCGCATGATCGAGGTGGTGCTGCGCAACCTGCTGGGCAATGCCTGGAAATACACAGCCCGCACTGCGGCGCCCCTGATCCGGGTGCATGCCCGGCGCCAGGAAAAGCAGATCCAGTTCTGTATCGCGGACAACGGCGCCGGCTTCGACATGGCCCAGGTGGGCAAGCTGTTCCAGCCTTTCCAGCGGCTGCACCGGCAGGATGAATTCCCCGGCATCGGCATCGGCCTGGCCACGGTGCAGCGGGTGGTGCATCGCCACGGCGGCAGCATCGAGGCCCGGGGCGAAGCCGGCCACGGCGCCAGCTTCTGCTTCACCCTGCCCCTGCCGGAAAACGAACCGGCCCCGCCAGCCCCGTCGACTCCAGCGACCCCCGGCTAAGGCGCCGGCACGGCAGCTCAGCGGCCGGAGAGGGCGTGGCCCAGCATGGGGCCCATGCCCGCCATCACGGTCTGGTTGGCCTCTTCCATGGCGGCCAGGGCCTGCAGGGATTCCTCGGTGCGGCCGGCGTAGTGCAGCTCCAGGGCCTGGCGGGCCCGCTGGTGCACCGCCCGGTGGGGCGATTCCAGGGCGCTGTAGCCGGGCAGGCGGGCAAAGCGGGCCTTCACCTCCGCATCGTAATACCAGCGTCCCAGACGGCACTCGGTCTCGTCCGGCACCTGTTCCGGGCGCAGGCCGGAGATGCCGAGGAAGACCTTGTACACCTCCAGCTTGAGGCTCAGTTCCTCCAGGTTGGCCAGTTCCACATTGGCCAGCAGGGCGGCCCCGTCCACGCTGGCCTCCATGGCGGCGGAGAGACCCTGCAGGGCTTCCATGCTGCGCATGGCCGCCTCGCTGTCGGCGGCGAAGCGGGCCGCATTGCCGGCACCGGCCTGCATGGCGTCGTGGGCGGCGCCGGTTTCCGTCTGGATGGTGGTGACCAGAGTGCCGATATCCACCGTGGCCCGGGTGGTGCGCTCCGCCAGCTTGCGCACCTCGTCGGCCACCACGGCGAAGCCCCGGCCTGCCTCGCCGGCCCGGGCCGCCTCGATGGCAGCGTTGAGGGCCAGCAAATTGGTCTGGTCGGCGATCTCCTTGATCAGCTGAACGATGCCGCCGATCTCCCCGGCCCGCCGGGCCAGGTCTTCCACCCGCCGGGAGGAGTGGCCCAGGTGCTCTACCAGGGAAGTGAGGTTGCTGGCGATGCGGGCGAAGGATTCCCGGTTATGCAGGGCCTGGCCCGCGGCCTCGGCGGCGGAGAGCTTGTCCTGGTTGAGGTGGCCGGCGAGGCCGACGAAGGACTGGCTGACCCCGGTCAGGGAGGCGCCGAAGGCATCCAGGCTGCCGAACACCCGGCCCAGGCTCTGGCGTTCCTGCTCCAGGTTTTCCGCCTGCTGCCGCCACTGCCCGGCCTCGGCCTGGAGGCGTTGGATTTCTGCCCGTGCCTGCTCGTCCCGCGCCGCCCACTGCCGCACTTCCTGCTCCAGTTGCGCCAGCCGCCGCTGCTTTTTGCCCCACAACATGATGCTCTCCTGAGAATATCCGACAAAATTTGTCGGGATTTAATAGTTGAGCATTTTACTCAGCTATACCCCCGTGCATTTGATCCAGGCTAAAAACGGCTCCGCCTATTTATTATTCCCATACAGAATAAACAAAAGACTATTAAGTCTTTTTAACGCTTAAGCAGATGACCTAAAGTTCGGCCATCCGCTCCCAACCCAGGAGAACACCATGACCCGCCGGAACGCCTGCCCTCCTTGTCGAATGTGCCCGACACCATCCGCCAGACCCAGCTTCCGCCCATGGCGCAGTTCATCAAGCACATCACCAGATTCCGGAGAACACCATGCCCCTGACCGATCTCGTCCATTACCTGAACGACCGTAACCGCAGCCAGTACGGCCCCCACCTGAGCCCCGGCGACTCCCTCAGCCTCGCCCACAACCGGGTCACCGGCCGCTTTGCCGGCCTCACCCTGGACAGCGCCTTCCAGCCCATCACCGACGCCCGCAGCGGCCAGGTTTCCGGCCACGAAGCCCTGCTCCGCGCCACCGCTGCCGACGGCAGCCCCCTCGCCCCCGAAGCCGTCTTCGTTTTGCCCACGGACGGGGAGGAAATCGTTTTCCTCGACCGCCTGGCCCGCACCGTGCACGCCCTCAACTACCTGCTGCAGACCAAAAGCAGCGGCGGCGACCTCTACCTGAACATCCATCCGCGGCACCTGCTGGCCATTTCCGGCGACCACGGCCTGGTCTTCGAAGCCATCCTCAAACGCCTGGGCCTGACCCCGGAGCGGGTGGTGCTGGAAATCCTGGAAAGCGCCATCGACGACTCCGGTCGCATCAAGGAGGCGGTGGCCAATTACCGTTCCCGGGGCTACCGCATCGCCATCGACGACTTCGGCCGCCACCATTCCAACTTCGACCGCCTGTGGCAACTGGAGCCGGACGTGGTCAAGCTGGACCGCAGCCTCATCGTCGAGGCCGGCACCAATCCCAAGGCCCGGCGCGTGCTGCCCCGCCTGGTGGAAATCGTGCACGACCTGGAGGCCCGGGTGGTCTTCGAGGGCATCGAGACGGCGGACCAGCTGGCCATCGCCATCGACGCCGGCGCCGACCAGCTGCAGGGCTACTACCTGGCCCGCCCGGCCCGGGAATGCCTGCCCGCCCGCCATGCCCTGCTCGACACCGGCATCGCCACGCCCTTCCCGGCCGCCGCTGGCAGCCCCCCTGCAGCTCCCGGCCCCCACGCGGGCTTCGACCCGTTGCCGGAACATCAGCGGCAGGCCGCCTGAACGCCGCCCCTCGAGTGTCGGCTTGTCCAATATATAGCCAAACGAACTATTTAAATCTTAATTCATTATTTTTCGGTTATTAGCCAGCTTTCCTATAGTGGCACCGTCCATTCACGAATCGAGCCAGGAGCTTCCATGAAAAATACCCGTACCTCCCGCTTCCTCAAGCGCCTGCCCCAGCGTCTGCTGGCGGCCCTGGCGGTGGCTGCCGCTGCAGCCGGCGCCCAGGCCGAGACCCTCAAGGTGGGCCACCTGCCCGTCACCGGCCATGCCAAGTACTTCGTCGCCCAGGAACAGGGCTTCTTCAAGAAGGAAGGCCTGGAGGTGGAACTGGTGGAATTCCAGAACTCCGCCGACGGCATCAACGCCGTCATCGCCGGCAAGCTGGACGTGGGCACCTTCGGCACCACCGCGCCCCTGCTGTTCTACTCCAAGGGCTCGGACATCAAGATCATCGGCGGCATCATGGGCCAGGACGCGGCCCTGGTGGTCAAGCCCGAGCTGGCCGGCACCATCCGCAGCCTCGCCGACCTCAAGGGCAAGAAGGTCGCCACGGTGCGCCTGGCCTCCGGCGACGCCGTGCTGCGCGGCGCCCTCAAGGACGCCAAGATCAACTGGAAAAGCGACCTGCAGATCTTCGAACTGAAGAACCCGCCCGCCGTCATCGAGGCAGTCAAGTCCGGCCAGGTGGATGCAGGCCTGGTGTGGGGTCCCCATGACCTGCGCGCCGAACAGCAGGGCCTCAAGGTGGTGGTGCGCTCCGGCGACCTCTCCCCCGGCCACCCCTGCTGCCGCGTCATCGTCTCCGGCAACAAGCTGAAGGACGCCGCCACCCTGGAACGCTTCCTGCGCGCCGTGCTGCAGGCCGAGAAGTACGCCGCCGAGCACCGCAAGGAGACCATCGACGCCATCGCCAAGTACATCAAGCTGGATCGGGCCATCCTGGAGAAGGGCTACTACTCCCCCAACCTGGAACAGCGCAGCGACCCCAACGTGAAGGGCGTGGAGAAGTTCTGGCTGTCCATGATCGGTTCCGAGTTCATCGAGGGCAAGCGCCCCCTGGCCCCCATCTTCGAACTCTCCATCTACCAGAAGGCCCTGGAATCCCTGGCCAGGGAAAATCCCAAGGACGCCTTCTACCAGGCCCGCCTCAAGGAATTCAAGGAAAGGGACACCCTGTGAGCAACGCCGCCCAGACCAGCGCCACCGGTCTGGCGGTGGATAACGTCTCCTTCGCCTACGGCGAGGGAGACACCATCCTCCGCCGGGTCGCCCTGGAAGTGCCCGAGGGGCAGTTCCTCACCCTGCTGGGGCCTTCCGGCTCCGGCAAATCCACCCTGCTGCGCCTCATCGCCGGCCTGGAAGCCCCCACCGACGGGCGTCTGGCCTGGCAGGGCGCCACCATCACCGGCCCCGGCATCGACCGGGCCGTGGTCTTCCAGAACTACTCCCTATTCCCCTGGCTGAAGGTGGAAGACAACGTGGCCCTGGCCGTGGCCAAGGCCCACCCCAAGCTCTCCCGCGCCGAACGCCGGGAGAAGGCCCGGGACTATCTGGGCCGGGTGGGCCTGGCGGACGCCGCCGGCAAGTACCCCTTCCAGCTTTCCGGCGGCATGCAGCAGCGGGCCGCCATCGCCCGGGCCCTGGCCCTGGAAGCGCCGGTGCTGCTGATGGACGAACCCTTCGGCGCCCTCGACCCGATCAACCGGGGCAAGCTGCAGGACCTGCTGCTGGAAGTGTGGCAGAGCACCAGCCCGCGCCGCACCATCGTCTTCGTCACCCACGACGTGGACGAGGCCCTCTACCTGGGAGACCGGGTGGCGGTGCTGGGGGCTTCCCCCGGCCGGGTCCTGGCCCAGATCGAGGTGCCCTTCGAGCGTCCCCGCAACCGGGCCCGCCTCTTCGCCTCCCCGGCCTTCCACGCCCTGCGCGAGGACATCGCCGAACGCCTGGACGCGGACGTGCTGTCCGGCCTGGCGGCGGCGTAAGGCCAACGTACTGAACTGATGTGAAGGAGAAATCCATGTCCGAATCCCTAGCCCTGGAAGGCGAGGCCCTGGCCTCGCCCCTGGTGGACAAGACGCCCCGGCAGGGCCGCTCTGCCCCCCACTCCGGCCTTTTCCCGGCCCTCCTCTCCCGCCTCCCCGCCTGGGAAGCCGTGGCCCTGTGGGCCGTGCTGTTCCTGGCCTGGCAGGGTTCCACCTACTTCATCGACCAGAGCGCCAACCCCCTGCTGCCCGGCCCCCGCATCGTCGCCGAGGCCCTGTGGGAATCCCTGCCGGAACTGTGGAAGGGCACCGTTTCCTCCTTCTTCATCCTGGCGCCGGGCTACCTGCTGGCCGTCGCCACCGGGATCGCCCTCGGCCTGGTGGCCGGCATCGTGCCGGGGGTCGGCCGCGGCCTGTTCCCCTTCGCCAAGGTGGCGGCGCCCATCCCGCCCACGGTGTACATCCCCTACGCCATCGCCGTGCTTCCCACCTTCCACCTCTCCGCCACCTTCGTCGTCTTCATCGGCGCCTTCTGGCCCGTCTTCCAGAACTCCGCCGCCGGCGCCCTGGCGGTGGAAGGCCGGCACCGGGACAACGCCCGGGTGCTGGGCTTCTCCCGCCTGGAAACCCTGGTGAAGGTGGTGTTCCCCGCCAGCCTGCCCCACATCTTCTCCGGCGCCGCCGTGGGCCTGGGCTTCTCCTTCATCCTGCTGACCGTGGCCGAGCTGTTCGGCGCCAACGCCGGCCTGGGCCGCTTCGTGCAGTACTACGCCGACTTCGCCGACTACCCGCGCATGGTGGCCGGCATCCTCTACACCGGCCTCGTCACCTGGCTGGCCATGACCGGCCTGGACAAGCTGCGCCACAAGGCCCTCTTCTGGGTGCGCTGAGAAAATCCGCCATGCCGTCACCGTCACGCATCCTGGGCCTGCTGGCCCTCCTCGCTGCCCTGGCCTCCGCTGCGGCGGGCGCCGGGGAAGCCCGCTTCTCCCCACTCTTCACCCGGGAAGCCACGGACCTGCAGGCCGAGGCCCGGGCCGCCCGGGCCGAGGGCAGGAAGCTGGCCGTCGCCTTCACCCTGCCCGACTGCCCCGGCTGTCGGGAGATGGAACGCACGGTCTTCCAGGACCCAGGCGTGACGGCCCGCTTCAGCCGGCATTACCGCAGCGTCAAGGTGGACCTGGCCCGCAGCGAACCCATCCTCGATCTCGCCGGCCGGCGCGGCTCGGCGGGCGACTTCGCACGGCAGCTCGGCGCTTTCGCCACCCCTTCCTTCGCCTTCTTCGACGGCCGGGGCGAATTCCTCTACCGCCATACCGGCACCCTGGCCGCCGCCGATTTCAGCCGCCTCGGCCAGTACGTGGTCAAGGCCGAATACGAGCAATACCCCTTCGCCGGCGCCAGGGCCGCCCAGGCGGCCAACGCGCCCCGGCTGCAGGCCGATGCGCCTGCTGCCGGCCTGCCCCGCCGCCCCGAATTCCGCCTCGCCGACACCGCCGGCAAGGTGCGCCGCCTGGCCGATTTCCGCGGCCGGGCCGTGGCCCTGGCGGTGGGCTACAGCCAGTGCCCCGATGTCTGCCCCACCACCCTGGCCGAACTGAAGGCCGCGGTGGAAGCCCTGCCCGCCGCCCAGCGCCGCCAGGTGCAGGTGCTCTTCATCACCCTGGACCCGGAGCGGGACCACGCCGCCCTGCTCAAGGAATACGTGGCCGCCTTCGCTCCCCAGGGCGGCCGCCCCTTCCTCGGCCTGTGGGGCGGCGACAGCGCCACCGCCGACCTGATCCGGGAACTGCAGCTGGTGGCCGAACGCCAGCCCTCCGAGAGCATGGGCTACACCCTGGACCACACCGCCGGCGTCTTCCTCTTCGACAAGGCCGGCGTCCTGCGCGGCCTCTCGCCCTACGGCCAGCCAGTCGGCGCCCTCGCCGCCGACCTGGGCCTGCTTGCCGCCGAGCCCAAGCACAGCGACAAAACCATTCAGGTCGCCACCGATCAGCACCTCACGCAAGGGAATCCCCGCCATGTCCATTAACAAACTCCTGCCCCTGGCCGAAGCCGCCCAGCGCTACGCCGGCGACGGCATCCAGTACGCCAGCGGCGCCGGCCTGCCGGTGGGCGCCGACGCCATCGCCTTCGGCCGCGAACTGGTGCGCCAGGGCCGGCGCAACCTGCACGCCCTGTTCCACTGCAACACCCAGCAGCTCAACCTGCTGGCCGCCGCCGGCACGGTGGACAAGGCCGAGGTGGGCTTCTCCGGCCTGGAGGGCTTCGGCTTTGCCAACGGCCTGCGCCGCGTCGTCGAAGAAGGCAAGCTGGCCCTGGAGGACTACTCCAACCTGGCCATGGCCCTGCGCTTTCTCGGCGGCGCCCTCAACTGGCCCTTCGTCCCCGCCACCACCTGTATCGGCTCCGACATCCAGCAGCGCAGCGCCTTCGCCCCCGAGGAATACCCGGCCACGGGCAAGATTCCCGAGATCGCCGACCCCTTCTCCGGCCGCACCCTGGGCGCCTACTCGCCCCTGAAGCCAGACTTGGCGGTGATCCACGTCACCCTGGCCGACCCGGAGGGCAACGCCATCATGATCGGCTCCGAGTGGAGCCGCTTCGAACTCTCCCGGGCCGCCAAGCGCCTGGTGCTGGTGGCCGACCACATCGTGGACACGGACTGCATGCGCCAGTACCCCAACCTGGTACGCATCCCCGGCCTGATCGTGGACGCCGTGGTGTGGTGGCCCTTCTCCGCCTGGCCCGCCGCCTCCCCCGGCGTGCATGACGTGGACGAAGCCCACATGAAGCTGATGAACGAATGGCTGGCTACGGAAGAAGGCACCTTCCGCTACATCGACCGCTACATCTTTTCCTACCAGACCGTGGATGCCTACCTCAACCTCATCGGCCAGGACGTCATCTCCAAACTGGAAGACAGCCCCACCCGCTTCCTCCTGGACCCCTACCGCCAGTGGATCCTGGACCGGGCCAAGGTGGAACAGCTGCAAGCTGAAAACCACATTCTGAAGAGGGCCGCATGAGCCACCGAGCCTGCGTAGCTGCGAGCCACGCGAGGGCGGCCAGCCCACGACGCCACTTCCCTTTGCATACCACTCCCCTGACTGAGAGGGCCGCCTGATGAGCACCGCAACCGCCACCCGCACCGACTCCGCCCCGGAGACCGCCGAACGCAAGGGGCCCCTGCGCTACTCCCGCCAGGAGATGATGGCCATCGCCGCCGGCCGGGAAATCAAGGACGGCGAACTGGCCATCTTCGGTGTCGGCCTGTCGCTACTGGCCGGCTACTTCGCCCAGGAACACCACGGCCCCAACATCCGCTCCATGACCGAAGGCGGCATCTACGGCGCCACCCCCATCGGCGGCCTGCCCTGGGGCATCGAATGCAACCGGCTCTCCGCCAACGCCACCAGCTTCACCGGCGGCCTCGACGCCCTGGGCTTCCTCGTCGCCTCCGGCCGGGTGGACGTGGGCCTGATCGGCGCCGCCCAGGTGGACAAGTTCGGCAACGTCAATACGACCGGCATCTGGGACCGCAGCAAGGGAAACGGCCTGGGCGACACCTACACCCCGCCCAAGACCCGCCTCACCGGCGCCGGCGGCGCCAACGACATCGCCAGCGGCGCCAAGCGAACGGTGATCATGGTCACCCACGAGGCCAAGCGCTTCGTCGACAAGGTGGATTACATCTCCTCCCCCGGCTATCTCGAAGGCGGCGACGCCCGGGCCCGCTACGGTTTCGTCGGCGGCGGCCCCTCCGCCATCGTCACCACCCTGGGCATCCTGCGGCCCCATCCGGAAACCAAGGAATTCTGGCTCGACGCCTACTACCCCTTCTCCAGCGTGGACGAAGTGCGGGCCCAGACCGGCTGGGACCTGAAAGTCTTCCGCCACGCCCGCATGATCGCCCCGCCCACCGTGGCCGAAGTGGAAGCCCTGCGGCGGGTGGATGTGACGGGGATGCTGCGGCGGGAGAAGTAGGCCCATCGCGGAAAACCAAAGTCCCCCCGGCAGGCAAGGGGCTGGAAACAAAAAAAGGCGCTGATTCCACGCGGAAATCAGCGCCTTTTCATTACTGCCGCGCCAGGACTCAGGGCCCCGGCTCAGCAATCCCTAACCAGGCCCGGCAGGCTGCCCAGGCTTACAGAGCGCTCTTGAGAATGGTGGCAACCACTTCCCGGGGATAGGTCTCGGCCACGCCGAAATGGACCGCGTTGCCCAGCACGTTGTCGATAGTCTTGGGCAGGTCGGCCTCGCTGATGCCCAGCTGGGAAAGGCGGGTGGGGGTGCCGATCTTGTCGAACCACTTCTCCAGGGCGGCAATGCCCTGCTCGGCGGTTTCCACGCCGAACACGTACTTGGCGAAACGCTGGAACTGGACCGGGTTGCGGCTGTGGTACCACTTCATCCAGGCCGGCATGACCACGGAGAGGCCGGCGCCGTGGGGCACGTTGAAGAGGGCCGAGAGGGAGTGCTCGATCATGTGGTTGGGGTAGCTGTAGCCGGAGATCCCCGCGTAGAGCAGGCCGTTGAGGGCCTGGGTGGCGGCCCAGGCGAACTCGGCCCGGGCTTCGTAGTTTTCCGGGTCGACCAGCAGGGTTTCGGTGGTTTCGATCACCGTGTTGATGATGGCTTCCACCAGGCGGGACTGGAAGCGGGGCTCGTCCTTGGCGGTGAAATAGCCCTCGATGGCGTGGGCGATGACGTCCGCCGCCGAATACACCAGGTAATCCCGGGAGACGGTCTTCATCAGGGCCGGATTGACGATGGAGACCTTGGGATAGGTATGCACGGAGGTGATGGCGAACTTTTCCTGGGTTGCCTCGTTGGTGACCACGGCGCCGTTGTTCATCTCGCTGCCGGTGGCGGCCAGGGTGAGGATGTCGAACACCGGCAGGGCGGATTCGATGCGGCCCTTGCCGATGAAGAGATCCCACACGTCGCCGGCGTAGGGCACGCCGGCGGCAATGGCCTTGGAGCTGTCCAGCACGGAACCGCCGCCGACGCTGAGGATGGCCCCCACCTGATGGTCGCGGGCCAGGGCGATGGCCTCCCGCACCTTGGAAATCACCGGGTTGCTGACGATGCCGCCGCATTCGACGAAGGCGATGCCCTGCTCCGCCAGGCTCTTGCTGACCACGGCGAAGAGGCCGTCCCGCTTGATGCGCTCGCTGCCGTAGCAGAGCAGCACCTTCTTGATGCCGTGCTCGGCCAGATGGCGACCGATGGCCTGTTCCTTGTCCTTGCCGAATTCGACTTGGGTGGGATTGAAGAAAGTGAAGTTGTCCATTTGAGAATCCTCCTGAAGGGAATGGGGACGCATCGAAAAACGCGATGGACGAACTGTAACGGGGCAACAAACATCCAACTACCGCCAAATGGTTTGTATTATTTACAACCATTCGATGTAAATAACCCGGGGAAGCCCCATGGCCATCAACGAACTGCGCTCCATCGCCACCTTCATCCACACCGTGGAACTGGGCAGCCTGAGCAAGGCCGCGGCGGCCCAGCAGATATCCCCCCAGGCCGCCAGCAAGGCCCTGGGCCAGCTGGAGCAGCACCTGGGGGTGCGGCTCTTTCACCGCACCACCCGCAGCATGTCCCTGACGGAAGAAGGGCAGCGCTTCTTCGAGGCGGCCCGGCCCTCCCTGCTCGGCCTGCAACAGGCTCTGAGCGGTGCCCGGCAGACCCGGGAAGACCTGGCCGGGCCCCTGCGCATCGTCGGCCCCCGCTCGGTTTCCGTATCGGTCATCGGCCCGGTGATCGAGGAATACTGCCGCCTCTACCCGGAGGTGCAGCCGGACATCCAGCTCGACGACCGGCGCAGCAACTGGGTGGAGGAACGGGTGGACGTGGGCTTTCGCCTGGGCGCGGCACCGGAGGAAGGCCTCATCGCCCGCCCCCTCTTCCCCATGCAGATGGTGATCTGCGCCGCCCCCAGCTACCTGCAGCGGCACGGTGTGCCGCGCAGCCTCAACGATCTGGAGGCCCACCGCTGCAGCGTCTTCCGCCACTCCGAAGACGGCCGCATCATCCCCTGGCGGGTCAAGGTGGGCGATGGAGAGCAGGACCACCCGGTGCGCCCGGCCTTCTGCACCAACGACGAACAACTGGAACTGCACGCCGTGCTGGCCGGCGAGATCATCGCCCAGATCGCCGTGCCCACCGGCGCCGCCCTGATCCGCAGCGGACGCCTGGTGCCCCTGCTGCCGGAACACATGACCGACAGCTACCAGATGTTCATCTACTACGGCAGCCGCCGGGCCCAGCCGGCCCGGGTGCGGCGCTTCATCGACCTGGCGGTGGAACGGCTGGCCAACAGCCGGGAGTTCGTACTGAGCCGGGAGGAACTGGCCCGGGCGGCGGCGGCAGCACAGTAGGCGAAATCAGCCCAGCCACCTCACCGGGCTGGAGCGGCCCTTTCTGCAGCTCTTTCTGCGTCCTTTCTGCGCCCTTGAACGGGCGCCCGCCGAGCTTTACCTGTCATCAGCGACACATCCCCGGGGCCGCCACCCGCCCCGCCGGTCAGCACAATTGCATATATTCAAATTTGCAATATAGGCATTTCAAAATAGTATTTTTCATAATAAACACTCCCCCACTAGGCTTGCCTCCATCGCCCGCAACGACGCCCCGCCGTCTGCCGGACATCCACCCAGGAGGAAAAGCGCCATGCCAGTTCAAGCCCTCAGCACCGCCTTCGCCAACGGTGCCGCCCCATCCCGTCACGCCGGCGCCCAGGCGTCATCCGCCCCCGCCCCCAGCGCCACCACCAGCCACCCCATTCTCGAACGGGCCCGGGCCACCGCCCAGGCCCAGGGTACGCCTTACGCCGGCGGCGTCACGCCCAAGGAAGCCTGGGAGCTGTTCTCCAGCGGCGCCGCGGCCCTGGTGGATGTGCGCACCGCCGAAGAGCGCAAGTTCGTCGGCCATGTGCCCGAAACCCTGCACGTGGCCTGGGCCACCGGCACGGCGCTCAACCGCAACCCCCGCTTCGTCAAGGAGCTGGAAGCCAAGGTGAAAAAGGACCAGCCGGTGCTGCTGCTCTGTCGCAGCGGCAAGCGCTCGGCCCTGGCCGCCGAGGCCGCCGCCAAGGCAGGCTTCACCCAGGTCTACAACATCCTCGAAGGCTTCGAGGGCGACCTGGACGAGCAGCAGCAGCGCGGTGCCCTGGGCGGTTGGCGCCACGCCGCTCTGCCCTGGGTGCAGGACTGAACATGGCCGCCCCCACCTACGGCTGCGGCCAGTCCCAGGGCCCCCAGGGCCAGCGCCCGGGCGCCAAGTGGGACCTGGGCCGCATCGTCGCCGAACTGCGGGCCGAGCGGGAGCGCTGGCGCGAACGCCAGCAGCGCCACAAGGACGTGGGCGGCCGGGAGCTGCCCTCCCGGGAGGTGCTGCAGGAGATCGTCACCCAGCTGCAGGGCGCCCTCTTCCCCATGCGCCTGGGCCCGGCCCAGCTGCACCAGGAAACCGAGGACTACTACATCGGCTACACCCTGGACGCGGCCCTGGAAGCCCTGCTCGGCCAGGTACGGCTGGAGCTGTGCTACGCCGCCCGCCACCAGCCGGCCGCCGACGGCGCCGTGGAAGAGCGGGCCGTGCATATCGTGCGCAGCTTCGCCGAAGCCCTGCCCCAGGTCCGCGCCCTGCTCGACACCGATGTGGAAGCGGCCTACAGCGGCGACCCGGCGGCCCGCAGCGTCGATGAGGTGCTGCTCTGCTACCCGGGCGTGGTGGCCATGATCCACCACCGCCTGGCCCACCAGCTCTATCGCCTGGGCGTACCCCTGCTGGCCCGCATCGTGGCCGAGCTGGCCCATGCCGAGACGGGCATCGACATCCACCCGGGGGCTGCCATCGGCGCCGGCTTCTTCATCGACCACGGCACCGGGGTGGTCATCGGCGAAACCGCCGTCATCGGCCAGCGGGTGCGCCTGTATCAGGCCGTGACCCTGGGCGCCAAGCGCTTCGCCACGGACGAGGCGGGCAACCTGGAAAAGGGCCAGCCGCGCCACCCCATCGTCGAGGACGACGTGGTGATCTACGCCGGCGCCACCATCCTGGGCCGCATCACCATCGGCAAGGGCAGCAGCATCGGCGGCAACGTCTGGCTCACCCACAGCGTGCCCCCGGGCAGCCACGTGACCCAGGCCGACTCCCAGCATTCGCAACATTCCCCCCGGCCGCCGACGCCGCTCAAGGCCGCCGCAGCCTGATTCCTTTTTTCAAACCACCGCTCCATCACAACTCAAGCAAGGAGAGTAATCCATGACCGAAGTCGTCCATCCGGAAGGCGCCCAGGCCCTCGGCGACAACGCCGCGCGGCAACTGGCGAATGCCACCAAGACCGTCCCTCAGCTATCCACCATCACCCCGCGCTGGCTGGTGCACCTGCTGCAGTGGCTGCCTGTGGAAGCCGGCATCTACCGCCTCAACAAGGTCATCAACCCCCGGGACGTGCGCGTCGCCTGCTCCCAGCGGGATGAATCCGAACTGCCCCAGACCTTCGTCGATTACGACGCCCAGCCCCGGGAATATTTCCTCAACGCCGTCACCACCATCCTCGACGTGCACACCCGGGTTTCCGACCTCTACAGCAGCCCCCACGACCAGATCAAGGAACAGCTGCGCCTGACCATCGAGACCATCAAGGAACGTCAGGAATCCGAACTCATCAACAACCCGGACTACGGCCTGCTGGCCAATGTGGACGACGCCCAGCGCATCTCCACCCTCACCGGCGCCCCCACCCCGGACGACCTGGACGACCTGCTGACCAAGGTGTGGAAGGAACCCGCCTTCTTCCTCACCCACCCCCTGGCCATCGCCGCCTTCGGCCGCGAATGCACCCGCCGCGGCGTGCCGCCCCCCACCGTTTCCCTCTTCGGCTCCCAGTTCCTCACCTGGCGCGGCATCCCCCTGATCCCCTCCGACAAGGTGCCCATCGAGGACGGCAAGACCAAGATCATCCTGCTGCGCACCGGCGAAAAGCGCCAGGGCGTGGTCGGCCTGTTCCAGCCCGGCCTGGCCGGCGAACAGAGCCCGGGGCTGTCGGTGCGCTTCATGGGCATCAACCGCAACGCCATCGCCTCCTACCTGATTTCGCTCTATTGCTCCCTGGCCGTGCTGACCGAAGATGCCCTGGCCGTGCTCGATGACGTGGAGATCGGCAAGTACCATGACTACCCCGACACCTACAAGTAACCCGCCGGAAGGCCTGGCCGGGCTGCTGCCGGCGGGGCTGCCCAACGAGGCCACCCTGGCCCGGCTGGCGAGCGAGTTCTTCGCCGCCCTGCCGGGCGATCCGGGCCCTGGGGTTGCCAACACTCAAAACCCCGCCCCGGTGGGCAACGTGGCATCCCAGTCCCACGAGCCGGTGATCGCCCTGGGTCAGCGGGCGCCATCCCTGGCGCCGGCGGCAAGCAGCCAGAACGGTGCGCCAGACTCGGCTGTGGAAGCCATTCCCGGGGCAGGCAAGCCTGGGAGCGCCGTCCTGGGCGTGCCCCAGGCCTATGCCCCCGCCCTGCCCCAGTCCGCCTCGTCCGCAGCGCCGGTGTTCGCGCCCGCCACGCCCTATTACTTCCTGGGCGAAGGCAGCGCTTACCCTGCCCACCTGCCCAAGGAGAACGAGATCGTGGTGCCGCGGGACGACCGCGTCACGGCCCAGTCCTTCGGCCTGCCCGGCGCGGAAGAACTGAAGGCCCTGCTGGCTGACAACAAGACGCCCCGGGAAAGCAAAGGCAGCATTCCCGCCGCCGTGCCCAGCCGCAGTTCCTCCTTCTACTTCCTCGACCCGGTGGGGGCAGATGCGGCCCAGGCCGAGCCCCCGGTGCAGCCCCTGGCCCACCCGCCCCTGGACGTCAACGCCATCCGCCGCGACTTCCCGATCCTGGCGGAACGGGTGAACGGCAAGCCCCTGGTCTGGTTCGACAACGCCGCCACCACCCACAAGCCCCAGGCGGTGATCGACCGGCTGGCCTGGTTCTACGCCCACGAAAACTCCAACATCCACCGCGCCGCCCACGAACTGGCGGCCCGGGCCACGGATGCCTACGAGTCGGCGCGGAACAAGGTGGCGCGCTTCATCGGCGCCGGCTCCGCCAACGAAATCATCTTCGTGCGCGGCGCCACCGAAGCCATCAACCTGGTGGCCCAGAGCTGGGGGCGCCAGAACATCGGCGCCGGCGATGAAATCGTGGTCTCGATTCTCGAGCACCACGCCAACATCGTCCCCTGGCAACAGCTGGCCGCCGAGAAGGGCGCCAAGATCCGCGTTATTCCGGTGGACGACGACGGCCAGATCCGCCTCGACGAGTACCAGAAGCTGCTCAACGAGAAGACCAAGCTGGTGGCCATCACCCAGGTTTCCAACGCCCTGGGCACCATCACCCCGGTCAAGGAAATCGTGGACCTGGCCCACCGGGCCGGCGCCAAGGTGCTGGTGGACGGGGCCCAATCCGTCTCCCACCTGCGGGTCAATGTGCAGGCCCTGGATGCGGACTGGTTCGTTTTCTCCGGCCACAAGGTCTTTGCCCCCACGGGCATCGGCGTGGTCTATGGCAAGGGCGCCATCCTGGAGGCCACCCAGCCCTGGCAAGGCGGCGGCAACATGATTGCCGACGTCACCTTCGAGCGGACGCTATACCAACCGGCGCCCAACAAGTTCGAAGCCGGCACCGGCAACATCGCCGACGCCGTGGGCCTGGGCGCCGCCCTGGACTACGTGGAACGCATCGGCCTGGAAAACATCGCCCGCTACGAGCACGCCCTGCTGGAATACGCCACCCACGGCCTCAAAACCGTGCCCGGCCTGCGCATCATCGGCACGGCAAGGGACAAGGCCAGCGTCGCCTCCTTCGTGCTGGAAGGCTTCAAGACCGAGGAAGTGGGCAAGGCCCTCAACCAGGAAGGCATCGCCGTGCGCTCCGGCCACCACTGCGCCCAGCCCATCCTGCGCCGCTTCGGCCTGGAAGCCACGGTGCGTCCGTCGCTAGCCTTCTACAACACCTGCCAGGAAGTGGATCACCTGGTGGCAACGTTGAAGCGGTTGAAGGGAGGGAGGAGTACGACGGTGTTTGGGTGAGGCTCAAGCGCCGCTGAAAACAAAAACGCCGCCCCGGCTTGCCGGGGCGGCGTTTTCATGGGGGAACCGGCAAAACCCCTCGAGGGCAGCATGGGCCAATGACCGAGTGCGGCGCACTCAGTCGCGCACAGGCCCACCCAGCGCCTTATCAGTGGCTACGCGCTGCTGCCCCAGACCCGGTTGATAGTGGCCTTGATCTTGGCCTCGAAGCGCTCGATCAGTTGCTTGTTGGCATCGACCAGGGCTTGCTCGGCTTCGATTTCGGCAACGATGGCCCGTTGGGTTTCGAGGTCGGGAACAGGAAATAGCCTTTTCTCCATCCCCCCTTTTGTTGCATGCAACATAGCAATACCACTTCCTTCAGCTTTTATGTTTTTGGAGTCCATTTCGAGTAGATGAAATAGCCACTTTTTCTCTACACGATCAGAAACCATAATTTTCCAGATGTGATAGTGAAAAATAGCTCTAGGGCCATCCCAAATTCTGGGCCCAAAGGATGCAGACCAGGCATACAGGAGATCACCTGCTTCACAGTATTTTTCGGGTGTCAATTCAAGATCAGAGTAATACCAACTACGATTTGAGAAGAAATTACCTACTCGTAGCACAGGCGTTGGGCCTGATTTGAGTAACTCCTCCTGCTTATATGCCCGCCCATTGATTAAGTTGGCGATAGTCCCCAATTCATAACATGGCCAATCCGGCTGCACATTGATTCGGGGCCGGTAGTTCTCCACTACCTGCCGGGCGCCGTCGATGATCTTCTGGTAGCCCTCGATTTCCGCGACGATTTCTTGCTGGATGGCGAGAGGTGGGAGCGGAATCATCAGGTTTTTCAGATGTTCGAATCCAACTCTTGGAAGTTGTGCTCCACCTATTCCTTTGAGTACCTCGTCGTTGAACTGCGGAGAACGCATAACAATGCTGACAAACCGCGGATCAATACTGCTCTTTGCACGGAATACAAAAATATCCGTCGAGCAAATTCCATTCATCTGGGCAAAATAAACCTTGTTGAGGTTCGGGCGTAGTTTTCCATATAAGACATCGCCAGCAGAAAATTTTGCTTTCAGGCTTCTAATTTCTGAATAGTCAGCCTGAACATCTCCAACGAGTCGCCCTGAGTTTGTTTCGATATTTTCCAAACCAACGTATGCAACCGTTCCAGTTTCCATCATCGGATCTATGGACTCAGAAACGCGATCAAGGACCTCTCCTATAGAGGTAAGAGGATAGGCATGGTGACGGAGGGAGGTAGTTTCAACATATCGATCACCGCTCAGGTTCCAGTCGGCGCTTTCACCAATCCGTCCCCGCTCGACCCGCACCACCACTGGCGATTCCTCATCGAATAGTCCGCCCATCCACTCGCGCAGCACACGCGCAGCTTCCGGCAAGTCGCTCCCAGTCACTGCCCGCCGCTGCGCCCCGAGGTTGAAACCATCGTTCTCCACCTTGACGAACAGCACTGAATCGCAGTTTTTCGCCAGGCGCTTGTCGAGGATCAATATCGAAGTCTTGACCCCCGAATAGGGGTTGAAGACCCCCGCCGGCAGGGACACCACGGCCACCAGGGAGGTCTTGACCAGCATTTCGCGCAGCTTCTTGTAAGCGGTGCCGCTCTGGAAAATGATGCCCTCGGGCACGACGATGGCGGCCCGGCCCTGGGGGCTGAGGTGCTCGGCGATGTAGTCCACGAACAGCACTTCCGAGCGGGTGGCCTGTACCGAGAAACGCTTGTGGGGCTTGATGCCGCCCTTGGGCGACATGAAGGGCGGGTTGGCCAGGATGATGTCGGCCGTCTCGTTCCAGCGTTCTTCGCTGGTCAGGGTGTCGTATTCGACGATGTGGGGGTCGGTGAAGCCGTGCAGGTACAGATTGACCAGGGACAGGCGCACCATGTCGGGGGAGATGTCGTAGCCGTGGATGTTGGCTACCAGGGTGGCCCGCTCTTCCGGCGTGAGCAGGTCGCCGGCACGGGTTTTGGTGTTCTGCTTGAGGATGTGCTTCCACGCCGAAATGAGGAAACCGGCGGTGCCGCAGGCGGGGTCGAGGACGCTTTCGTTTTTCTTGGGGTCGATGATCTCGACCATGAAGTCGATGATGTGGCGCGGGGTGCGGAACTGGCCGGCATCGCCCTGGCTGCCAAGCACGGAGAGCAGGTATTCGAAGGCGTCGCCCAGACGTTCGGAATGGTCGTAGGTGAAACCGTCGATTTCCTTGAGGAAGGCGCGCAGGGTTTCCGGGTCCCGGTAGGGGAGATAGGCGTTCTTGAAGATGTCACGGAACAGGGCCGGGATGCCGGGGTTCTCGTTCATCTTGCCGATGGCTTCGGAATAAAGGGCCAGCACGTCGAAACCGCCCATATTGGGGGCCATCAGTCGGGCCCAGCCGTATTTGGCGTATTCGCCGGCAAAGAAGCTGCGCTTGCCGCCCAGTTCTTCGGCCTCGGCGTCCATGTCGTCCATGAACTTGTAGATCAGCGCGATGGTGATCTGTTCAACCTGGGATTTGGGGTCTGGCACTTTGCCGACGAGAATGTCGCGGCAGGAATCGATACGGCGTTTGGTGTTGCTGTCGAGCATGGGGTTTATTCGTTTTCGCTAAGCAGGTCGGCGCGATGGCGTTGCAGCCATTGCCGGGTGTGGGTGAGCAGCGCTTCGGCCTGGGCCAGGCATTCCCGGACGGCGGCATCGGTGACGGGGTCGCCTTCGTAGTCGTTGAGGTTGCGCTGCTTGCGCAGGGCATCGAGAACGATGACCGTATCTGCAGCCGTGCCCAGGGTCTTGGGCAGGGCTTGCAGGGCGGTCTGATGGTGGCCGGGCTGGCTGGTGGCGGTGCGATAGCCATTGGCCCACAGGCCGACCATGGCGCATTGCATGATGGTCTTGTAGGCGGCGTCGAAGCGGTTGTCGTTGCTGAGTTTGCTCAGGCGGGCATCGGCCAGGTTGCGCTCGGCCGATGCCAGCAGGCGCAGGACGCCGTCCGGCGTCGCTTCAAACGCCTGCAGGCGATGAATCGCCAGCAAATTTTCCAAGGTCATGGACGGTGCCGATCACGAAGAGTTTGGGGTTGGCGAGAATGTTCCAGACGAAGCCATCCTTGGCTGCGACGCGCTGGGCAAACTCGGCGGCGGTATAGAGCACCGGGTTGATCTCCCGTTGCAGGATGGACTGGGCGGGGTGCAAGGCTTTGATGGCGTCGCCAAAACTGCAGTCGGCGATGAGCAGCAGATCGACGTCGCTGCGGGCGTTTTCATCGCCCCGGGCTAGGGAACCGAAGACCATGGCCAGTTGCGGCGGGGGCTGGAGCTGCCTCAGGGCCTCGGCCAGCACGCCGACCAGGCCGCTGGTCTTGCGGAACAGGCCCGCCAGCTCGGCGAAAACCGGGCACTCCCGGTTGGCCTGGTAGCGCACCTGATTGCCTTGTTTTTCCCGTTGCAACAGGCCCACTTCGGCCAGCCGCGCCAATTCCTTGTGCAGGGTGCCCGGTGTGGTGCCGGTCAGGCGGGCCAGTTCGCGGACGTGGTAGCTGCTCTCGGGATGCAGGAGCAACTGGGCCAGCGCCCGCTGCCGGTAGGTGCCAAATAGAAGATCAAGCAGCACGGGAATGCCAATGTAGCCAATAGAGCTTCGATTGTAGTCGATATTACTTCGTTTTGGCGATTCACATGAACTGGTTGAGGGAAACGTAATCCTTCACGTACTCGGGAATGCGCTCACGCCATTCCTGGGGCACGGCCTTGAAGTCGGCCATGCTGAAGGCTGGGTTGACGTTGAGGTCGGTTAGCCGCTTCTTTTCGAGAATGTCCCGCAAGTGCCCGTCAGTAGCGTAGGCCTTGAAGAAGTACTTCATGGCAACAACGGCCTCGGCATGTTGGCTCAGGGCTTCGGGGGGCTGGTCGAGCAGGAACTTCTGGAATTCGTCCTCGAGCAGTTCATCCTTGCCCTTGAAATAGGGGATGAGGCCGAAGATCTTTTCCAGAATCTCCCGCAGGGTCAGCCGCCGATCCACGCCGGCAGCGCGACGCAGCTTGTCGAGGGTGTAGTACTCGGCTGGCTTGTCGAGCAGGTGGGTGGTGACGTAGTCGATGGCCTGGTCCCACTGTTCGTTATCTACCTGGCGCTGCAGGATCGGATCAGCCTTGACCACGTTTTCAAAGCCTTCGAAGAACATGCGGTCGATCTTCATGCCCTGGGGGCCAACGGCTTCCTCCCGGACCTGATGGATATTGTCGGGACCGCCGTGGATGTATTCGCCATTCGGGCCAATGGTCGTACCGCCATCCTCTCCACTGCCTTCACCGGTGCCCAGCCTCGGCAGCTTGAGCACCTGGTCGTAATCAAACTTCTCCTCGAAGTACTCGCAGTTGGCAAAGAAGTCGAAGAACTTGAACTGGCTTTTTTCCTGCCTGCCGATCTGCGCCTTGAGCTGCTTGTCGAACAGCTGTTCGAGGAAGCCATGCTTACGCGTGCCGCGGCCCTTGATCTGGACGAAGTCGGACGGGGAGAACACCGGTCGCATCAGGGCGAGATTGAGAATATCCGGGCAATCATAGCCGGTGGTCATCATGCCGACAGTGACGCAAACCCGGGCCTTGCTGGTTTTGTAGGCCTCAAGAAAGTTGGCCGAACCGAGCAGGTTGTTATTGGTGAAGTTGATGGTGTATTGCTGGGCATCGGGGATCAGCGAGGTGACCTGCACCGCAAAGTCGGATTGGTACTTGCCCGGCCAGATGACATCGGCCAGCTCATTGAGGAGTTGGGTCAGCTTGGCCGCGTGGTTCTGGCTGACCGCGAAAACGATGGACTTGCCGAACTCATGGCTGATCGGATCACGCAAGCCATTATTGAGAAAGGTCTGGCAGAAAATGCGGTTGGTGGCTTCGGAGAAAAATTTCTTCTCGAAGTCCTTCTGGAAAAAGCTGTCTTCGCTGCCCTCTTCTCCGCCCTCGCCTCCATTGGCGACGGCATAACCTTTATCCGATAGCAATTGCGTGGTGATGTCGGTCCGCGCATCGACAACCACGGGGTTGATCAAGAAACCTTCGCGCACGCCGTCGAGCAGGGAATATCGGAAAGTCGGCTGACCGGACTCGCAGCCAAAAGTACGGTAAGTGTCGAGAAGCAGCCGGCGTTCGGCTTCCCGCGGGTCGCGGGTACTGGGCTTGGACGCGTCGAATTTCTTCAGGTAGTCCCGCGGCGTCGCAGTCAGGCCCAGCTTGTAACCGACGAAATACTCGAACACGGCACGTGCGTTGCCCCCGATGGAGCGATGCGCTTCGTCAGAAATCACCAGGTCAAAATCAGTGGGCGAGAACAGTCGGCGGTATTTGTCGTTGAAAAGCAGGGATTGCACGGTAGTGACGACAATCTCGGCCTTGCGCCATTCATCACGGCGCTCTTTGTAGATCACCGAGGTGTAATCGTTTTTCAGATAGGCGACGAACGCCTTGTTGGCCTGGTCTTCAAGTTCCAGCCGGTCAACGAGGAAGAGCACGCGGCGTGCGTTGCCGGTACGCAGGAAGAGCTTGATGACGGCGGCGGCGGTCAACGTCTTGCCAGTGCCGGTGGCCATCTCGAACAAAAAGCGGCTGTGACCTTCGGCAACGGCATCCTGAATCGCCTGCACGGCGCGCTTCTGATAGTCGCGTAGGAAACGCAGACGATTCTTCTGGATGAAGGCATCGCGCTCACCGGCATTGTTCCAGCCCGCCTCGGTGGCATAGCCTGGCATCTGCGTCAGCGCGATGTAGTCCTTGCTAACCGGCTCGGTGATCAAGCGCTGCGGATTGGGCTGGAAGCGGTGATAGCCCTTGATCGAATCAGGTGAGGGGAAACGGGTAATGATGTGGGGGTTACCCTGCTCCAGATCCCAGAAATAATGGAGGTTGCCGTTGGAGAGAATGACGAAGCGGCAGTTTTGTGACTTGGCGTATTTGCGCGCTTGTTCTTTGCCAACCAGGGGATTCTTGTCTTCCGACTTGGCTTCAAGAACAAGGAGAGGAAAACCTGCATCGTCGAGCAAGAGGAAGTCAATGAATCCATTGCTTGATTGCTCGAAATTGTCACCAAGGGCATCTACAGCATCCTTGGTCAGTTTGACTTTTGGTTCAAGAACGATGTTGGCCTTACCCGCTAGATCATCGAAGAAGCGCCAACCAGACTCCTCTAACAGTTTATTGATCTTGATACGGGCCTTGGCTTCCTTGGCAGCCATTCTAGGTACTCCCTGTGTTGTTCTTTAGTCGCATCGCACCCTCTGCAAACAGAATTAGTACGAACTGGCACGGTAGGCTTGCAAGTCTATAGACAGAGTCTCAACAACGGACGTTTTTGCCGAGGTGGCAATGGACTGGAGCCATATCGGCTACTACCACGGGACTTTAGCTTTGGTCCAAATAACCCTTCGCCAGATTCTGCTGAAGGGTTTTAAGCTGCTCCAGTTCAGGACTAGTCTGCCCAGCCTCAGGCTGAGACTTCCCCGTCAGCAGCCAAAGCGAGTACTCGGGCCAAGCCACTCCAATCGCCTCAAAGTGCTCTTCATTCGCCCGCTGCCGTCCTTCGCACACCGCCTTCCATGACGCGGCCTTGACGCCCGTCAGCTCTTCCATGTGCTTGAACTTGCGGTGAGGCTCGGTCTTGGCTGTCACCACAGCCGCCACCCTGGCCCTGATCGCCGAAGTTTCCTCTTGACCCACGTAACTCTCTGTCATATATTAACTAGTAAATATTTTGCTTATTCGCACATATAACTCTTACTGTGGTTATGTGTGCTTCATTGTGGAGCAAAGTGATTATGACAGTCGCAGAAAGAATCAACCAGCCGGCGCTGGTGCCGATCATGCACTGGAAGAAATTCGCGGAAGTGGTGGGCATTGAGGAAGGTGTGCTGCGGGGCCTGTGCGACCGGGACCATATTCCCTCCATCTGTTTCGGCAAGCACCGCTTCATCAATCTGGCCAAGCTCAATCACCTGTGCCTGGATGAAAGCCACGACACGGCTAATCCGAGCGGGGCAGCGGAGGACTGAGGCAATGGATAAGCGCACCATCACACCCCACGAAGCGGAGTTGAACCGGCTGATCCTGCAAGCCCAATCCCGCCTGCACGCCATGGGCGATGGCGGCTTCGTCCAAGGTTGCAGCCTTTCCCTGCGGGAAAGGGCGCGGCTGATCCAGGTGGCTTCGCTGGATACCATGGCGACGCTGCAACGGATGCGGGAGGTAGCCCTGGCCGTACTCAACGGCGTCCCCCTGGCCGGTGACAAGGAAGTGAAATGCGCCGACTGTCGCCACCACGTGCCCAGCCTGACCTTTGCCGACGAGGCCAGTTGCGCCGTGCATCTGAGCCTGCAAAGCATGCACCGACTGCGCCATTGCAGCCATTTCCAACCCCTGGCGGCCAAGCCGCCGGCAGTGCCCGCCGATCCTGCCGCCTGAAGGCATGGAAGCGGGCCGGGATTGCATCCCCTGGCCCTGCCCTCCTGACCATAGTCGTCGCCGCTCAAGAAAGCCGCCAGGAAAACCGGGCGGCTTTGTTTTTGCCATGGCCGGAACTGGCGTAGCCTTGAGGCTTGCGGCTGGGCCGCCGACAAACCGGCGACACTCTGGCCGATAATGGGGCGACGCCTCCGGCAGTTCCCCCGGGCCAAGCCCGGCAGCCGCTGCCCGTTACCACCAACTATTTTTTCACCCACCCACAATATCCATGCCCTTCATCCGTCTACCCAGGCATGGACACATCGTTCCCCCTTTCCCTGCCCCGCGACGAGACCCGCCTGATGGCCGAGCAGAACCAACGCCTGACTGAAGCCATTGCCCGGGAGAGCGGGCGGCTGGGCAGTTTCATTCGCCGGCGCGTGCCCGACCCGGGCGAGGCGGAGGATATTCTGCAGGACGTGTTCTTCGAGCTGGTGGAGGCCTGGCGCCTGCCGGAGCCCATCGAGCAGGTGGGGGCCTGGCTGTTCCGGGTGGCCCGCCATCGCATCGTGGACCGTTTTCGCAAGCGCCGGGAGGAACCCCTGCCCGTGGCCGTGCTGGAAGACGGCGACGAGGAGCATTGGCTGGAAGCCGCCCTGCCGGCGGATGACGGCGGGCCGGAGGCGGCCTATCTGCGCCGCCTGTGGCTCGATGCCATCGCCACGGCCCTGGAGGAACTGGCGCCGGGGCCACGGGAAACCTTCATCGCCCACGAGATCGACGGCCGCAGCTTCAAGGAGATGGCGGCGGAGAGCGGCGTGCCCATGAACACCTTGCTCGGCTGGAAGCGGCAGGCGGTGCTGCACCTGCGCCATCGGCTGCGGCCCCTTTACGAACCCCAATCCTGAACAGGAAACCAATATGAAATGCAGAACTGGAAAATCCGGCTGCGCCTCGCGCTGCCTCAAGATCGGCCTGATGGTCGTGGTCGGCATCGGCGCCCTTACCTGGGTGGTGATGCAGTTGTGGAACTGCCTGCTGCCGGACCTCTTTGCCGGCGTTTCCCCCATCGGCTACTGGCAGGCCCTGGGCGTGCTGGTGCTGAGCCGCATCCTCTTTGGCGGCATGCGCGGCGGCGGCTTCCACCACTGGCGCGAACGCCGGGCCCACTGGGAAAGCCTGACGGAAGAAGAGCGGGCACAACTCAAGGGCCGCTTCCACAGCCGCTGGAGTCACTGCTGCACGCCCCAGGCGGAAGGCGCCGAACCCCAGGCCAAGGCCGCGGATAAACCGGCCGACCAGGCTTGATGGCCTGAAACCTCCCCAGGCCCTGGGCGCGCCTCGTGCCGCCCGGGGCCGCCGGCCACACGCCGGCCTCCCTGGAAAAACCCCATGCGCCCTGCCTCCCTGACCTCCCCCCGCCCGGCCACACCGCCCGCTGCTGCGGCCCAGCCCGCCCTCCCCGGCCGCCTGCGCCGGGCCCTGTGGCGCGTGCTGCCGCTCATGGGCGGCCTCCATGCCTACATCGGCTGGCGCCTGCTGCCGTCGCTGGATCTGCATCCCGCCGCCCTGGCCCTGGCCATTGCCGGGCTGGCCCTTTCCGCCTGCCTGGTGCCCCTGGGCCTGCTGGGCCGCTTCGTCACCGACAACCCAACCCTGGCGGACCGGCTCAGCTGGCTGGGCAGTCTGGCCATGGGCCTCTTCTCTTCAGTGCTGGTGCTGACCCTGCTGCGGGATGTGGGCCTGCTGCTGGCCGGCGCGCCTTCCCTGGCGCAGCCCACGGCCCTGGCGGTGGTGGCTGCCGCCGGCCTGTTCACCCTGTTCGGCTACGCCAATGCACGGCGGGTGGCCCGCATCGTCCGGGTGGAGGTGCCCCTGGCCGACCTGCCGCCGGAACTGGATGGCTTCACCATCGTCCAGCTCAGCGACATCCACGTGGGGCCCACCATCAAGCAGGACTACGTGCAGGCCATCGTGGACCGGGTCAATGGGCTGGAGGCGGATCTGGTGGCCATCACCGGCGACGTGGTGGATGGCAGCGTGGAGCATCTACGGGAACACACCGCACCCCTGGGCCAGCTGCGCAGCCGCCACGGCAGCTATTTCGTCACCGGCAACCACGAATACTATTCGGGCGCTGGGGCCTGGATGGCGGAGTTCGAGCGCATCGGCCTCAAGGGCTTGCACAACGGCCACACCGTCATCGCCCACCATGGCTCCCGCCTGGTGCTGGCAGGGGTGACGGATTATTCGGCCGGCGCCTTCGATACGGCCCAGGCCAGCGACCCGGCGGCGGCCCTGGCCGGCAGCCCGGCGGGGCTAACCCGCATCCTGCTGGCCCACCAGCCCCGCTCGGCGCCGGCTGCCGCTGCCGCCGGCTTCGACCTGCAGCTTTCCGGCCACACCCACGGCGGCCAGTTCTGGCCCTGGAATTTCTTCGTGCCCCTGCAACAGCCCTTCACCGCCGGCCTGCACCGGCTGGGCCGGCTGACGGTCTACACCAGTCGCGGCACCGGCTACTGGGGCCCGCCCAAGCGCCTCGGCGCGCCTTCGGAGATTACCGTGCTGCGGCTGGTGAGGGCTTAAGGTTCCGAACCTTTCTTTTTGGGCTCGCCCCCCACCAACAGGCGTCCCCGAACCGAAATACCTATAAGGCCCAGCGCAGATTGACGGCGGCGTTGTGGTTGTGGTGGCCCTGGCGGTGTTGGCCTTCAGGCATAGGCCACCCAGCCGCGGAAGGCAAAGCCGACGTAAAACAGCTGCACATCGTGGAAACCGGCCTCGCGCAGGACGCCTTCGTCCTCCTCGGGACTGAGAATGGTCAGCTCCCGCTCCACCTTTTCCCGGGTGGCCTGGGCCTGTTCCGGGCTGCTGCCAGATGCGGTCAGAAAGGCAGCATAGCGGGACATCCAGATATCCCGCCTGTTCTGCTCGGCCTCGGCACTGAGATGGGCAACGACAAACGGGGCCCCGGGCTTCAAGCGGCAGCGAATCTCCCGCAACATCGGCAGGCGCTGCTCTCGGGGTACGAAGTGGCAGGTCAGCAGGCAGGTGGCGGCATCGAAGGGGCCTTGCGGCGCATCCTGAACATAGCCCTGGTGTAGTGCGATCCGGGAAGAAAACGGGCTGAGCCGTTGGGCCGCCAGTTCCAGCATGGGCCCACTGGGATCGATCCCGTCGAACTGCCAGCCGGGATGGGCTCGGGCATAGTCTTCCAGTTCCAGCCCGCCGCCGGCACCCACCACAAGAATCCGCCCCTGCCCGGCCACCCGCTCCTCAATGAGGAGGCGGGTCATCGGCAGCAGGCTGAGATAACCGGGAACGTTGCGCCGGGGCCCTTCGGCGTACTTGTCTACCGCGTCGGGAGTCTGAAAGGCAGCATGGGGTGTGGGTTGCATGGGCGAATTATCCCATACCGCCCCTCAGCCTTTTGACGGTGAAAGCAAAAGCGCCAATCCCCTGCGCCGGCCTTAGAAGGCCCAGCGCAGATTGACGGAGGCGCTGCGGTTGTTGAAGCCCTGGCGGTGTTCGCCGTCTATCCGATTTTCCATCATAGGTACCGCCCATCTAACCGCATCCACTCTCAATGCCCTGCATTAATGACATTTTCATGCCATCATCGGGCTTTCGCCTGACCACTCCGCGCCGATACCCATGTCCGTGAAATACCGATTCGTGCTCGTCCTCCTCAGCCTGGCCCTGGGCGCCTGCACCGCCCTGCCCTCACCCCGCGAACGGCAGGACCATGCCGACAACCTGGCGGCCGCCAGGCAATGGCAGAAAGGCACACTCACGGCAGCGCCCTTCACCCTGCGCACCTACGAACCCGTGACGCCCCGCCAGGGGGACACCCTGGCGGTATATATCGAGGGCGACGGCCTGGCCTGGCTCAATCCCAGCCAGCCCTCGGCCGACCCCACCCCGGTCTCGCCCCTGCTGCTGCAACTGGCCCTGGCCCAGCGGGAAGGCAAGGCGGCCTACCTGGCCCGGCCCTGCCAGTACGCCGAGCCCGGCGCGGCCCCCTGTGCGCAGCGCTACTGGACCGACGGCCGCTTCGCGCCGGAGGTGATCGACGCCATGGACCGGGCCCTGGACCAGCTGAAGGCACGCCAGGAGGCCCGCACCCTGGTGCTGGTGGGCTACTCGGGCGGCGGCGCCGTGGCCGCCCTGCTGGCGGCCCGCCGCAGCGACGTGGCCCGCCTGGTGACCATCGCCGGCAATCTGGACCACCGGGCATGGACCACCTTCCACCGGCTGACGCCCCTCGATACCTCCCTCAACCCGGCCGACCAGGCGCAGCGGCTTGCCGCCATCTCCCAGATCCACTGGATCGGCGGGCGGGACACGGTGATGCCGGCGGAACTGGCCCGCCGCTGGCCGGCGGCCCTGCTGGGGCCGCGGCAGGAAAATCTGAAGCTGGTGCCCGAGGCCAGCCACGGCCAGGGCTGGCCCGATCCGCGCCAGACGCCGGAATTCCCCCTCGGCCCCAGGAGCAACGGCAAGCCCCTGCCCTGAGAGCGGCCACCATCGCCGCCCTCAGCCGCCCTGCCGCCCCGACCGCACTTGCCAATGCCCCCGGTCGGGGGACAATGCCGATTCCCCTTTGCCGCAATCTGCCAACACCGCCACGCCCGCCATGTTTTCCGCCATGTCTCATACCTCACGCCTGTCGCCCCGCGCCCGCTGCCGGACCCTTCTGTTTGCCGCCGTCGCCCTTTTTTTCTCCTTTCAGGGCCTGGCCCAGACGCCGCCGGACTGCCCCGCCACCCAGCACGCGCCGCCCTCGGCGGAGGAGACCCGGGAATACCTGAAGAACGCCCGGGACCACGGCTTTCTCTGGCGCATCGAGAAGGACGGGCGTGCTTCTTACCTCTACGGCACGGTCCACGTGGGCAAGCAGGAATGGCTCTACCCGGGCCCCCTGATGCGCCGGGCCATGGCGGAGACGGACACGGTGGCCCTGGAGATGGACGTGCTCGACCCGGCCATCGCCGCCCGCATCCAGCAGCTGATGCTGTTCCGCAAGGGGCCAAAACTGCCGGCCGGGTTGCAGAAGCGGATCCGTCGCCAGGCAGAGGCCTCCTGCCTGCCCTACGCCGCCATCGCCGCCCTGTCGCCGGAACTGCAGGTGGTGACCCTGACAGTGATGCTGGCGAAGAAGGAAGGGCTGGACCCGGCCTACGCCCTGGACGTGATGCTGGCCGGCTTCGGCCACGGCACCAAGCGCCCGGTGGTTTCCCTGGAGGAGCCGGAACTGCAGATGAAAGCCCTGCACATGAAGACGCCCCGGGAAACCCAGGCCTTCGTCGAGGCCAGCCTCAATTCCCTGGAGTCGGAGAAGGCCCTGGGCGCCCTCAGGCGCCTGGCCAAGGCCTGGGAGGAAGGGGATTACACCACCATGGCGGACTATCCCGCCTGGTGCGAGTGCATGGAAACGCCGGTGGAACGCAAGGCCATGCAGCGCCTGCTCAACGAGCGCAACCCGGACATGGCCAAACGCATCGACCAGCTGCACCGCCAGGGCAGCCGGGTCTTCGCCGGCGTCGGCAGCCTGCACCTGTTCGGCCCCACCGGCCTGCCCGCCCTGATGCAGAAGAAGGGCTACACGGTGGAACGGATCGACTTCGCCCGGCCCTGAAGGCGGTGCGGCCAGGACCATGGCACTACCCTAGGCCGCCCATCGGGCGGCCCTTTTTCTGCCACCGGAACGCCATCACCCCCGACCACGGCATGGTGGAGCCAGGCCCGATGCCGAGCCCGCCAGCCCCGCCCATCCGGCAGTCCCTGATGCATGCCGGGCGCCGCGGCCGGAACACATTTCTGTCACTTTACTTTCATACAGTTACGTTCCAGAATCCGCCGGTTTTCTTTTTTCGCGGAGCGCCCCTGTGGGCCCATGTTCGAGTGACAGTACAGCGCCGGTCCCCGTGACCGGAGCAGCCTCGGCCGGATAACGCGCAGCCTCCCCTGCCCTTATCCCGCCCCGGCGGGATGCGGCAACCCAAGCCTGATTGACGGTTCCCAGGCTTGCCCCCTCCCTTTTCGTACCTTATCGCCAGCCGCGCCCGTGCAGACGGGTTCCGGCCCGTGCGCCCCCTTGCCCTTGCCGGCCCATGGCAGGACAAGGCTGCGGCCATGGGTGCGGCAGGCGGTCCCGTCCTCGTTCGCGGGTTGCCGTGGGGCACCATTTTTGGAGCACGCCATGACCCTGCAAGCCATCGACAACATCAACCTGGTCTCCCTGGCCGACTCGACCCTGAGCCTGACCACGGCCTTTATCCTGGGCAGCCTGATCGGCCTGGAACGGCAGTACCGGCAACGTACCGCCGGCCTGCGCACCAATGTGCTGGTGGCCGTGGGCGCGGCCATTTTCGTGGATCTGGCCAACCGCCTTAACGGCCATGCCGGCGCCATCGGCGTCATTTCCTACGTGGTCTCGGGCATCGGCTTTCTCGGTGCCGGCGTCATCATGCGGGAGGAAGGCAATGTGCGCGGACTCAACACCGCTGCCACCCTGTGGGGCTCGGCCGCCGTGGGCGCCTGCGCCGGCGCCGACATGCTGCTGGAAGCCCTGCTCGGCGCCACCTTTGTCCTGGCCTCCAACACCCTGCTGCGGCCGGTGGTGGACCGCATCAACCGTCAGCCCATGGACACCCTGGCCGTGGAAGTGACCAATACCGTCTATGTGATCGCCCGGCAAAGCCACCAGAAACAGGCCCTGCATCTGCTGGAAAACGCCCTGGAGGCTGCCGACTTGCCCACCCGGGACCTGAAGGTGCACGCCTTCGGCGAAGATGCGGTGGAAATCGAGGCGGTCCTCGCCGCCAATGCGGTGGACGGCGAGCACCTGGAACGGCTCACCCGGCAACTGGCAGAACAGCCGTTCATCTCCCAGGCCTTCTGGAGTCCCAGCACCACGGAATGAAGCCGGCGCAGCCTAGGCCGGCATTTCGGCCCGGCCGTAATCCGCCACCACCTCCACCAGCCAGTCCATGAAGACCCGCACCCGGCGCGGCAGGTGGCGGCGGTTGGCGTAGAGCAGGTGCACCGGCATGGGCGGGGCGTTGAATTCGGGCAGCACCGGCACTAGCAGACCAGCCTGCAGCAGGGCCTGCATGCCGGCCAGCGGCACCTGGATCAGGCCCAGGCCGGCCAGGCAGGCGGCGGTGTAGGCATCCGAATTGTTCACCGTCACCGCCCCGGCCATGGGGATGCGGCGCAACTCCCCAGCCCCGTCCTCGTATTCGAAGCCGGGGGATTTGCCCCCCAGGATGGGGACGTAATGGATCAGCCGGTGGGCGGCCAGGTCTTCCAGGGAATGGGGCGTGCCGTGCCGTTCCAGGTAGGCCGGGCTGGCCAGGTTGAGCTGGCGCAGCTGGCCCAGGGGCCGGGCCACCAAGGAGGAATCCCCCAGGGCGCCCACCCGCAGCACGCAGTCGAAGCCTTCCCGCACCAGGTCCACGCGGCGGTCGGTGCTGCTCACTTCCACCTCCAGCCCCGGGTGCCGTTCGAGAAACTCCGGCAGCCGGGGCATGACCGCGTGGCGCGCCGTCCCGGCCGGCATGTCCACCCGCAGGCGGCCGCTGAGCTGGGCTTCGTCGCGGCGGAACATGGTCTGCAGTTCCTCCATGTCCGCCAGCAGGTCCCGGCTGCGCTCGTAGTAGGCCTGGCCGTCCTGGGTCAGCTGCACCCGGCGGGTGGTGCGGTGCAGGAGGCGGGCGCCGAGCTGGCTCTCCAGCCGTTGCACGGCAGCGGAAATGCTGGCCTTGGGCAGGCCCAGGCTGTCGGCGGCCTGGGTGAAGCTGGCCAGTTCGGCCACCCGCAGGAAGATTTGCATGGCGTCGAGCTGGTCCATGGCGCCCTCATTGTCTATGAATGACGAACAGTCTAAACAAATACCGCGTATTTATCCGACACTTTTCGATCAATAGACTGGCTTCCACGGTCGGCCCCAGGGCCGGCCCTCCCCCACCTTCAAGGAGCCAGACATGACCAAGATCGCACTCATCACCGGCGGCAGCCGGGGCCTGGGCCGCAACGCCGCCCTCAAGCTCGCCGCCCGCGGCGTGGACATCATCCTCACCTACCGCAGCCGGGCCGACGAGGCCGCTGCCGTCGTGGCCCAGATCGAGGCCCTGGGCCGCCGCGCCGTGGCCCTGCCCCTGGCGATGGATGAAGCCGCCGGCTTCCCCGCCTTCGCCGAGGGGGTGTGCCAGGCCCTGGCCGGGACCTGGCAGCGGGAGCGTTTCGACTTCCTGGTGAACAACGCCGGCATGGGCATCAACGCCGCTTTCGCCGAGACCACGGAGGCCCAGTTCGACCTGCTCATGAACACCCACCTGAAAGGGCCCTTCTTCCTCACCCAGGCCCTGCTGCCCCTGCTCAACGACGGCGGGCGCATCCTCAACGTCTCCACCGGCCTGGCCCGCTTCGCCCTGCCCGGCTACGCCGCCTACGCCAGCATGAAGGGCGGCATCGAGGTGTTGACCCGCTACCTGGCCAAGGAACTCGGGCCCCGGGGCATCGCCGTCAATGTGCTGGCCCCCGGCGCCATCGAGACCGACTTCGGCGGCGGCGCCGTGCGCGACAATGCCCAGCTCAACGCCTTCATCGCCGCCCAGACCGCCCTGGGCCGGGTCGGCCAGCCGGACGACATCGGCCATGCCGTGGCCGCCCTGCTGTCGGAAGAGACGGGCTGGATCACTGCCCAGCGCATCGAGGCTTCCGGCGGCATGTTCCTCTGAGCAAAAAAAAAGCAGCCGTCCCTGGAGCGGTACGGCTGCGAAAAGGAAAGGGGGCTGTCATGGCCCCTTTCCGGGGGTTGGGAATAAGGGAAACAGCCGGGCCTACTGCACGCCCTGCCCCAGCTTCTTGCCGTTCACCACCACGCCGTAGAGATTGACGCCGTCGTCGGCGTGGTAGCGCTTGCGGGTCTCGTCGATGCTGCCGTTGATCAGGCGCGGGTCCTGGGGCCGCTCGTGGGAGTTGATGTAGGCGGCCACGTCCCAGGCCTCCTGGTCCGAGAGGGTCTCGCCCCGGCCCAGGGGCATGTTGTGCTGGATGAAGCCGGCGGCGGTGTTGATGCGATGCATGCCGGCGCCCCAGTTGTAGGAGTCCTTGCCCCACAGGGCGGGGAAGACGGAGGTGACGCCCACCTTTTTGCCCTCGCCGTTTTCGCCGTGGCACAGCTGGCACTGCTTCTCATAGACCGCCTTGCCCCGGGCGATGTCGTAGCCGCCCTTGGGCGGCGGCGGCTCGTCGAAGCCCCGTCCCGGCAGGGCCTTGCCCGTTGGGGCGCCGGTGGACAGCCAGTAGGCGTAGGTGGTGAGGGCGGTGAGGATTTCGCTGTCGGCCGCCGGCGGCTTGCCGTTCATACTGAACTGGAAGCAGCCCTGCATGCGCTCCACATAGGTATTCACCTTGTTGTTTTTCTTGCGGTAGGCCGGATACATGGGATAGGCCGCCCACAGGGGCGCCGAGTTGGCCTTGCGGCCCCGGTCGATGTGGCAGTTCACGCAGTTCATCTCGTTGCCCACGTACTCGGGCGCCAGGGCCTTGGTGTTCATGAACAGGTCCTGGCCCCGGCGCACCAGCTCGCCGAAGGCGTTGTTGGGAATGTCGGTGTCGGCCGGGGGCTGGAAGTACTGCTGGCTCACAGGCTTGGCCGGGGCTTTGGGCAGCTGGGTCTGGTCGTCCAGGCGGGAATTACGGGGAGTGTTGGCGGTGTCGGCTGCCTGGGCGATACCGGCGAACAGGCAGATGCTGCCCAGCAGGGCGGCAAGAATCTTGGCGTTTTTCATGGCGGGAATCCTTTCGATGTAGGGGGAACGTTCGTCTCAGCGCAGGCGATGCTGGCTTTCGTCGAAGGCTTCCTTGGATTCCCCCAGGCCGGCGAAATAGTCGGCCACGGCCTTGATCTCGGCTTCGCTCAGATCCACGGCGATGTGGGCCATGAGCCCGTTGGGGTCGTTGCGGCGGCTGGGCGGCACGGCGGCCACCGCCTTGGTTTTGCGGGTCGCGGCCACGGCCTTGGTGCCGCGCCAGGCCTTCAGCTGGTTCTCGATGTAGAGAGCGGACTGGCCTGCCAGGGGCGGGAAGGTGTCGCCCACGCCGACGCCGGCGGGGCCGTGGCACAGGGTGCATTCGGGGATGTTGCGCTCCCAGGCGCCGCGCAGGGCGATCCAGGCGCCGCTGCCGGGCTGGGGCCGCTCCACCGGGCCGGGCTTGATATTGACCTTGGGCAGCTCGGCGTAGGCCTTGGCCACGGCGGCCACTTCCTCAGGAGCAAGGGACTGGGCGATGGGCTGCATCACCGCATTCTCCCGGCGCCCGGCCTTGAAGTCGGCCAGCTGCTTGGCGATGTAGGCCTCGGGCAGGCCCGCGAGGCGCGGAAAGCCGGCGGCGGTCATGCCCTTGCCGTCGGTGCCGTGACAGGTGATGCAGGGCATGGCCGCCGGATTGGCGCCGCCCTTCTGCATGATGTCGCTGCCGTCGACAGCCTGGGCCGACAGGGGCAGCAGCGCCGGCAGCAACAGGAGGCCGGAGAGCAGCGGGGTAATCAGTTTTCTCATGGGGTATCTCCTCTCGAAGTTCGGGAATGAGTGACGGAGCGGTCGGGCGCTCTCTATTCTGAATGCATATGCAGATGGCTGGGGGTCGGGTTTCTCCTCGGTTACGTCAATCCCGATCCGGCCCCAGGAAAAAAGCCGCCCCGGGAGGGGGCGGCAGCCTCAGGCTCAAGGCGGGTCGGAAAGCTGGATGAAGGGGGGGGGCCTCAGTAGCGGGCGTCCTCCGGCTTCTTGCCATTGGGCCAGTCCTTCACCTTCTCGGGGAAGTCCGGGCGGGGCTGGTGGCTGAAGTACTCGGCCACGTCCAGGGCCTCCTGGTCGGAGAGGCCGCCCTGGCCCAGGGGGAACTTGCCGTGGAAGCCGATGGGCATGTTGCGTTTGACGAAGGCGGCGGCGGTATAGGTGCGGGCCATGCCGGCGCCGATGTTGAAGGACTCGTCGCCCCACAGCGGCGGATAGACCATCTTGCCGTCGGCGGACTTGAGGCCTTCGCCGTTCTCGCCGTGGCACACGGCGCACTGCTCGGCGTAGATCTTCTTGCCGTTGTCGCTGTTGGGCTTCAGGGAACGGTCGATCTTGCCGATGCCGCGGCCGGGCACCTTGTCTTCAGGCTTGGTGGCGCCCTTCATCCAGTCGAAGTAGGCGACCATGGCCTTCATGTCCGCCGACTCCACGGGCAGGGGCTTGCCGTTCATGGAGCGCTTGAAGCAGCCATTGATGCGGTCCTCCAGGGTGATGATGCGGCCGGCCCGGGGCGCGTAGCTGGGGAAGAAGGCGGAGACGCCGACGAAGGGCGAGCCGTCGGCCACGGTACCGGCATTGAGGTGGCAGCTGGTGCAGTTGAGCTGGTCACCCACATGGTTGGGCAGCAGGTCCTTGGTTTCCAGGTGCAGACGCATGCCGCGCACCAGCTGTTCGGCGTTGGGCTTGGCCAGCATGTCGGCCAGGCGCGGCGTCTCGAACTTGCTGTTGTCGATGGCCTTGGGGTCCTGCTTCACCACTTCGGCCCGCATCTTCTTCACCTGGGAGGCGGTCACGGCTTCGCCGCCGTTGCCCCAGCTGCTGCGGACGAAGGTGATCAGCTCGGCCAGTTCCTGGTCGTTGAGGCGGGCAAAGCCGGGCATGGTGAACACCCGGGGATGGGCCGCCGTAGAGGCGGTCTTCCAGCCGGTGAGGGTGATGTGCAGCAGGGTGGCCGGGTCCTTCGCCGTCACCGCCGGGTTGCCGGCCAGGGGCGGGAATATCTTGCTGACGCCGTTGCCGTCCTGGCGGTGGCAGTCGCCGCAGAACTGCACGTAGGCCAGGCCGCCGCGGGAGCTGAAGAGATTGCCCGGCACCTTGCCCGCCACCTCGCTGCGGGGCACGCTGGGGGCCGGCAGTTCATGCTCGCCCGGGGGCAGGGACTTGAGATAGGTGGCGATGGCCACCAGGTCCTCGTCCTTCACGTGCTGGGTGCTGTGGTGGATGACCTCGGCCATGTTGCCGGAGGCGGTGGCGAAGCGGTTCTGCCCGGTCTTGAGGAACAGGGCGGTGTCCTCCACCGTCCACAGGCCGCGCAGGCTCAGGGCGCGCCAGGATTCCACGGTCTCCCCGGCGAGGAAGTGCTTGCCCTTGCTGCCGGCGTCGCTCATGGCCTTCTCCTGGAAGGCGATGCCCCGGGGCGTGTGGCAGGCGCCGCAGTGGCCCAGGCCCTGGACCAGGTAGGCGCCCCGGTTCCAGGTGGCGTCCTTGCCGGCGTCGGGCTGGAAGGGCGTGGCGTCGAGGAAGGCCCAGTTCCACAGGGAAAGGCCCCAGCGCTGGTTGAAGGGCCAGCGCATGGCGGTGGGCTTGTTGGCCTGCTTCACCGGCGCCAGGCCCTGCATCAGGTAGGCATAGAGGGCCTGCATGTCCTCGCCGGTCATCTTGGCGTAGGAGGGATAGGGCATGGCCGGGTAGAGATTGTGGCCGTCCGCCGCCACGCCCTTGCGCATGGCACGGTCGAACTGGGCGAAGGTGTAGTTGCCGATGCCCGTTTCCTTGTCCGGCGTGATGTTGGTGGAGAAGAGCACGCCGAAGGGCGTGGCCAGTTCCCGGCCGCCGGCCATGGACTTGCCGCCTTCGGCGGTATGGCAGGCAACGCAGTCGCCCAGGCGGGCCAGGTATTCGCCCCGGGCGATCTGGCCGGCATCGGCGGCTTCGGCCCGGCCCAGGCCGGCGGCGGCCAGGGCGGAGAGGAGGAAGGTGGCGGCGGCGCTGCGCCACAGGCGCGTCAAGGCGCCGGCCGGCGCCCCTGCAGGCACGGATGGGACATGGGTCATGGCTGTACTCCCTGTACTTGGTTTGTTTGGGGTCAAGTCTAGGGAGGGCGCCCCACCGCGCCTATTCGGATATCCGGTTAGGGCCATAACCGAAAGTGACTATTGCCGGCGGCTGCCTAAACCGCTTGTCCTGGGCGCCCCGACCTGCCCTCCCTGCTGCACATCGCCATTTCCCCGGCCCCGGGATCATGGCAACATCATGCCAACTCCATTATTCCACTCGCCCATGCAGCCGCCCACCACACCCGCCGCCGACCGCCGCATCCTCATCCTCGACGCCACCCCCGACGACGACGGCCCCGACCGCCGCGTGGCCGACCGGCTGGCCGCCCTGGCCACCGACAGCGGCGCCCTGATCAGCTGCTTCCGCCTGGAAGAGGTGCGCCTGGCCCCCTGCCTGGGCGACTTCGAATGCTGGACCAAGACCCCCGGCCTGTGCCGCACCCAGGACGACGCCAACGCCATCGCCAAGGCCTTCCAGCAGGCCGACCTGGCGGTGATGGTGACGCCCCTCTTCCACGGCGGCTACCGGCCCTCCCTCAAGGGCGCCCTGGACCGGCTGCTGGGCGTGATCCACCCCTTCTTCCACGAATCCGTCGGCGTCACCCGCCACCAGCCCCGCTACGAGCGCTACCCGGCCATGCTCTTCGTCGGCCTGGAAGCCGCGCCCGATGCGGCGGCCCGGGAACTGTTCGCCGCCTTCGCCGGCGGCAACGCCATCAACCTCATGGCCCCCCGTTTCCACACCCTGGTGCTGGCCCCCGCCACCGCCCCCTGGGAGGAAGCCCTGGCCGCCCGCTTCGCCCAGGCCCTGGCCGGCAGCGACGGCGAACCCTTCCCCCACCACCCGCCGGCGGACGCCCTGGCCCGGGCCTGCGCGCCGGACCCGGCCCTGCCGCCGGCGCCGGTGCAACGCGCCGCTCTGCTGGTGGGCAGCGCCCGGCCCAAGGGCGAAAGCACCTCCGAATCCCTGGCCCGGAGCCTGGCGGAAAACCTGGAACGGCAGGGCGTCGCCGCCACCCTGGTACACGTCATCGACTTCATCAAGCCCGGCCGCCGCGCCGACGCCGCCCTGGCCGCCCTGGGCGAAGCCGAGCTGCTGGTGGTGTCCGCCCCCCTCTACGTGGACGGCCTGCCGGGCCTGGTCCTCAAGGCCCTGGAACAGATCGCCGCCCAGCCCGGCCGCCTGCAGCGGATCGCCGGCCTGCTCAACAGCGGCTACCCGGAAGCGGCCCACAACCGCTCCGCCATGGCCCAGCTGCGCCGCTTCGCCCACAACGCCGGACTCGGCTGGGCCGGCGGCCTGGCCATGGGCGCCGGCGAAGTGCTGCACGGCAAACCCCTGGCCAGCATGGGCTTCATGTTCCGCAAGCAGATCGCCGCCCTCCACCAAGCCGCCCCGGCCCTGGCCGCCGGCCGCGGCATCCCCTCCGAAGCCAGCGCCTCCATGGCCCGCCCCCTCCTCCCCGCCTGGCTGTTCCGCCTGGCCGCCAAACTCCGCTGGTTCACCCAGGCCCGCAGCCACGGCACCCCGTGGAACGACCTGGGAGCCAGGCCCCATGAGTTGAAGCGGGAGGAGAAAGCGCTGGAGAATGGAGGCTGAACTGGCAGGCAGCAGAGGAGTTCGAATGAGCCTAGGGCGACTCTCGGCTAATTCCTGACTGTCAGCCCCACTACTCTGATTAGCTGAAACTCAGCCACTGCTAACGGAAAGCTGCCACCAAGTGAGGGGTGACAATCTGACCTGCACCTGCCGCCCAATCGAAACGGGGCCTAGAGGTCAGGTCCTGATTGCCGCCTGGATATTCAAACATACCGTACCATTGACATTGGCTAAGCTTTTTGAAGTCGAAAAAAGCTCGCTAACAATCGGCACCACCGAGAATAAATAACATGATATCGACAGCAGAAAAGCCAGCACGCCTCGAAGACTTCACTACTTGGGTAGCCGCCCACATTAAGGGTGACGAAAAGGGAGAAGCGCAGATATTCCTTGACCGCCTTTTTCGCGCATTCGGTTGGCCGGGCTTAAAGGAGGCTGGGGCACAGTGCGAAGAGCGCGTGAAGAACACGACGGGCGGTACCTCTTTCGCCGATCTCGTATGGAAGCCGGTTGTCGTCATTGAAATGAAGAAGCGAGGCGTCGACCTGAGTAAGCACTACCGCCAAGCGTTTGACTACTGGACTCGACTTGTACCGAATCGACCGCGCTACGCCGTACTTTGCAACTTCGATGAGTTCTGGGTTTACGACTTCGAGACTCAGCTAGACACTCCGGTGGACAAGGTGAAACTCACCGAACTGCCGGCCAAGTTTGGTCCGCTGAACTTCATGTTCCCTGGCGATGTTGCCCCCATCTTTGGAAACCACCAGGAATCAGTCACTCGTCAAGCCGCAGATAAGCTCGCCTCCTGCTTTAACTCGCTGCTGAAACGAGGCATTGATCAGCCGCTTGCCCAGCGGTTCATCCTGCAGATGTTGATGGCGCTCTTCGCAGAGGACATTGACCTCCTCGAAAAGTACTTTGTGACCCGCCTGCTCGAAGATTGTAAGAGGCCAGAAGACTCGTACGACATTCTCGGCGGGCTCTTTGAGGCGATGAACACGAAGGGCGGAGTAACTGGCGGTCGCTACAAGGGCGTCGCGTATTTTAATGGAGGACTTTTTGCCAGCCCAGCTCGCATTGAGCTAAACGCAGAGGAGCTTGAGCTACTCAAGGATGCCGCAAGGTTCAATTGGTCCGCGGTGCGGCCTGAGATCTTCGGTACCATCTTCGAGCACTCGCTCGGGAAAGAAGCTCGACATGCAAGTGGCGCCCACTTCACGAGTCCGGTCGACATCATGAAGGTGATCGGCCCGACCATCGTTGCCCCATGGAGTGAGCGCATCGAATCGGCCAAGACGCTCGGAGCTCTAAAGAAGCTACTCGCACGAATCGAGAACTTCACAGTTCTTGATCCGGCTTGTGGCAGTGGAAACTTTCTTTACACCGCCTACCGTGAGCTAAAGCGACTCGAGGCTAGAATCTATGAGCGGATGGCTGGCGAGTACAAAAGCGTCGATCCCTACCAGCGCCCATTCGGATTCGTGAGCGCCCGAAATTTCTTCGGTATCGATATCAACCCCTTCGCCGTCGACATAGCGAAGGTCACCATGATGCTAGCGCACAAGTTGAGTATTGATGAGCTTCATATCAATGAGCCCGCGCTACCACTAGACAATCTTGATAAAAATTTCAGAGCTGGAGATGCACTGATTAATGCAGATGGCACGAAGGCGAAGTGGTTCAAAGCCGATGTAATCGTTGGAAATCCTCCGTTCTTGGGCGCCAAGCGGATCACGCAAGAACTCGATATCGACTACATTGCCGCGGTTCGCCGAACCTATCCTGATGTACCGGGCATGGCGGACTTCTGTGTGTACTGGTTCCGACGAGCACATGACGAATTGGCCGTTTGTACAGAGAAGGATCCGTTGGCCGGCAGAGCCGGTCTGGTCGGAACACAGAATGTGAGAAGCAACCAATCACGCGTTGGAGGATTGGATCACGTAGTGGTCGATGGAACTATTATCGACGCGGTGGATAACCAGCCTTGGTCCGGCGAAGCGAACGTTAATGTGTCGATCGCTAACTGGGTAAAGACTCAGGACCCCACTCTGGTACCGAAGAAAAAGCGCTTGTGGTTTCAAGTCAAGCCCACCACCGGAAAGAAAGCGAAACGACCACGTGGCACGGGGTTGGAATCGAAGCGCTACGAGCTTGATCTGCGCGAGGTTCCCTCAATCAACTCAGCGCTTTCCGATCGTACGGACTTGAAGAGTATTCACCAGTTGAGCTGTAATCTCTCACCACAACGATCTTTCCAAGGTGTCACACCAGGCCACAAGGATTTCGTGCTGTCCGCGGGTCAGCGCAAGGCGCTGCTCGCTAAAGAGCCGAAAGCAGATGAGTTGCTATTCCCTTACTTTGTCGGAAAAGAGGTTCTCGGCGGAATCGTTTCGGCGAAACGCTTTATTCTCGATTTCGGACAGCGCGACATACTAGGTGCTCAAGCTTTCCCAGTTTCTATTGCGCACGTGGAGGAAAAGGTCCTACCAGCCCGTCAGCAAGCGGCTGAGAAGGGCAAGACAAAAACCGGAAAGATGCGCCCCCACCACAAAGCATTTCTCGACCGCTGGTGGCAGCTCTCATGGAGCCGGGCGGACATGGTCGCTGCACTGAAGCCGCTTAGCCGGTTTATTGCTTGTTCGAGAGTGACAACGCGACCAATCTTCTTCTTTCTGTCAAGCAAATGTCGTCCCGGCGATGCTCTCCAAGTGTTCGCTTTCGAGGACGATTACAGCTTTGGGGTTCTACAGTCGGTAGTCCATATCGAATGGTTCCTGGCAAAGCGATCCAATATGAAGAAAGATCCTCGATATTCTTCAACTTCCGTCTTCGATACGTTCCCGTGGCCACAACACCCATCCCGGTCAAAAGTAGAAGCCGTTGCAGAGGCAGCCTGCACCCTTCGTGCAGTTCGAAAAAAGGCGCTCGAGGGCATCCCAGGAGGGCTGCGAGCACTCTATCGGACCCTAGAGTTGCCAGGCAAGAACGTGCTTAAGGATGCTCATGCAGCACTCGACATAGCGGTTCTTGCCGCATATGGGTTCGATAGAAGACTGGATATATTGCACCAACTTCGTGAACTCAATGAAAAGGTCGCGGCGGCAATCGAGGAAGGGAAAGAGGTCTGTGGCCCCGGCGTGCCGCCCGCCTATCCAGTGCCTAAAAGGCTCGTCAGTAGTGACTATTTCGGAGTCTAATCTCGCGTTTAGGGAGGGCCTCTGGAGCCTTATGCACCTACTATCGACGGTGAATGACCTCGACAAGGCGACGGGTCGAGTGACTGTAATGGCCGACAATGAGTCTTGATGCCGCAGCGGGTCGGACTTCCGCTTTGGGTCGATAGCAGCTTTAAAATCACCCAACACCCCGCAACAATCAGCCCCAACAAAAAAGCCAACCCCAGGGTTGGCTTTTTTTGTTTTCCCAGTCCGACCTACAGCAACGGCGGTGTCCGCGAAGCGACCATGAGGCGGTTCCAGCCGTTGATTTCGACTACGCACAGGGTCAGGTTGGCCATTTCCACCGGGCTGAAGTGGGCTTTGACCTCTTCGTAGATGGCTTCCGGCACTTCCTGGCCGCTGAGGGCGGTGACGGCTTCGGCCCAGGCCAGGGCGGCGCGCTGGCGGGGGTCGAAGACTGGGGCTTCCTTCCAGGTGGCGGTGAGGTTGATCTGGTTTTCGCTGAGGCCGTACTTGCGGGCCAGGGGCACGTGCATGGCGACGCAGAAGGCGCAGCCGTTGATCTGGGAGACGCGCAGGCGCACCAGTTCGAGCAGGCCCAGGTCCAGGCCGGCGCCCTGGACATAGGTGTGCACGCCGAACATGGCCTTGTAGCCGTCGGGGATCAGTTTGCCGATATCGAAGCGTTGTTCCATGGTTTCCATCCTTGGGAGAGTTGGGGGAATCCCGCGCTGCAGGATGGGGCCATCCTAATGGGCCGGTGGTACGATGCATACGTCCATTTATCGACCATTCGATTGGTCCACTTTCCATGAAACGTGCCGCAGAACTGGAGCTGGCCCTGGCTCCCCGGGCCGAGGGCATGACCCTGCAACGCTGGCTGTGCGGGGAGCTGCGGGCCGCGATCCTGGCCGGGCGCCTGGCGCCGGGGTGCCGCCTGCCTTCCACCCGGGACTTCGCCCGCCAGCAGGCCATCTCCCGGGGCACCGTGGTGGCCGTCTACGACCAGCTGATCGCCGAAGGCTATCTCAGCGGCGCCACCGGCAGCGGCACCACGGTGGCTGCGGCCCTGCCCATCGCCGCGGCCGGCACAGCGCAGCCCCGGACCAGCGCCGCCCCGGGCGTTGCCCGCGCTGCCGCCGCCGACACGGCAGGAACGGACGATGCCGCCGCCAACCACCCCCGGCTGTCGCGCCAGGGACAACTGCTGGCGAACAGCCCTTTCCTCTCCCGGGAGGGCATGGTCCTGGGGCGGCCCTTCAGCCCCAACCAGCCGGACCTGGGGGCCTTTCCCCACGCCCTCTGGCAGCGCCTCACGCACCAGCAGGGGCGCGGCCTGCGGCCCGACGACATGGGCTACGGCGACGGGGCCGGCCACCTGCCCCTGCGCCGGGCCATCGCCGAGCACCTGCGCTATTCCCAGCGGATCGACTGCCATGCAGGCCAGGTGATGATCCTGTCCAGCGCCCAGCAGGCCCTGGACCTGTGCGCCCGCCTGCTGCTGGACCCGGGCGATGCGGCCCTGGTGGAAGACCCGGGCTATCCCGGGGCGGCCCGCCTGTTCGAGCTGGGCGGCGCCCGGGTGCAGGGCGCGCCGGTGGACCGGCTGGGCCTGTGCACCGATGCCCTGCCGATGGCGGCGGATGCCCGGCTGGCCTACGTCACCGCCGCCCACCAGTCGCCCCTGGGCGGCACCCTGCCCCTGGAGCGGCGCCTGGCCCTGCTGGCCTGGGCCGAGGCGGGCCGGCGGATCATCATCGAGGACGACTACGACGGCGAGTACCGCTTCGACGGGGCGCCCCTGCCGGCCCTGAAAAGCCTGGATCGCCATGACCGGGTGATCTACCTGGGCACCTTCAGCAAGCTGCTCTTTCCCGCCCTGCGCCTGGCCTACGCGGTGGTGCCCGAATGGCTGGCGGAACCCTTCGCCTCGGCCATTTCCCTCACCGTGCGCCACGCCCCGATCCTGCCCCAGGCGGTGCTGGCCGCCTTCATCGGCGAAGGCCACTTCGCCCGCCACCTGCGCCAGATGCGCCGCCTCTACGGCGAGCGGGCCGCCTGCTTCCAGCACGAGTGCGCCACCCAGCTCGACGGCCTGCTGACGGTGCTGCCCATCACCACCGGCCTCGACGCCACCGCGCTCCTGCCCCGGGGCAGCGACGACCGGGCGGTGGCCGCGGCCCTCGGCGCCTGGGGCGTGGAAGCCCGCCCCATCTCCTTCTACGGCATGGGCCAGCCGGCGCCGCCGGGGCTGGTGATGGGCTTCTCCGCCTGCAACGAGGCGGCGATCCGGCGCGGCGTGGCCACCATGGCGCCGGTGCTGGAATCCATCAACGCGGCAGCGGCCGGCAACAGGGGCCAGACAACCGCCAGCGTCTGACGACTCTCAGTCCAGCCCGGCCGGGTCGGCCCGCAGGATGAGCCGGGCCAGTTCGGCGGCGCTGCCGGTGCCGGTCTTTTCCATGACGTGCTGGCGGTGCACATGCACCGTGTTTTCGCTGATGCCCAGTGCCCGCGCCACTTCCTTGTTGGCCTGGCCCAGGGCCAGCAGCCGCGCCACTTCCCGCTCCCGGGCCGAGAGCCGCTCCAGGCATTCCCGGGCCTCCTGGTGGCGGCGGCTGGCGGCGTGGCGTTCCAGGCTCAGCTGCACGGCCCGCTCCACGGTGTCGAGGAACTGCTGGTCCTTGAAGGGCTTCTGCAGGAAATCCACGGCCCCCTCCTTCATGGCCTGCACCGCCAGTTCCACGTCGCCGTGGCCGGTCATGAAAATGATGGGGAAGGGATTGGCGGCCGGATCGCCGGCCTTGAGGCGCCGCTGCAGTTCCAGGCCGCTGACCCGGGGCATGCGGATGTCCAGCACCAGGCAGCCGCCGCCGGCGGGAAAGGCGGGGGCGGCGGCGAGGAAGGCTTCCGCCGATTCGTGGCCCACCGCCTGCCAGCCCACGGACTCGAGCAGGAACAGGAGGGAGCGGCGGAAGGGGGCTTCGTCATCCACCACGTGGATGACCGGGGGCGTGGCAGTGGTGTTCATGGGGGCGTGCTTTCGCCGGCAGCGGCCAGGGGCAGGGAAAAGTGCAGGACCAGGCCGGGGCCATCGGCGGGCGCGGCGGCCGCCAGTTCGCCGCCGTGGGCCTCGATGATGGTCTTGCAGATGGAGAGCCCCAGGCCCAGGCCGTCGGGCTTGGTGGTGAAGAAGGGTTCGAACAGGCGCTGCTGCAGTTCGGGGCTGAGGCCGCCGCCGTGGTCCCGCACGGCGACGCAGCAGCGCCCTTCCCCGGCGCTGAGGCTGACGGCGATGGGGGCATCGCTGCCGACGGCCTCCTGGGCGTCCCAGGCGTTCTTGAAGAGGTTGAGCAGCACCTGCTGCAGCTGCAGCGGGTCCGCCAGCACCTGGCGTCCGCCGGGCGGCAGGGCGTCTTCCAGGGCGATGGCCGGGGCCTTCGCCTGGATGCCCCGCAGCAGGTCGGCGCTCTCCCGCACCAGCAGGGCCAGGTCGCAGGGCTGCCGCACCCGGCTGCGCTTGCGGGCGAAGGCCCGGATGCCGCCCAGGATGCCGGCAGCCCGCTCCGACTCGCTGGCGATCTCCGCCGCCGCCTGCTGCAGGGCCTCGGGCGTCAGGTTGCCGGCCTGCTGGCGGCGCAGCAGGCTGCGGGCGTAGTTGCCGATGGCGGCCAGGGGCTGGTTCAGTTCGTGGGCCAGGGTGCCGGCCAGCTCCCCCAGGATGGAGAGGCGGGAGAGATGGTCCATCTGCTCCTGGCCGGAGCGCAGGGTGGCCTCCAGCCGGTGCCGCTCGGCCAGGGCCGAGCTCAGTTCCCGGGTGCGCCGCTGCACCAGATGCTCCACCCGCAGGGTGTACAGGCCGCCGCCCAGCAGGAGCAGCACCAGCCCCGCCGCCCAGGGCCAGTAGCGGCGCCACAGGGCATCCCAGCCGGTCTCCCGCAGGAAGGCGTAGGGGCCGATTTTCAGTTCGCGGAACAGCTCGTGCACCGGATGGTAGTCGGCGGGCACGCTCCAGGTCTGGCCGCCCTCGTCCGCCGGCAGGGAGAGCAGGGCCAGCAGCACGGCCCGGGACAGGGCCGGGTCGGTGCCCCGGGCGGCGGCGAAGGCCCAGCCCGGGTAGAGGGCGGAGGTGACGCCGCAATGGCCCACGTCGGCCCGGGGCGATAGCACCCGCAGGCGGCCGGGCGGCACTGTCCCTTCCCGCTCCAGGCGCTCCAGCAGGCAGGCCCGCAGCACGCCGGCGTCGGCCTCGCCGCGCAGCACCGCCTCCACCACCCGGGGCATGGGGAAGCCGGTGAACAGGGGCCGGGGCTGGCCCTGCTCCGGGTCCAGGCCGTGGCGGAGCAGTTCGGCCCAGATCAGCTGGTAGCCGCCGAAGGCATCCTCCGCCACCGCCGCCAGGGTGGCGCCGCGCAGGTCTTCCAGGCGGCGCAGGTCGCGCCGCCGTTCCAGCACCACCACGGCGGAGCCGACCACATGGGCCGGGTCCTGGGAGGGGGCGGAAACCTGGGTGGCGATGCGGCTGATGCCGTGCTCCGCCTCCAGGGTGACGTAGTGGCCCGGGTTGGTGACGACGAATTCCACCTCCCCGCCCTGTAGGGCTTGGGACAGTTCATCCAGGTCGTACTGGCGCAGCTGGATGCGGTGGCCCGGCAGGCGCCGCTCCAGTTCCTGCACCAGGGGCTTCCATTGCACCTCGGCCTCTTCCGAGCCGAGCCAGGCCAGCACCCCGAGGCGGATGTCCGCAGCGCCGGCGGCCGCGGCCCACAGGCCCAGCAGCAGGAGCGCGCCGCAGCGGCCCAGGGCCGGCGCGAGGGAGGCGGGAAGAAAAGCGGAGAAGGGGGTACGGCGGCAGGCAGGCATGGCCCGGATTGTAGCCGGGGCAGGCGCCGAAGGGGCGTCCAGGGCCGGGCGGAGGCCCGGCCTGCCGGACAGGCAGGCGGGACGGCGGACCGGGCGACGGCAGGGCGCCGAGGTCCGCCGGACAAGGCCGAGGGCTTACTTCAGGGAGAGGACCCAGGTCGCCAGCTTCTTGGCTTCGTCGGGGGTGACGTTGTTGGGGGGCATGGGCACTTCGCCCCAGACGCCCTTGCCGCCGGCCTTGATCTTGGCGGCCAGCTTGTCGACGGCGCCGGCGTCGCCCTTGTACTTGGCGGCCACGTCCTTGTAGGCCGGGCCCAGCACCTTCACCGCCACCTGGTGGCAGGACATGCAGTTCTTGGCCTTGGCCAGGGCTTCGTCGGCCTGGGCGTTGCCCAGCAGGAGCAGGCCGCCGAGGGCCAGCAGGGAGAGGTGGGCGGATTTCATGGCACGCTTCCTTCGGTGTAGTGGTTGGAAAGCGGCACTGTGCCGGCCCGGGCAAATTTTTCGCGCTGCGGCCGGCGGCCCGGAAATAATCCTTTGTTACCAGTCAGTTGGCGAATGACAGGCTTGATCCCGGTCAAGAGCGGCGGGCGGGCCTCATTTGCCCAGCCGCTCGTAAAGCTTCACCGTGGTGTCCATCAGGCGCAGCAGGCGCTCGCCTTCGGTGAACACGACCCGGGCGTGGTGGGTGCGCCGGGCCCGGGACAGGTCGGGCAGCAGGGAGGCGATGAAGACCTGCCACTGGGCGTCCACCTCCTTCAGCTGCAGCGCCAGCTCGGCCACGCCGTGGCTGTTCTGCTGCAGCTCGGCCAGGTTGCGCGCGAATTCCCGCACCGATTCGGTCAGGGCCGGCTCCCCCAGGTCTTCGCAGCCGGGCCAGTCCCAGAAGAGGAAGAGCTTGCACACCCGCTGGGAGATCATGCGGTTGCGCCCGGCCGTGTTCACGTAGTGGGCGTCCGGCGTCTCGCCGCACAGTTCGGCGGCCTTGGTCATGGCGTCGGTGGCCTCCAGCATCTTTTCGCTGAGCCCCAGCACGGCGGCGGCCTCGGCCGGGGTGGCGCTGCCCAGCAGGGCTTCCCGGTAGGCGGGCCAGATGGCCTGCACCGCCTGCAGCCGCTCGCCCACCTGGGGCGCCAGCGCCAGGCCGTCGAGGCGCTTGTCCACCCGCTCGAAATCCCCCACCAGGGCCCGCAGGCGCACCTGGTACTTGGCCGGCGGCAGGCCGGTGGCGATCATGGCCCAGGAGGTGGCCAGACGCTGGGAGAGGACGCGCAGGCGGCCGCAGAGATTGACCAGGGCGCCGGCGGAAAGCTTCTTGCGGGGGCGGATGATCTCTGCCCGTTCGCGCCGGGAAAAGCTCATGCGCCGCTCCGGGTTGCCGTTTTCGTAATCCCGCAGGGCGGCGTTCTGGATGTAGAGGACGCGCCCGTCCACCACGATCAGGCCCAGGTCGATCAGCTCCCGCAGGCAGCGGGAGAAGGACTCGGGGGTGATGCCCAGGCGGGCGGCGATCATTTTCTTGCTCGGGCGCAGGGTCACCGGCGTTTCGCCGGCGGACTTGAGGGCTTCGCCGCCCTGGGCCAGCAGGTAGTCGAGGACCCGCTGGGTGGCGGAGAGGCCGTAGTGGTAACTGGTGACGTCGCATTCCGTGCTGCGCAGGCGCAGGGCCAGGAGCTGGATGAGACGGTCGCTGAGGGGCAGGTCCTGCTGCACGATGGCGCGCAGGCGCCAGGCGTCGATGACCAGGATCAGGCTGCTGCCCAGGCTCTCGCACTGGGAGGTGTAGCGCTCGGCGCCGAACACTTCGCCGGGGGCCAGGAGCTGGGGGCTCTGGATCAGTTCCAGGGTCTTCTCCACCTCGCCGGCCAGGCGGGTGCTGCGGCGCAGGGTGCCGCGCACCAGGACGAAGGCTTCCTTGACCGGGCTCTGCACGGAAAAGATCTGGGTGTGGGCGGGAATGGAGACGACCCGGCTGGCGGCCAGCAGCTGGTCCGTCACGCTGTCGGCCAGGCCGTTGAAGAGGGGGATGTCCGACAACAGCTCCCGGCTGCAGCGTCGGCTTTCCTTGGGACTGAACATGGGCGATTCCGGCTAGGGGTGACCAATGAAAAGACGAGAGAAGGATCACCTTCTCTCGTCTTGCTGGGATGCCGCTTCAGGAGAGGCTAGACCCCATTAGTACACATCGTGCTGGGTGTTGTAAACGTTGAACTTGCCCGTCGGCGTCACCAGCTTGGGGTCCTTGATCACGGCCTTCAGCTTGCGGGTCTTGTCGTCCACCACGACGATGGCCGATTCCTGGTCCTTGCCGTTCCACACGGAGAACCACACTTCGTCGCCGGCCTTGTTGTACTCGGGCTGGACGATGCGCTTGGGACCTTCCTTGATGCCGGACCAGTCGCCGATGGGCAGCAGCTCGTAACCCTTGTCCAGGTTATTCACGTCCCACACCGCCACGGACTGGCTGATGTTGGCTTCCGGGTTGAGGGTGGTGTCCACCCACAGGTTCTTGGACTTGGGATGGGTCTTGAGGAACAGGGAACCGCCGCCCAGGCCCTTCAGGGTACGCACCACCTTCCAGGCATTGTCGCCGTGCTTCACCGGGTCGGTGCCGATAAGGGAGATGGAATCGTCGCCCAGGTGGCCGGTGGCCCACACGGGACCGAACTTGGGATCGACGAAGTTGGCGCCCCGGCCCGGGTGCGGCGTCTTGCCCACGTCCACCAGCTTGGCCAGCTTGCCGTCCTTGGTGTCGATCACGGCGATCTTGTTGGAGGCGTTGGCCGCATCCATGAAGTAGCGGTGGGTGGATTCGAAACCGCCGTCATGGAGGAAGGGGGCCGCCTCGATCATCTTGATCTTCAGGTTGCTGAGATCGCGGTAATCCACCGAGTAGACCATCCCGGTTTCCTTCACGTTCACGAAGAACTCCGGATTGAAGTGGGAGGAGACGATGGCCGCCACCCGGGGTTCCGGATGGTAGTCCTGGGTGCCCACGCTCATGCCCCGGGTGGAAACGATCTTGCGCGGCTTGAGGGTGTCACCGTCCATGATGACGAACTGGGGCGGCCAGTAGGTGCCGGCGATGGCGTACTTGTCCTCGAAGCCCTTGGCCTTGGAGCTTTCCACCGAGCGGGCTTCCATGCCCACCTTGATCTCGGCCACGGTGTCCGGCTTTTCCATCCACAGGTCGATCAGGTTGATCTTGGCGTCGCGGCCGATGACGAACAGGTAGCGGCCGGAGGCGGACATGCGGGAGATATGCACCGCGTAGCCGGTGTTGAGGATGCTGACGATCTTCTTGCTGTCGCCGTCGATCAGGGCGATCTCGCCCGCGTCGCGCAGGGTGACGGAGAAGAGGTTGTCCAGGTTGAGGTTGTTGAGCTTTTTCTTCGGCCGCTTTTCCACCGGCACGATCACCTTCCAGCTGGCTTCCATTTCCTTCAGGCCGTACTCGGGCGGGGCCGGGGGCGTCTGCTGGATGTAGCGGGCCATGAGGTCCACCTCGTCGTCGCTGAGCACGCCGGAAGTGCCCCAGTTGGGCATGCCGCCGGCAGAGCCGTACTTGATGAAGACCTTGAGGTATTCCAGGCCCTTGGCGATGGTCAGGTCCGGGGTCAGGGCCTTGCCGGTGGCGCCCTTGCGCAGCACGCCGTGACAGCCGGCGCAGCGCTCGAAGAAGATGCGTTTGGCCTTCTCGAACTCGGCCTCGGTCATTTTCGGTGCCAGGGGATTGATGTCCTGGTGCATGGGCACGCTGGCCAGGGGCGAGCCGCCGCCGGCCTGGTAGTCCCGCATGGTGGCGTCGCCGTGGGATTCCGGCGTGCCGGCAAAGGCGAACTGCACGGCAAAGGCCAGGGCCGGAATGGCCGCCAGCCTGAGTAGGTTGAAACGCTTCGTTTTCATGGCTCCCTGTTCCTGAAAAAATTGAGTGAGGAGGCCCCAATTTCTTCAGCGGCAGAAAACGTACTTTGATCAGGGTCAATAGAATCGGGCGTCACGGTGGCAGCTGGGTTCCGCGCCCCATGCAGGCTTGACGCGCGTCAAGGTTGTCCCGCCGGCATGGTCCCGGCGGCGCGAAAAAAGGCCATCGCCGCCCCCCGAAAAACGGGGACGCCGCCCCGGCCCTAGAGGGGCAGTTCGGCCTGGACCAGGGGTGATGGCAGGGCCGCCGCTGCCGCCGCCGGCAGCAGGGAACTGGCCCGCACTCCGAGCAGGCGGAGGCGCTGCTGCAGGGGCACCCGCTTCAGGCATTCGCCGGCGGCCTTGCGGATCGCCGCCCCGTCGGCGGTGGGCACGGCCAGGGTGAGGTCCCGGGTCACCGACTGGAAGTCCGCATAGCGCAGCTTGATGCCGATGGTGCGGGCCACGTAGCCCTGGCGCGCCAGGTCGTCGGCCACCCGCAGGCACATGCCGGTGAAGATTTCCGACAGCTCGGCCCGGTCGTGGCGGGCGTGCAGGTCCCGGGAGAAGGTGCTTTCCCGGCTGATGGACTTGGGCTCCCGGGAGGTGCTCAGGGGCCGTTCGTCGATGCCGTGAGCAGCCCGGTGCAGCCAGGCGCCGGTGCTGCGGCCGAAGTGCTGCACCAGCATTTCCGGCGGCGCCGCCGCCAGGTCGCCGATGCTGTGGATGCCCAGCTGGCCCAGGCGTTCGTTGGCCTTGGGGCCGATGCCGTTGATCTTCTTCGCCGCCAGGGGCCAGATGCGCGCCGGCACCTCCTTCATGCCGAGCACGGTGATGCCGTCCGGCTTGTCCAGGTCGGAGCAGATCTTGGACAGCAGCTTGTTGGGCGTGATGCCGATGGAGCAGGTAAGGCCGGTGGCGGCCAGCACCGCCGCCTTCAGGCGCCGGGCCAGGGGCAGCGTGGCCTCCTCGATGTGGCTGAGGTCGATGTAGATCTCGTCGATGCCCCGGTCCTCGATACAGGGCGCGATGGCCGCCACGGCGGCCTTGAAGCGGCGCGAATAGTCCCGGTAGGCGTCGAAGTTGGCCGGCAGCAGGATGGCGTCGGGCGCCAGCTGGGCCGCCTTCATCAGCCCCATGCCGGAAAAGACGCCCAGGGCCCGGGCCTCGTAGGTGGAGGTGGTGATGACGCCGCGCCCCACGTAGTCCCGCAGGCGGGCGAAGTGCAGGCTGCCGTCGGCCTGGCGCCGGGGCCGGTCCACGGCACGGCCGCCCACCACCACCGGCCGACCCCGCAGCTCCGGGTAGTGCAGCAGTTCCACCGAAGCGAAGAAGGCATCCATGTCCAGGTGGGCGATGCGCCGTTCGGGCAGCACCGCGGCAGGCATCGCTGTTCCAACCGCTGTTCCAACCGCTGATCCGGCCGCTGTTCCGGCCGCGGCAGCGGGCAGGTCGGCGGGCGGGACCGGGGCACGGGAATCGTCAGGGAGTGGGCAGGGCTCATCCTTCATGGCTGTATAAATATACAGCACATCGGCCGGGGCGTTAAGAGGCTGCCCCGGCCTGCCGGCGCGCCGCCCGTCCCACGTCGCCTTTCATCTGTCACCTGGCCTCCGCCCCCTTTCCCATGCCGCAGCACACCAATAGCGCCAAGGAGATGCCTGATTTCATCGGACCTGCCGGGCAGCGCTTATTCCATGAGCATTAACAGACCCCCTCCCCGGAAAGCCACTTACGGTAGGACTCTTGGCATATGACCTCTGGAGAGTGGCGTATTCATTGGCTTCCAGAGTGGGCGTAAGATGCATTTGCCCCTTTTGTCATCGGGGGTAAAGGGTTCCGCCGCCAGGCCCGCCCGCCCTCTGCCGCAGAGGGCGACGGCCGGCGCCGGGACCGTCCGCAGGCACGGGCGGCACCGGGCTAACACATCCCCGCCGGCTTCTCACCTAGGCGAGACCCCAGGGTCATTCCCGGGACTCGACCCGGGTCCCAGGCAGGGTTGCCGTGGCTATGATGGCGCCGCTCGATACATCGACACCGATACTTATAAGACAACGCTAGGGGTACTAACATGATCAATCTGCACAACCATCTGCTGGCCGTCACCAAGACCAATATGGAAAACACCCTGGACCTGGCCCACGGCAGCTTCGCCAGCATCGAGCGTCTCGCCAACCTCAACCTCAACACCGCCCGCGCCCTGCTGGAACACGGCATCGAGCACACCCGCTGCGTCATGGGCGCCAAGTCGGCCCAGGAAGTACTGGAACTGCAGACCAAGGCCACCCAGCCGGTCCTGGGCCAGACCCTGGCCTACCTGCAGAACGCCCAGCAGATCGTCACCATGAGCCAGCAGGAACACAAGGCCCGGGTGCAGCAGCAGGTCACCGACATGGGCCAGCAGGTCGCCGCCACGGTGGAACACGCCGTGGCCGCCGTCACCCGCCTGGGCAAGCCGATCAAATAATAAAAAATAGGGGGACCCGCCGGCCTCGCCCGGCGCTTGCTCGACCATGAGGACGGCCGGATCTCCTGGAGATTCGGCCTTTTGTTTTGGCGCCCCCGCCCCGGGCCGCGACACCCGCTGCGGCCTCCGCCCCTGCCCTGCCCGTCCTTACTCGCGGCCGCCCAGTTCCCGCCGTACCGCCCGGTAGAAGCGCTCGTAGAAATCCCGGGCGGCCACGGTCTCGCCCCGGGTCTTGACCTGGTTGTCGCCCTCGGTGCTGCTGCTGAAGGAAATGGGGGCCACCAGGGGCACACCGACGCTGGTGCTCTGGCGGGTGGTCTTGACGTCGAAATGCTCTTCCGTGGCGGTGACGAACAGGGTGGCGCCGCCCCGTGCCTCGCTGCAGGCCAGGTGCAGGCGCAGCTGGGCGTGACCCTTGTCGTCCACCCGGAATTCCTTGGCACCGCTGAAGGTCAGGGCGTCGCGCCCGGGCAGCACCACGTAACCGTCCCCCAGCAGGACCCGCCGGGCCGCATCGCACAGGGGCGCCGCCGCCGTGGGGAAATCCCGGCGATGGCGCGGGTCGGACTGGAAATCCTCCCGTTCCGCATAGCTGCCGGGACCGCCGCAGGCGGCCAGCAGCAGGGGCAGCAGCAAGAGGGCGCATCGTTTCATGTCGTTCTCCCTTCCGCCAGGGCCGGGCGGCCCCGCACCCCCTAATTTTGCGCCGCTTTGATGCCTTTTGCCTGCCCCGCCGGCGATGGCGGCGCCAAAGAAAAACGCCGCCGGCGCAAGGCCGGCGGCGTTGCCAGGGGAGAAGGAGAAAAGCTACAGGGCCCGCACCGGGGCGGCGGCGAAATGGCCGGCGCTGTAGTCGCGCATGGCCTGCTGGATTTCCTCCGCCGTGTTCATGACGAAGGGGCCGTACTGGGCGATGGGCTCGCCCAGGGGCCGGCCCGCCACCAGCAGCAGGCGGGAATCCTCCGCCGCCGCCAGGTGCACGCCGGGGGCGCCGTCATTGGCCAGGATGGCCATGTGCCGGTCGGGCACCACATTGCCGCCCACCTCCACGCTGCCCCGGTAGGTGTAGGTGAAGGCGTTGTGGCCGGCGGGAATCTCGTGGAACAGGGCGCTGCCGGCAGGCAGGTGGATGTCCAGGTAGAGGGGCTCCGTGTCCGGGCGCTGCACGGCCCCGGCCACGCCCTGGCTGGCGCCGGCGATGATGCGCACCCGCACGCCCGCGGCGGTGGTGTATTCGGGAATGGCGGCGGGCGGAATGTCCCGGTAGTAGGGCGCCACCATCTTGTTCCTGGCCGGCAGGTTGAGCCACAACTGGAAGCCTTCCATCAGGCCCTCCTCCTGCTCCGGCAGTTCGGAGTGGATGAGGCCGCTGCCGGCGGTCATCCACTGGGCGCCGCCGGGGCCCAGCAGGCCCTCGTTGCCGACGCTGTCGTGGTGGCGCATGCGGCCGGCGATCATGTAGGTGACGGTCTCGAAGCCCCGGTGGGGATGGTCGGGAAAGCCGCCGATGTAGTCCTCCGCGTTTTCGTTGCGGAAGGCGTCGAGCATAAGGAAGGGATCGAGGCGGCGCTGCAGGTTCTGGGTCAGCACCCGGGTCAGGCGCACGCCGGCCCCGTCGGAAGTGGCCATGCCCCGCACCAGGCGTTCCACGGCCCGGGAGGCGGCATTGGCAGCGTTGGCGGCAGCCGGTGCGGCCGGCGGCGCAGTGCGGTGGAGAGTGGTCATGGCATGGACTCCTGATGAAGCCGCATCCCGGGCGGGACGGCGGCGGGGAGGACGGGCCTCCCAGGTTAAACGGTGGACAGCGCCGGCCCAGGCCCGTTGCCCGCAGGCAGGGGACCGGACCGGCAGCGTCAGGCTCAGGCGGCGATGGCGTCGATCTGGGCCTGGGCTTCGGCGAAGCCCTTGGCGGCGGCATCCGGCCCCATGGCCAGGCCCTCGGCGTAGATGAATTCCACGTCGGTCATGCCGAGGAAGGCCAGCACGCTCTTCAGGTAGGGCACCTGGGAATCGGCCGGGGTGTTGCGGTAGAGGCCGCCCCGGGCCAGGGCCACGTACACCTTCTTGCCGGTGATCAGGCCCTGGGGACCGTTCTCGGTGTAGCGGAAGGTGACGCCGGCACGGGCGATGGCATCGATCCAGGCCTTCAGCTGCACCGGCACGCCGAAGTTGTACATGGGCACACCCAGCACGATGGCGTCGGCGGACTGCACCTGGGCGATGAGGGCGTCGTCCAGGGCCACCCGGGCGGCCTGCTCGGGGCTGCGCTGCTCGGCGGGGGTGAACAGGGCGGAGAGGGCCGGCTCGTCCAGCACCGGATGGGGATTGGCGGCCAGGTCCCGCACTTCCACCAGGGTGCCGGGATGGGCGGCCTGCAGGCGGGCGGTGATGGAATCGGCGACGCGGGTGGAATTGGCACCGGCGGAACGGGCGCTGGCGTTGATCTGCAGGATTTTCATGATGGCTTCTCCGTGGGGTTGGGGTGCGGGGCCGGGCTGGCGGATGCTGCTCCGGCGAACCGTTGAGTGCACTTTATTACCCGCAATAACGCACCGGAAGCCCTTCAAATGGATATCATTGTTCCACCAATGCAACAACAGACCCTTTACGCCCGGAGCCCGCCATGACCCCCGACCTCAAGCTGGACGCCAACGACCTGGTGCTGTTCGCCCGCATCATGGAAGCGGGCAGTTTTTCCAAGGCCGCCGAGCGGGTAGGCCTGCCCAAGTCCACCCTCTCCCGCCGCATCACCGCCTTGGAGGCCACCCTGGGGGAACGGCTGCTGACCCGCAGCACCCGGCGCCTGGCCATCACCGAATTCGGCGAAGGCATCCTGGACCACGCCCGCCGCCTGCTGGAGGAAACCGAAGCCACCGCCGCCCTGGCCCTGCACCGCCAGGCCACGCCCCAGGGCGTGCTGCGGGTCTCCATGCCGCCGGACTTCGGCGAGCTGGACTTGGCCCCGGCCCTCATCGACTTCGCCGCCCACTACCCGGCGGTGCGCCTGGAACTGGACCTGTCGCCGCGCCGGGTGGACCTGCTGGCGGAACGCTTCGACCTGGCGGTGCGGGTCGCCAGCCAGCTGCCGGACGACACCAGCCTGGTGGCCCGGCCCCTGACCCGGTTCCATTCCGGCCTCTACGCCAGCCCGGCCTACGTCGAGCGCCACGGCGCCCCCCGGGCCCCGGCCGAGCTGATGCAGCACATCTGCCTGCGCCTCATCACCAGCAACGGCGAGGCCCAGCCCTGGCGCCTCTCCTGCGGCAACGAGCGCTGGGAGGGCCTGCCCACGGGCCCCCTGACGGCCAACTCGGTGGGCATGCAGCGCACCCTGGCGGCCCACGGCATGGGCATCGTCGGCCTGGCCCACCGCTTCGCCCGCCCCTATGTGGAAAGCGGCCAGCTGCAGCGCCTGCTGCCCGCATGGGAGCTGCCCTGCGTCACCGTCTGGTGCGTCACTCCGGGACGCCGCCTGCTGCCCACCCGCACCGCCGCCTTCATCGACATGCTGCGACTGACCCTGGACGTGCCGGATAACCCGATCCCGGGCCGCGGCGGAATATAGAAAGACACAAGCGGTATTTCACAGCCCTGCGGGCCGGGACCTACAGTGGCAGCCTGTTCAATGCCGCCGCGCCCCTTGCGGGCCCCATCGCCATGCACACCAAGTCCCACCGCCCCGCCGGAGTCCGCCCATGAGCCGCGGCCTGACCCTGGGCGACACCCTATCCTGGCCCGCCCGCTACTTCCCCGACAAGCCCGCCCTCATTGCCTGGAAGGGTGGCGATCACGACACGCCGGCCCAGCGCCGGGTGTGGACCTACGCCCAGCTCAACGCCGAGGTGAACCGCCACGCCCACGCCCTCCTCGCCCTGGGCGTGCAGAAGGGCGACGTGGTCGCCGCCTTCCTCTACAACACCCCGGCCTTCGTCTTTTCCCTGCTGGCCGCCGCCCGGGTCGGGGCCGTCTTCAATCCCATCAACTACCGCCTGGCGGCCCAGGAGCTGGCCTTCATCCTGGCAGACGGCCAGGCCAAGGTGCTGCTGTTCGAGAAGGAAGGCAGCGAGGTGGTGGAAAAGGCGCGAGAGCATGGCGTACCCACGGCCCACTGGATCTACGCCGACTCTGACGCAGCCCCCGCCTTCGCCACCGCCAGGCTGGACCAGCTGGTGCGACACCAGCCCGCCACCCTGCCGCCGGTGATCGTGGAGGAAAACGACAACTGCATCCTCATGTACACCAGCGGCACCACCGGCCGGCCCAAGGGCGTGCTGCACACCCACCGCAGCAAGCTGGCCCACAACGCCATGATGCACCAGGCCATGACCCTCTCCCGGGAGGACGTGGGCCTGGCGGTGGCGCCCCTGAACCACACCGCCGAGCTGCACACCAGCTTCCTGCCCCGCCTGCAGCTGGGGGCCACCCAGGTGCTGCTGCGCCGCTTCGACGCCGGCGAGGCCTGGCGCCTGACCGAGGTGGAGAAGGTGACCCATTTCTTCGCCGCCCCCACCATGGTCACCCTGCTCCTGCATCACCCGGACGTGGCCAGCCGGGACCTTTCCAGCCTGCGCCTGGTGGAATACGGCGGCGCCTCCATGGCGCCCCACCTGATCCGGGAATGGGACAAGAAGGTGGGCGCCGGCCTGGTGCAGATCTACGGCACCACGGAAATGGGGCCCTGCATGTCCGTGCTCTATCCCCACGAACAGCTTTCCCACGCCGGTTCCGCCGGCCTGCCCTCCCTCAACCACGATCTGCTGGTGGCCCGGGTCAAGGCCGACGGCAGTCCTTCGGACCCTGCCGACCTGGCGGCGCCGGACGAGGTGGGCGAAATCCTGGTGCGGGGCCCCTGCATGATGGGCGGCTACCTCAACCGCCCGGAGGCCAACGCCCGCGCCCTGGCCTTCGGCTGGTACCACACCGGCGACCTGGGCAGCCTGGATAAGGAAGGCTATCTGTGGATCCGCGACCGCATCGACCACATGATCAATTCCGGCGCCGAGAACGTCTATCCCCGGGAGGTGGAAGACGCCCTGGTGGAACACCCCGGCGTGCTGGAAGTGGCGGTGGTGGGCGAGCCGGACGACACCTGGGGCCAGGTGGTGGCCGCCCACGTGGTGGCCAAGCCCGGCGCCACCCTGACCCAGGAGGCCCTGGACCACTTCCTCCTGGAGGGGGACCGGCTGGCCCACTACAAGCGGCCCCGGCGCTACCACTTCATCGAGGCCCTGCCCAAGACCACCAGCGGCAAGATCCAGAAACACCTGCTGCGTCAGGCGGGGTAAGTGGGGACCGGCGGGGATGGGCAAGGCGCCTTTCCCCCCGGAACCCGGCACCGGAAAAGGGGAAAAAACACGGCAGCTACGGGAAATCCATAGCATTCAGCGGCTTGTCAGCCCCCGGTTCGAGGGCTAAAGTTCCGCCTTTGCGGTTTTCCCCTCCCTGGCGCCGCGCTTCCCGCCCGGCCCCCGGCCCGGCGCAAGTCCCCGCCAGCCGGCGCCCGCGGCACTTTCGGCGAGCCTGACTGTCCCAAGGTGCCCGACGACGACCCGAACCATCCAGAACAGCGTTTTCCCATAATGACAACTCAAAACACCGATTCCCCCGCCCTGGCGCTGCGGGGAGTCAGCAAAAGCTTCCGCACCCCGGACGGCCAGCAGGTGGGCGTGCACCCCACCGACCTGGACGTGGCCCCGGGAGAAATCCACGGCATCATCGGCTTCTCTGGCGCCGGCAAGTCCACCCTGCTGCGCCTGGCCAACCTGCTGGAGCGCCCCGACGCCGGCCAGGTGGTGGTGCACGGCCAGGACCTGATGACCCTCTCCCCCGCCGACCTGCGCACCGCCCGCCAGCGCATCGGCATGATCTTCCAGCACTTCAACCTGCTGCATAACCGCACCGTGGCCGACAACGTGGCCTTCCCCCTGCGCATCGCCGGGGCCGACGAGGCCCGCATCAACGAGCGGGTGAAGACCTGCCTGGAATTCGTCGGCCTTTCCGAGAAGGCCGGGGTCTATCCGGCCCAGCTTTCCGGCGGCCAGAAGCAGCGCGTCGCCATCGCCCGGGCCCTGGCCCCGGAGCCCCACGTGCTGCTGGCGGACGAGCCCACCTCGGCCCTGGACCCCCGCACCACCCAGTCCCTGCTGGAAGTGCTGGCCGACGTGAACCGCCGCCTGGGCGTCACCATCCTGCTGGTGAGCCACGAGATGGGCGTCATCCGCCGCCTCTGCCACCGGGTTTCCGTCATGGAAGCGGGGCAAATCGTGGAGCGCCTGACCATCGCCAACGGCCGCATCCCGCCCGATTCCCAGCTGGCCCAGTGGCTGCGCGAATACGGCGATGCCGAAGGCGACGCCGAGGAAGCCGCCGCCGAGCCCACCCCCCAACACCTGCTGAGCGAGGCCGCCCATGGCTGATGAAACCCTGGCCCCCGTGCCCACCATCCTCGACACCTTCATCGAACTGCTGCCGGAAATCGGCAAGGCCGCCGGCGAGACCGGCCTGATGATGCTGATCTGCCTCACCGCCGCCGTCATCGTCGGCGGCGCCCTCGGCATCCTGGTCTTCCTCACCTCCCCCGGCCAGGTGCTGGGCCGTTACCGCCGCTTCAACCTGGTGGCCAACGGCTTCATCAACGTCTTCCGCTCCTTCCCCTTCATCATCCTGCTGGTGGCGGTGTCGCCCTTCACCCGGCACATCGTCGGCACCTCCATCGGCCCCCTGGCCGCCAGCGTGCCTTTATCCCTGGCCGCCATTTTCTATTTCGCCCGCATCATCGAGCAGACCCTGCGCGACGTGCCCCGGGGCGTCATCGAGGCGGCCGAGGCCATGGGCGCCTCGCCCCTGCAGATCGTCACCCAGGTGCTGCTGGTGGAAGCCCGTTCCGGCCTGATCCTGGCGGTCACCATCACCGCCGTCAGCTTCCTCTCCTACTCCGCCGTGGCCGGCGTGGTGGGCGGCGGCGGCATCGGCGACCTGGCCATCCGCTACGGCTACTACCGCTTCCAGACCGACGTGATGCTGATCACCATCGTCCTGCTGGTGGTGCTGGTACAGGGCATCCAGTTCTTCGGCCAATGGCTGGCGCGGCGAGTGGATAAGCGCTAGACCTTAAAACCTAAGCCACAGAGGACACAGAGAGCACAGAGAAAAGGCAAAAGGCGATAGGCTTGGGAGGCAATAGGGACGCCATTTTCCACGATGGAACGGCTGAGAAGTCCGTCTCTATTGGCTGCCAGATCAGCCGCCCTTTCAAGTTCAGTCCAGGCTGCAAAGCGGAGGACGAACACCCTCTGTGATCTCTGTGTCCTCTGTGGCAACGCCTTTTGATTCACCCCCAACTACGGAGTCCAAACACATGAAACTGATCCGTTCCCTCCTCGTTGCCGGTCTGGCCCTGGGCTTGGCGGCGGCTCCCGCCTTCGCGCAGGAGAAGAAGAACCTGACCATCGGCGCCACCGCCGGCCCCAACTTCGACCAGGTCAAGCTGGGCATCAAGCCCATCCTGGAAAAGAAGGGCTACAGCGTGAAGCTGGTGGAATTCAACGACTACGTGCAGCCCAACCTGGCCCTGGCCCAGGGTTCCCTGGACGCCAACGTCTTCCAGCACGTCATCTACCTGAAGAAGTTTTCCGCCGACAAGGGCCTCAACCTGACCGACGTGGTCAAGGTGCCGGTGGCCCCCATGGGCCTCTACTCCAAGAAGGCCAAGAGCCTCAAGGACGTCAAGGACGGCGACCGCGTCACCCTGCCCAACGATCCCTCCAACCTGGCCCGGGCCCTGCACTTCCTGGAGCAGAACGGCCTGATCAAGGTCAAGGCCGGCATCGACGCCCTCAAGGCCACCGAGAAGGACGTGGCGGAGAACCCGCGCAAGCTGCAGCTGACCCCCATCGAAGCCGCCCAGCTGCCCCGCACCCTGGACGACGCCGGTCTGGTGGTGGTGCCCGGCAACTTCGCCATCGCCTCCGGCCTCAAGCTGAGCGAAGCCATCTCCCTGGAAAAGACCCCGGACCACTACCTCAACGTGGTGGCGGTGAAGACCGAAGACCAGAACAAGGCCTGGGCCCAGGACATCGTCGCCGCCTTCAAGTCCGCCGAATTCAAGGCCGTGCTGGACAAGCACTTCCAGGGCTACGCCCGCCCCAACTACTGGCAGTAAGCGGACAGCCGGCCCCAAGCCGGCCTAACTGCCCCGCCACAGGCCGCCTCCGGGCGGCCTTTTTCTTGGCCGTCGCCATCCGCCGCCCCTCTGGTCGGGCGCGTCCCCTGCCCCATATTCCGCCGCCGCATATCGACCCCACCAATCGGTATTTCCGCCGGTGCCGGCGATTCCCTAAAGTGGCTCCCATCCTCACTTCCGGCGTGGGGCCCGATCGCCGCGATCGGCCCCCGCCCGCAACCACTGGAGCCCCGGCATGGCACGCCTGTTCACCCCCGATGGCAAGTACGAAGCCGACCCGGCCACCGTCAACGCCCTCGCCCGCAGCCTGGGCCTGACCCTGCGCCACCTGCCCCTGCCCCGGGACCCGCAAACCGCCGCCCTGCTGGCCCGGCCCGAACTGGACCCGGCGCAACAGGCCCAGCTGCTGCAATACCTCGATGCCAGCCTGGGCCAGGCCGTGCAGGCCCCCGTCGGCGCCGGCCGGGACCTGGTGGCCTTCCACGCCGACCTGCCCGAGCTGCCCCGCCTGCGCCAGCAGTTCGCCCAGGTCCATACCCATACGGACCACGAGGTGCGCTACATCCTGGCCGGCACCGGCTACTTCGGCGTGGTCCGGGCGGATGGCAGCCAGGTGCTGCTGGAAGCGGGCCCCGGCGATTACCTGGAAGTCCCCGCCGGCACCGAACACTGGTTCGCCCTCGGCCCTGACCCTGGGCTCAAGGCCCTGCGCCTCTTTTCCCGGGAGAAGCAGTGGGTCGCCGACTACACCGGGCGCCAGGCCGACCCCGCCCTGCTGGGCCTGCTGCAGGCCGGCACCGACAGCCACTGAGCCAACGTAGAAAACAACCCCAACCATCCCCACCGGAGCCATTGCCATGAAAATCATCCACACCCTGCTGGCCGCCGCCCTCTCCCTGGGCCTGGCCGCCGCCGCCCCGGGCGCCCTGGCCCAGGAGAAGAAAAACCTGACCCTCGGCGCCACCGCCGGCCCCAACTTCGACCAGCTGAAGCTGGGCATCAAGCCCATCCTGGAAAAGAAGGGCTACAGCGTGAAGCTGGTGGAATTCAACGACTACGTGCAGCCCAACCTGGCCCTGGCCCAGGGCTCCCTGGACGCCAACCTGTTCCAGCACGTCATCTACCTGAAGAAATTCGCCGCCGACAAGGGCCTCAACCTGGTGGACGTGATCAAGGCCCCGATCGCCCCCCTCGGCCTCTATTCCAAGAAGCGCGCCAGCCTCAAGGAACTGAAGGACGGCGACCGCATCACCCTGCCCAACGATCCTTCCAACCTGGCCCGGGCCCTGGTGTTCCTGGAACAGAACGGCCTGCTCAAGGTGAAGCCGGGCACCGATCCCCTCAAGGCCACCGAGAAGGACGTGGCGGAGAACCCCCACAAGCTGAAGCTGACCCCCATCGAGGCCGCCCAGCTGCCCCGCACCCTGGACGATGCCGCCTTCGTCGTCATCAACGGCAACTTTGCCATCGCCTCCGGCCTCAAGCTGAGCGAAGCCATCGCCCTGGAAAATACCCCCGACCACTATCTCAACGTGGTGGCGGTGAAGGCGGAAGACCAGCACAAGCCCTGGACCCAGGACATCGTCGCCGCCTTCAAGTCCCCCGAATACAAGGCCGTGCTGGACAAGCACTTCCAGGGCTACGCCCGCCCCGCCTACCTGCAGTGAGGCCGGCGCCCCGCGCCAAAGCAAAGGGCCACCCCGGGGTGGCCCTTTTTCATGGCGGCCCGGCAACGGGCTGGCGGCGGATTGGCGCAGAATGGGGGAAAATGCCGACCTGCCCCCCGCCCCAAGGATTCAGCTGTGAGCATCACCCTCAACGAAAGCGAAGTGGAAATCGTCGCCATCCGCGCCCAGGGCGCCGGCGGCCAGAATGTGAACAAGGTCTCCAACGCGGTGCACCTGCGCTTCGACGTGGGCGCCTCGTCCCTGCCCGAAGAGATCAAGGCCAGGCTGCTGGCCCGGCGCGACCAGCGCCTCAGCAGCGACGGCGTCATCGTCATCAAGGCCCAGAAGCACCGCAGCCTGGAACGCAACCGGGAAGACGCCCTGGTGCGGCTGCGGGAAATGATCGCCGCCGCGGCCTTCGTCCCCGCCCAGCGCCGTCCCACCAAACCCAGCCGCAGCTCCCAGCGCAAGCGGGTGGACAGCAAGGTCAAGCGGGGCCTGGTGAAACTGCAACGGGGCCGGGTCAGCGAGTAGGGAAAAGGGGAAAACAGGGAAAGTCCGCGCGGGGCGGACGCCCCGGGCCGGGGCGCGCTGTGTGGCGCCCGGGTCCCGCATCCGCCAAGGATTAGCGGATCACCTTGAGCAGTTCCACCTCGAAGGTCAGGGTGGCGTTGGGCGGCACGGCGCTGCCGGCGCCGCGGGAGCCATAGGCGATTTCCGGCGGGCAGGTGAGGCGGGCCTTGCCGCCTTCGCGCATCTTGGAGACGCCCTCGGTCCAGCAGGGAATGACCCGGTTGAGGGGGAAGGTGGCGGGCTGGCCCCGCTTGTAGGAGCTGTCGAACTCGCTGCCGTTGGCCAGGGTGCCCCGGTAGTGCACCTGCACCGTCAGTTCGGGGGCAGCCTTTTCGCCGCTGCCGTCCTTGAGGGATTCATAGACCAGGCCGGAAGGGGTCTTTTCCGGGGCGCCCGCCTGGACGCCGGCGGCAGCCAGGGCCGCCACGGCGGTCAGCATGAGTTTTTGCCACAGTTGCATGATTTCTCCATCAGTTTGAGCGAAAGGCCGAATGCATACCGGGCCGGCCGAGCAGCATTCAGGCGGGGCCGGAAGCGGTATGCAGCGCCCGATTATAGGCCGCCAGCCGCCATGCGGCGCCAGTCCGGAGCACTCGGCCATGAGCCGGGCACTTGCGGATTCCGGCACCGTTCGCCCCTGCGGGTTTCCACGTACTGACGCCGGAGGGCCCGGAGCCGGTATAATTGACGGTTTCCTCCCCATTTCGCATGGGCTGCCCGGGATTCGTCCCGCCGCCGCCCACCCAACGGGGAACCCGGTCAAACCAGGACAGGCTGGAACCACAAGCTTCCCAGCCCGGGCCTGGGCGCAGGTTACGAGAAACCTGTGCCGGCCAGGCAAGCGCCGCGCCCAAAAGGCGGGCATTGCCGCACCGGCGCCGATATCGACAGGCGTTCCGCCCGGGCCCGCCGGCCCGGCCCGACGCATTGGTACGAATCAAAAACAGAATTCACTGGAGAAACTATGCGCTTCCTGCCCAAATCCCTCGTTCTGGTTGGCGCCCTCGCCGCCGCCGGCCTGGCCCAGGCCGCCGACATCAAGATCGGCGTGGCCGCCGCCCTCACCGGCGGTGCCGCCCAGTACGGCGTCGCCATCCGCAACGGCTTCCAGCTGGCTGCCGATGAAATCAACGCCAAGGGCGGTGTGAACGGCAACAAGATCCAGCTGGTCGTCGAGGACGAGCAGGGCAAGAAGGAAGAAGGCATCAACGTCTTCAAGAAGCTGATTTTCCAGGACAAGGTGCTGATGGTCTTCGGCCCCACCCTGTCCAACTCCATGTTCGCCGCCGGCCCCGTGGCCAACGGCGCCAAGACCGTGGTCTTCGGTACCTCCGTCACCGCCAACGGCATCACCGACATCGGCCCCTACGTCTTCCGCAACTCCGTCATGGAATCGGACGTGCTGCCGGTGACCGTGGCCACCGCCACCAAGCACTACAAGCTGAAGCAGGTCGCCGTCATCTACGGTAACGACGACGCCTTCACCAAGAGCGGCTACGACGTCTTCAAGAAGGTGCTGGAAGACCAGAAGCTGCCCGTCACCACCACCGAGACCTACGTCAAGGGCGACGTGGACTTCAAGGCCCAGCTGACCAAGATCAAGGCCTCCAACCCGGATGCGGTGATCTGTTCCTGTCTGGCCGAAGAAGCCGCCAACATCATGCTGCAGGCCCGGGGCCTGGGCATCAAGGTGCCCTTCATCGGCGGCAACGGCTTCAATTCCCCCAAGCTGTTCGAGATCTCCAAGCTGGCTGGTGAAGGCACCTTCGTCGGCAGCCCCTGGTCCAACACCAACCCGGCGCCCGCCAACAAGGCCTTCGTCGCTGCCTACGTGAAGAAGTACAACGCCGAGCCCAACCAGTTCGCCGCCCAGGCCTTCGACGCCCTGCACGTGGCCGCCGCCGCCCTGCAGGAAGTGAAGCTCTCCGGCGACATCGCCGCCGACCGGGAAGCCCTGAAGAACGCCCTGCCCAAGGCCACCATCAACGGCGCCACCGGCCCCTTCAAGTTCCGTCCCGCCGTCACCAAGTCCGGCAAGCCGGGCGGCTGGGATGCGGATCAGAAGCCCTTCATCTACGTGGTCAAGGGTGGCAAGTTCACCGCCTTCGACGGCAAGTAAGCGACTGTCCGCGTAAGCCTGTCTTACCCACCAATGCGGGGCCGATGAAAGTCTGCCCCGCATTGCATTTGCAACTGGAATTTCCCCATGCTTGAACAACAACTCCTCAACGCCCTGACGCTCGGCAGCGTCTACGCGCTGTTCGCCCTGGGTTTCACCCTGGTGTTCGGCGTGCTGGCGGTGATCAACCTCTCCCACGGAGCGGTGTTCATGGTCGGCAGCTACGCCGCCCTGGCCATGGTCAGCCACCTCAACGCCCCCCTGTGGGTGGCCATGCTCGGCGCCATGGTGGTCAGCGGCACCATCGGCCTGCTGGTGGACGTGCTGGTGCTGAAGCCCCTGCGCGCCCGCAACGCCCCCCACCTGATTCCCATGATCGCCACCATCGGTGTCGGCATCATGCTCACCAGCGCTGCCCAGGGCCTGTTCGGCGCCGAGGTGCTGCGCTTCCCCGAGGACGTCATGCCGGCCGGCGAATTCATGGTCGGCGACGTCCATGTGCGGGCCCTGGAAATCGCCATCGTCGCCATCGCCTTCCTGCTCATGGCCGTGCTGTTCACCATCTTGAAGCGCACCCAGCTGGGCCGCGCCCTGCGGGCCATCGCCGAATCCCCCAAGGCGGCCTACCTGCTGGGCATCAACGTGGAAGGCCTGTTCCACATCACCTCCTTCGTTGCCGCCGCCCTGGGCGGCATCGCCGGGGTGCTGATCGGCCTCAACTTCAACGCCATCACCCCCTTCATGGGCCAGCCCATGCTGCACAAGGGCATCGCCGTGATCATCCTCGGCGGCATGGGCGACATCCGCGGCGCCCTCATCGGCGGCCTCTTCCTGGGCTTCGCCGAGGTCATCAGCAAGGCCTACCTGTCGAGCCAGATGGGCGACGCGGTGGCCTTCGGCCTGCTCTTCCTGATCCTGCTGGTGCGGCCTTCCGGGCTGTTCGGGCGCAAGCTGGAAAGGAAAGCGTGATGGAATGGTTCAATGACTTCTGGTCCACCTACAGCACCCTGGTGTTCTCGGTGGGCGTCCACGCCCTGTTGGCCCTCTCCATCTGGCTGACCCTTTCCTGCGGCCTCCTGTCCCTGGCCAACGCCGCCTTCATGGGCGTCGGCGCCTACGTCTCGGCCCTGCTCACCCTGCATCTGGAGTGGTCCTTCGGCAGCGTGCTGCTGACCGGCGGCATTGCCCCGACCCTGGTGGCCCTGATCATCGGCGCCCCGGTGCTGCGGCTCTCCGGCGTCTACCTGGCCATGGCCACCCTGGCCTTCGGCGAGGTGGTGCGCATCACCGTGCTCAACCTGGAGATCACCGGCGGCCCCGAAGGCCTCAACGGCATTCCCCTGGCCACCGAAGGCTGGCACATCGCCCTGATCCTGGCCGTCACCGTCTATGGCCTGGCCCGGCTGCGCCGCTCCAAGGTGGGACGCGCTTTCGAGGCCATCAAGGAAGACGAGGTGGCCGCCCGCCTGATGGGCATCAACGTGGACCGCTACAAGCTGCTGGCCTTCTCCCTCGGTGCCTTCATCGCCGGTGTAGCCGGAGCCCTCAACGCCCACTTCACCTTCTTCATCAGCCCCCGGGAATACGGCTTCGAGAACGCCGTGGACATCCTCACCATGGCGGTGCTGGGCGGCACCTCCAGCCTCATCGGCCCCATGCTCGGCTCCTCCATCCTGACCCTGCTGCCGGAACTGCTGCGCTCCCTGCAGGATTTCCGTTCCCTGGTGAACGGCGCCGTGCTGGTGCTGGTGGTACTGTTCCTGCCCAAGGGCCTGTGGGAATCCCGCCGCATCCGTGCCTTCTTCAAGCGTCTCAAGGGAGGTCAGGCATGAACGCCCCCCAGCAACCCAATCTGCTCTCCATCCGTAACGTCGGCAAGCATTTCGGCGGCCTGCACGTGCTGCAGGACGTCAGCTTCGAAGTGCCCGCCGGCAGCATCTACGGCCTCATCGGCCCCAACGGCGCCGGCAAGACCACGGTGTTCAACCTCATCACCGGCCTGCTCACCCCCAGCGCCGGCCAGATCGACTTCCAGGGCCAGTCCCTGATCGGCCTGGAGCCCCACCGCATCACCCACCAGGGCATCGCCCGCACCTTCCAGAACATCCGCATCTTCAAGGAAATGGACCTGCTGGAAAACGTCATGGTGGGCATGCACGACCACCTCAACTACGGCGGTTTCGGCATTTTCCTCAACAGCCCGGCCTGCCGCGCGGCCGAGAAGAAGGCCCGGGAACGGGCCCTGGAGCTGCTCTCCTGGGTGGGTCTGGATCACAAGGCCGACATGCTGGCCGACAACCTTTCCTACGGCGACCAGCGCAAGCTGGAATTCGCCCGGGCCCTGGCGACGGAACCCAAGCTGCTGCTGCTGGACGAGCCGGTGGCCGGCATGAACCCGTCGGAAAAGACCATTCTCATGGAAGAGATCAACAACATCCGCAACCGGGGCTACGGCGTCTTCATGATCGAGCACGACATGCGCTTCGTCATGGGCCTGTGCGACCGCATCGCCGTGCTCAACTTCGGCCGCATCATCGCCGAAGGCACGCCGGACGAAGTGCGCAACAACCCGGATGTGATCGAGGCCTACCTGGGCAAGGAGGACGAGTAATGAGCGTACTTCTGCGCGTACACGACCTGGCCGTGGCCTACGGCCACATCGAGGCCGTCAAGGGCCTGGACTTCCACCTCAACGAGGGCGAGATCACCGCCCTGGTGGGGGCCAACGGCGCCGGCAAGAGCACCACCCTGCTGGCCCTCTCCGGCCTCATCAAGCCCACCCGGGGCAAGATCGAGTTCCAGGGCGAAGACATCTCCCGCCTGCCCGCCCACCAGATCGTCGAGCGGGGCCTGGTGCAGGTAGCCGAAGGCCGGGCCATCCTCACCACCCTGACGGTGGAAGAAAACCTGCAGCTGGGCGCCTACACCCGGCAGGACAAGGAGGGCATCCCCGCCTCCATGGAAGAGGTGTACCAGCTCTTCCCCCGCCTCAAGGAACGCTCCCAGCAGTTCGCCGGCAACCTCTCCGGCGGCGAGCAGCAGATGCTGGCCATCGGCCGGGCCCTCATGGCCAAGCCCAAGCTCCTGCTGCTGGATGAGCCCTCCATGGGTCTGGCTCCCATCGTGGTGCAGGAAATCTTCCGCATCCTGGTGGAGATCAACCGCCGCGGCCTCACCATCCTGCTGGTGGAGCAGAACGTGCGCCAGGCCCTGAAGATCGCCAAGCACGGCTACGTCATCGAGACCGGCAAGATCGTGCTGGCCGATTCCGGCGCCAACCTGCTGGCCAACCCCAAGGTGGAAGAAGCCTACCTGGGCGGCTGACACGCCCGAGCGGGAGTGGCCGACAGGCCACTGCCCCACAAACAAGAAGGGACGCCATTCTCCCGGCACACCGGGCCAGGAATGGCGTCCCTTCTGCATTTCAGCGGCCCTATCTGTACAGTGACGGGCCCCATAGCCTTCCCATCAAAGCGGCCGCCCAGGGGCGATACAAAATTGCCACCTGCCGGCATAGCAGGCCGACATCTTGTTCCTCCGGGGTTATCGAAGCTCGGGTTGCACCGGCTTTCCGCCAGGAACGAATGTGGTGGGAATAGTCCCGATGCAACCGTGCGCAAAAAACTGGAGACATGACATTTGGCTGGCCGACTGGCAAAATCAGCGCCACATTGAACCAGTCACGCATGCCGCGCATGACCGCCATCGATCCCCACAAATATTGCCGCCAATCTAGCGGAAGCCTCTATTGGGGAGCGCCCCAGGCTGCCGCGTTTTCTGGCTTATACGGCAGTTTTGCCGTCTACTTCACGTTAGAAGCTTATGCCTACAAAACCACTTGACCGCTTGATGTTTGTCCAAGGAGGGCTGTGCTTCTTCTGCAAGCAACCGTTGCCGAAGGCTGAGGCAAGCGTTGAGCACTTGTTCGCCAGTTCCAACGGTGGGAGCAACAACGACGAAAACTGCGTCGCATGCTGCAAGTCAGTCAACGCACTGCTCGGCAGCATGTCACTCAAAGAGAAATTTCAGGTTGTTCTCAATCAAAAAGGGCAGTTCAAGTGCCCGAACGGTACGGGTTCTGTCAAAACTGCTACTCCATCGAAGGCTCCGCCTGCCGTCACGCCTCAAGCAAAACCTAAAACTCCACCCAAGGTAGCAGCCGTCGTCAAAACCAAAGATGACAAGCTGGCTTTTGTTGTCGCCAATCTGAAACAGCGCGGCAATTCCAAGCCGCGCACCCTCAAGACGCTTACAAGCACTATTGCCTCGCTTTACCCCAAAGGTGTGTCCAAAACAGAGTTGGCTTCATTGCTTCAGCAATTGCAATCAACAGGCAAGGTCATCGTCAAAGAGAACAAGGTGACTTATGCGCTTTGAATCACCAGCTTCTCGCCCGGCGCTCAACCTCGCTCCTTTTGGTCGCTGGACGCTGCGCGATAAAGCCACGCAGCGCCGGTTAGCTCTACCTTGGGCGTCGCATGGCTAGCATCGACACGGACCTGTTGCTCCTGATCGCCATTGCGGTGATCGCCGTTTGGGTGCTCGTAACCATGTGGCGGTACGTTTCGATTCAATCTCAGAAGGAATTGATACAGCAAGAACAGGACATATTCGGGGATGCTTTGAGTCCCGAAAATCGAGAGTTCATGGCCGTGGTCGTCCCTCGGTTTGCTTCACCTCTAGGGTTTCTTGTAGCTGTTGCAGTGATCGCACTCCTCGCCATTGCAAAAGTTGTCGGCTATCTCTAGCAGGCAATTACCGCTCTGGATCGGAAGCCGCCGTAAAGCAATGGCCGGTCTGCAAGCAGAACCGGCCATTTTTCATTGGGCACACCACGGCAACCGATGACCCGGCTAAGAGCCCGCGGGCTGCCCTCGAGTCACTGAGTGGCAAGGCTGGAAGTCCACTGGGTAGATGCCTCCCGATGCACCGGAATGGCTGCATTCGTGGGCATGCCCGGCGCGGCGCATAAGAAAAGACAAAACGGCTATTTCCGCCCGGGGCCGGGCGGGCCCTACAGTGGCCGGCACAACGATCACCGTGAGCCGACCATGCCCGACATCTACAACACCATCACCGAGGCTGCCGCCGAGGTTACCGCCCGCATCGCCGAGGTGCTGGAAATCCGTGCCGCCGAACCCCAGCAGAGACGCATGCTGGAAACCTATCTGGCGGAGATTCCCTTCCCTGCCGACGCCCGGGTCCTGGAAGTGGGCTGCGGCACCGGCGCCGTCGCCCGCCGTCTGGCCGCCTGGCCCGGGGTGGTGGAAGTGGTGGGCCTGGACCCTTCCCCCATCTTCCTCGCCAAGGCCCGGGAACTGGGCGCCCACCTGCCCCACCTTTCCTTCCGCGAAGGCGGCGCCCACGGCCTGCCCTTTGCCGACGGCCACTTCGACGTGGTCATCTTCCACACCACCCTGTGCCACCTCTCCCAGCCCCTGGACGCGCTGCAGGAGGCCCACCGGGTGCTGCGTCCCGGCGGCCGCCTGGCGGTGTTCGACGGCGATTACGCCTCCACCACCTTCGGCACCGGCGACCTGGACCCCCTGGAAATCTGCGCCCACGCCTTCCGCGAGCATTTCATCGACGACAGCTGGATCGCCCGCCGCACGCCCCTGCTGGCGCGTCAAGCCGGCTTCCGGGTGGATGCCTTCCACAGCCACGGCTACACCGAGAGCAGCGCTCCCAGCTATCTCTACACGGTGGTGGACCGGGGCGCCGATGCCTTGGCGGAAGAAGGCCGCATCGGCCGCCCCCTGGCGGAGGCCCTCAAGGCCGAAGCCCGGCGCCGGGCGGAGGCCCATCAGTTCTTCGGCCACATCGGCTACACCAGCCTCATCGCCGAGCGCCTCTAGCCGCCGGGCGCCCCTGCCCTGGCGGGCGTCGATGCCGGTGACGGCATAGACGTCGGCCACCGGCGCCACGCTGCGTCGCGGCCGCCACGTCAGGGATTTGCCCAGGGGCCGCATCAGCGGTTATGGTCGGGGCATGGTGGCCGCCGGGGGGAAAGCCCTAGAATGGCGGCTGCGACCTTCACCTGGAGTCTGGCATGCCGCCCCGGAAACACCCCGCCCGTCTGGCCCTTGTCCTGCTGTCCCTCGCCTGTCTCGCCGCCCCGGTGGCGCCGGCGGCAGCGGCGCCGCTGAAGGTGCTCGGTTTCGACGACATGAGCTGCCAGGCCTGGGTCCGCTCCCGGGACGAGGCGGAGCAGCGGGCCCTCTACCTGGCCTGGATGCGCGGCGTCCTCACCGGCCACAACTACGCCCGGCAGAGCCAGCAGGTTTCCGCCATTTCCAGCGGCACCATCGAGAACTACGTCAATCGCTATTGCAGCGAAAAGCCCACGGGGGATTTCGGCGACGCCATCCTGCGCCTTTCCGACCAGTTCTCCGGCCGCAACGCGATCCTCACCAAATAATCGGCGGAGCCTGTCCATGAGCAAGAAGAGCATCGACCACCAACGCCTGGACCAGGTGGTACTGGCAGCCCGCCAGGCCCGGGACGAACGGGAAAAGGGCTACCGGGAACGGGCCCTGAAGATTTATCCGTGGATCTGCGGCCGCTGCGGCCGGGAGTTCACCCACAGCAACCTGCGGGAGCTGACGGTGCACCACCGGGACCACAACCACGACAATAATCCCGTGGACGGCAGCAACTGGGAGTTGCTGTGCCTCTACTGCCACGACAACGAACACCAGAAGCAGATCGAGTTCGACCAGGGCAACCGGGCCACCAACGGCTTTGGCGGCGGCGCCAGCCATTCCCCCTTCGCCAACCTGAAGGCCCTCCTGGGCAAGGGCGAAGGTTCGGACTAGGCCCGCTGCGGCATCAACAGTGACAGCCGGGGCCCAGGTCCGCACCGGCCCGGCCGCCCCGCTTTTCCCCAGGACTTTCCTGATCGCGCCGGCCTCTGGGACCGGCCCTCTTCCTTCACCAGCCAGACACCCGTTGCATGGATTCCCGACCGGCACGCCCCCAGGCGCCCCTGTGCACCCGCTGCGCCCACTACTACATCACCCACGACGTGAGCTTTCCCTACGGCTGCCGGGCCCTGGACTTCAAGAGCCGGCGCCCGCCCATTCTTGAAGTGCAGGACGCTTCGGGCCTGGAGTGCCAGTACTTCCTGGCCAAGAGCGGCCCCCGGGCCTAGCGGCGGATGCCGCTGTGGCGGGCCTTGCGCCGCCAGCAGGCGGGCGTCTGCAAGGCCAGCGTATCCACCGGCTTGCTGCCGAACAGGGCCTGGGCGAAAGCCCGGCGCTCCCGTTCTTCCTGGGTGACGCCGGCGATGTGTTCAAACCATTTCTGAAGGCGGTTCATGGCGACTGGCTCCTCGATGTCGGATGGATTGCAAGGTTCGGTACGGTTCGAAATGCCGTCCTTGGATGCAAGAATATCCGACTACTGTATAAATGTACAGTAGTCGGATATTCGGCTTCCCCGCGCCCGGGACGAGGCCGCTGCAAGGGCCGTCCGCCGGGCCTGGCAGCTGCCACGGAAGCCAATAGGGACGGCCTTCTCCACAGGGCGCTGGGCCGCCGGGCCCGGGAGTGCTATGTTCCGCCCTGCACTCAACACGGAGCCCCGCCCATGGCCTGGGAGAACACCCCGCAGACCTTCACCTCGGAACGCGGCCTGCGGGCCGCCCTCATCTTCGCCCTGGCGGCCGAACGCCTGTCCCTCTATTACGAACACGGCCAGTGGCTCACCGAGGCCCAGGGCGCCCCCCTGGCCGCCGACTGGCTGGCCCGCTCCAAGCAGACCATGGCCCTGGCTGAGCGCCGCCATCTGGCCGGCCTCAGCGACCGCCTGGCCCGGGACATCGCCGCCTCCCTGTCCCGGGAGGCGGGCCTGTACACGGCCCATGAAATGCTCGAGTCCCTCGATCCGAACTATCATTCCGACATGGCCCAGACCCTCATGGCCGAATGTGAGCGCCTGCTCGACAGCGAACCGGCGCCCTGAGCCGCCCCCCTGCCCGGGGCCAGCCCCCGGGCGCTTCGCCCGCAACGACAAGAACAACCATGAAATCCGTCGACCGACACCTGTGGCAACGCTTCACCGGCATTGCCGCGCCCTACTGGCGCAGCGAGGAGAAATGGAAGGCCTGGGGACTGCTGGTGCTGCTGGTGCTGCTGCTCCTGGGTCAGACCCGCTTCGCCGTGCTCTTCAACGAGCAGACCGGGGAATTCACCTCGGCCCTGGCGGCCCGGGACGAGCCCCGCTTCTGGGATGCAATCCAGCTCTGCCTGGTCCTGCTGGCGGTGGCCGTGCCCATCTACGGCTTCTACTACTACGTGCGCGACAAGCTGGGCCTGCACTGGCGGCGCTGGCTGACCCACCGCTTCCTCGACAACTATTTCAGCCACCGGCACTTCTACGAGCTCAACGCCGAGACGGCCATCGACAACCCGGACCAGCGCATCGCCGAAGACATCAACACCTTCACCCAGCGCTCCCTCTTCTTCCTCCTCATCTTCATCGGCGCCGTGCTGCAGCTGGCGGCCTTCAGCCACGTGCTGTGGTCCATCTCCCGGGACCTGGTGTATTTCCTGGTGGTCTATGCGCTGGCCGGCACCCTCATCACCATCTTCGTCTTCGGCAAGCCCCTCATCGGCCTCAATTTCCACCAGCTGCGCAAGGAGGCGGATTTCCGCTTCAGCCTGGTGCGGGTGCGGGAAAATGCCGAGTCCATCGCCTTCTACCGGGGCGAGGCCCAGGAAGCCCACCAGGTGAAGCAGCGCTTCGCCAAGGCCTTCAACAACTTCAACAAGCTGATCCGCAAGCAGCTCAGCCTCAACCTCTTCCAGTACGCCTACACCCTGCTCACCATGGTGCTGCCCGCCGCCATCATTTCCTCCCGGGTGCTGTCGGGGGAACTGGAGGTGGGCCGCGCCATCCAGGCCGCCGGCGCCTTTGCCGCCGTGCTCGGGGCCATTTCCGTGATCGTGGAGAACTTCGAGGGCCTGAGCCGCTTCGCCGCCGGGGTGGACCGGCTGGACGCCTTCGCCCGCATCATGTCCGGCCAGCTGCCGGAGCAGCACCGCAGCGCCGGCCACATTGAACTGCTGGAGGAGCCGCGCCTGTCCCTAGAGCGGGTCACCCTGCAGACGCCCGACGACGGACGGGTGCTGGTGCGGGACCTGTCCCTCCAGATCACCCCGGGGGAAGGGCTGCTCATCGTCGGCGAAAGCGGCAGCGGCAAGAGCTCCCTGCTACGAGCCATCGCCGGCCTGTGGTCGGTCGGCAGCGGCAGCATCACCTGCCCGCCCAGCGAGGACATCCTGTTCCTGCCCCAGCAGCCCTACATGCTGCTCGGCACCCTGCGCAGCCAGCTGCTCTACCCCAAGCGGGAACAGCACATCAGCGACGCCGAACTGCTGCACCTGCTGGAGCGGGTGAACCTGCCCGACCTGGCCGGCCGGGTCGGTGGCCTGCATGTGGAGCGGGACTGGGGCAAGGTCCTCTCCGTCGGCGAACAGCAGCGCCTGGCCTTCGCCCGGGTGCTCCTGAGCAAGCCCCGCTACGCCATGCTGGACGAGGCCACCAGCGCCCTGGACATCGCCAACGAGGAAAGCCTCTACCGCACCCTGGCCACCACCGATACCACCCTGATCAGCGTCGGCCACCGCACCACCATCCTCAAATACCACCGCCAGGTGCTGGAACTCACCGGCAACGGCCAGTGGCAACGCCACCGGGCTGAGAGTTATCGCTTCATGCAGTGAGGCCGGGCGCGGGGAACAGCCCGCCGCCCCGATTTTCCTTGGTGCGGGCGGCCCAAGTGGCTATCATGGCCGACCCTCTGGCTGGCTTTCCCCATGATCACCCTCAAGAACATCGTCCTGCGCCGCGGTACCAAGGTGGTGCTGGACCGCGCTTCCGTCACCATCAACCCCGGCGAAAAGGTCGGCCTGGTGGGGCGCAACGGCGCCGGCAAGTCCTCCCTCTTCGCCCTGCTCAACGGCAACCTGCACGAAGACGGTGGCGACGTTTCCATCCCCAGCCAGTGGCGCATGGCCCAGGTGGCCCAGGACATGCCGGAGACCGAGCAGAGCGCCACCGACTTCGTCATCGAGGGCGACACCGTGCTGCTGGCCGCCCAGCAGGAGGTGGCCGCCGCCGAGGCCAGCGACGACGGCATGCGCATGGCCCATGCCTATACCGCCCTCTACGACGCCGGCGCCCACGATGCTCCGGCCCGGGCCCAGGCCCTGATCCTGGGCCTCGGCTTCCACGTCGATGAACTCTCCCAGCCGGTGAACAGCTTCTCCGGCGGCTGGCGCATGCGCCTGCAGCTGGCCCGGGCCCTGATGTGTCCTTCCGACCTCTTGCTGCTGGACGAGCCCACCAACCACCTGGATCTGGACGCCCTGGTCTGGCTCGAAGCCTGGCTCAAGCGCTACACCGGCACCCTGGTGATGATCAGCCACGACCGGGAATTCCTCGACGCCATCACCAACGTCACCCTGCACATCGACAACGCCAAGCTGGTGCGCTACGGCGGCAACTACAGCACCTTCGAGGACATGCGGGCCGAGCAGATGCTGCTGCAACAGGCCACCCTGGCCAAGCAGCAGGAAAAGATCGCCCACCTGCAGAAGTTCATCGACCGCTTCAAGGCCAAGGCCAGCAAGGCCAAGCAGGCCCAGAGCCGGGTCAAGGCCCTGGAGCGCATGGAGAAGATCGCCCCGGTGCTGGCCGACGCCGAATTCACCTTCGAATTCAAAGAGCCCCTCAACCTGCCCAACCCCATGCTCTCCCTGCTCGGCGCCGATATCGGCTACCCGCCGGCGGAGGATGCGGCGCCCGGCACGCCGCCCACGGTCATCGTGCGCGGCATCAACCGCTCGGTGCATGCGGGCCAGCGCATCGGCATCCTGGGGGCCAACGGCCAGGGCAAGTCCACCCTGGTCAAGACCATCGCCCGGGACCTGGCGCCCATCGCCGGCGACCTGACCGAGGGCAAGGGCCTCAACATCGGCTACTTCGCCCAGCAGGAACTGGACGTGCTGCGGCCTGAGGACACGCCCCTGGAACACATGATCCGCCTGGCCAAGGAAGTCATCGCCGCCGGCCGCAGCGGCTACGTGGCGGGCAAGGAACAGGACCTGCGCAACTTCCTCGGCACCTTCAACTTCAGCGGCGACATGGTCAAGCAGCCGGTGGGCACCATGAGCGGCGGCGAGAAGGCCCGCCTGGTGCTGTGCATGATCGTCTGGCAGCGCCCCAACCTCTTGCTGCTGGACGAACCCACCAACCACCTGGACCTCTCCACCCGGGAGGCCCTCAGCGTGGCTCTGAACGAGTTCGAAGGCACGGTGATGCTGGTCAGCCACGACCGGGCCCTGCTGCGCTCGGTGTGCGACGAGTTCTGGCTGGTGGCCGACGGCGCCGTGGGTCCCTACGACGGCGATCTGGACGACTACCAGCGCTACCTGCTGGACGAAGCCCGCCGCGCCCGGGAGGCGGCCAGCGCCTCGCGCCGGCAGGTGGAAGCCTGAGAAGCCCCCCGGTCCCAAACAAAAAACGCCACCGCAAAGGTGGCGTTTTCGTTTCAGCACCCCACTACAGCAGCGGCGGTATCCAGGCCAGCAGCAGGCCCGCGGCGCCGCAGCCCAGGATCACCGGGATCACCCCCAGCTGGTAGCGGAACAGGGCCAGCCCCGCCCCCAGGCCCAGCACCAGGGCCGGCCACTCGAAGGCCCCGCCCCAGCCCGCCGGCCACAACACATGCCAGGCAAAGAACAGCGCCAGGTTGAGGATCACCCCCACCACCGCCGCCGTGATGCCGGTGAGGGGGGCGGTGAATTTCAACTGGCCGTGGGTGGATTCCACCAAGGGCCCGCCCAGCTGGATGAAGACGAAAGACGGCAGGAAGGTGAAGAAGGTCACCGCCAGGGCCGCCACGGCCCCGGCCAGGAAGAGATGGTCGGCGCCGAACAGGGCCTGGTTCCAGCCGCCGACGAAGCCGACGAAGGTCACCACCATGATCAGGGGCCCGGGCGTGGTTTCCCCCAGGGCCAGGGCGTCGATCATCTGGGCCGGGGACAGCCACTGGTAATGCTCCACCGCGCCCTGGAAGACATAGGGCAGCACTGCATAGGCGCCGCCGAAAGTGAGCAGGGCCGCCTTGGTGAAGAACCAGCCCATCTGGCTCAAGGCGCCGGCCCAACCGAACAGCCCCGCCAGCACCGCCATGGCTCCGGCCCACAGGCCCAGGCCCAGCAGCAGGACCCGGGCAAAGCGGCCCCAGGTGAAACGGGCATGGGCCGGCGGCGGCGTCTCGTCGTCGATGAGGGCCGGCCCGAAATGCTTCTGTGTGACCCCGTGGCCGCCCCCGGCCTGGAACCAGGCCGGCCGCCAACGCCCGCCCAGAGCCCCCAGCAGGCCGGCCCCCAGGACGATGGCGGGGAACGGCAGCCCCAGGGCGAAGATGGCGAGGAAGGCGGCGGCGGCGATGGCCACCAGGGCCCGGTTACGCAGCACCCGGGAACCGATGCGCCAGGCGGCCAGTGCGACGATGGCCGTCACCGCCGGCTTGATGCCGTAAAGCACCCCGGCCACCGCCGGCACCTGGCCGAAGGCCAGGTACACCCAGGCCAGGCCGATCAGCAGCAGCAGGGAAGGCAACACGAACAGCCCGCCGGCCATGAGGCCGCCCACGGTGCGATGCATCATCCAGCCGATGTAGGTGGCCAGCTGCTGGGCCTCGGGACCGGGCAGCACCATGCAGTAGTTGAGGGCGTGGAGAAAGCGCCGCTCGGAAATCCAGCGTTTCTTCTCCACCAGATCGCTATGCATGATGGCGATCTGCCCCGCCGGCCCGCCGAAGCTGATGCAGCCCAGCTTCAGCCAGTAGCGGAAGGCCTGGCCCGGGGAGACGGCAGGAGGAGCGGCGCCCTCGGCAGGCTGGCTTGTTGCGGGTGGGGCGGACATGGGTTCGGTCATGGGCAAGGAACGTGGGTCAAGGTTACGGCACTGCCGTGACGATACTATTTAATCCGCTGCCGCGTACCGGCCCAGGAGCCGCAGCCCATGGGGGAAGCCACGCCAACATGGGCCGCCGGGAGGCTGGCGACGTACAATCCATTGGCATCCCTTCGGAGCCCTGTCGGTATGACCCTCGCCCCTCCCCCCGGATTCCGCACCCTGCTGCTGGTGGACGACGAACCGGCCCTGCTCAACGCCCTCAAGCGGGAATTCCGCAGCGCCCCCTATGAGGTGCTGACCGCCACCAGCGGCGAGGAGGCCCTGGCGGTACTGGCCGACCGCGACGTCCAGGTCATCCTCTCCGACTACCGCATGCCCGGCATGAGCGGCGTCGAATTCCTGGCCCAGGCCCGGGCCCTGCGCCCCGACGCCGTGCGCATGGTCCTTTCCGGCTATGCCGACATCGGTGCCGTCATCGCCGCCATCAACCAGGGCAACATCTACAAATTCCTCAACAAGCCCTGGGACGGAGAGGAACTGCGGGCGGTCACCGCCCAGGCCTTCGCCCATCACGCCCTGGTGCGCCGCGGCGCCCAGTTTTCCCAGATTTTCGAGAACACCAGCGAAGGCATTTTCATCCTCGACCGGGAGGGACGCTTCGAAACGGTCAATGGCGCCTTCTGCGCCATCACCGGCTACAGCGAGGCCGACATCGTCGGCCAGGACCACCACTGCCTGCTGCTGCCCCAGCCGGGACGGCCGACGCCGGAGTTCATGCAGGAACTGGCCGATGGCGGCCACTGGCGCGGCGAACTGTGGCTGCAGCGCCGGGACGGCCAGGTCTTCCCCGCCGCCCTGACCCTGTCGCCGGTGTGCGACGGCAACCGGCGGCTGGTCCAGGTGGTGGGCCTGTGCGCCGACATCACCGAACGCAAGGGAAGGGAAATCGCCCTCCTCGAAAGCGAAAAGCGCTTTCGGGATTTCATGGAATTCGCCCCGGTGGGCATGGCCATCGTCAATCTGGACGGCCGCCTGGGCAAGGTGAACCAGGCCCTCTGCCAGATTCTCGGCTACTCCCGGGAAGCCCTGGAGCGCCTCAGTTTCGAGGACCTGACCCCGGACGAGGACCTGGCCGCCGACCTGGCCATGTGGCGCCGCCTGCGCCAGGGCGAAATGCCGGTGTGGCAGGCGGAGAAGCGCTACCTGCGCAGCGACGGCAGCCCGGTGTGGGTGGAGCTGACGGCCGCCGTGCTGCGCAGCACCCAAGGTGTGGCCCAGTGCTTCGACGTCCAGGTGGAGGACATCAGCGAACGCCGCCGGGACCAGGAGAAGATCCGCCAGCTGGCCTATTTCGACGCCCTCACCGGCCTGCCCAATCGGCGCCTGCTGCAGGACCGGCTGGAACAGGCCCTGCTGCGGGCCCGGCGCCACCAGCAGCAGGTGGGCGTGCTGTTCCTCGACCTGGACCATTTCAAGCAGGTCAATGACGTGCATGGCCACGAAGTGGGCGACGAGCTGCTCAGCGCCGCCGCCCGGCGCCTCACCCGCTGCGTGCGCCAGGGCGACACCGTGGCGCGCCAGGGGGGCGACGAATTCATCGTGGTGCTGGCCGAGGTGGGAGCGCCGGCAGGGGTCATCCGGGCGGCTGAAACCATCATCGCCAGCCTGGCGGCACCCTATGAGCTGGGCCAGGCCCGCATCCGGGTGGACGTCATCACCGCCAGCGTCGGCATCGCCCTCTTCCCCGCCCACGGCAGCGACAGCCAGACCCTGATGAAACATGCGGACCTGGCCATGTACGCCGCCAAGCAGGCCGGGCGCAACGGCTACCGCATCTACGACGAGGGCCTGGCGCCGGGAGGCTGAAAGCCTCGGGACAGACGACAGCTGCAAGGAGACGAGCGGCTCACTGCCACGCCGCAGCCGGCTGGCGACCGATGAACTCGGCCAGCTTCTCCCGCATCTCCAGGGCCGAATGGCGGCAGTAGATCAGGGGCACGTCGCTCTTCTCCGCCTGGCGGCGCACGTGGCGCAGCAGTTCGTGGTTCACCCGGGCGCAGACCACCACCACCAGCCGGGTGCGGGAGGGAATGACCCGGCGCGAATCGCCGGCCTTGCGCCCGCTCCAGTGCTCGGTGGGGGCATCGAGCAGGGCCGGCGCCAGGCGGGCCACTTCGTTTTCGATGGTGCGCACGTTGTCGGCGCCGACGATGAGCAGTGACATTGCGATCTCCTATCCTGATCCGCCGGCCCTCGAGAAGGAAGGCCCCTGGGCATTAAGAATGCCGTTGCGGCAAAAGCAGATTGCCTTTTCGCAAATAGACCATCCAATACTTATTGTTGATGTTTTTATTTCTTTACGGAATAACAAAACTCACTGCTGCCAGGGCAGGCCCCGCTGCCGCCAGCCGTTGAGGATGCGCCGCCCCTGGGCGTCCTTCGCCCCTTCGAAGCCTTCCAGCACGTTGTACACCTGCCGGTAGCCCGCCTGCCGCAGCAGTTCCGCCGCCCGGTGGGAACGCTGGCCGGAGCGGCAGATGAGCAGCACCAGCGCCTGCGTCGCCACCTCCCGGCGCACCTGGGCGACGAAGTCCGGGTTCTCCTCCCAGTCCGGATAGCGCATGAATTCCACCTCCCGGGCCCCGGGAATGGCGCCCACCAGTTCCCGCTCGGCCTCGCTGCGCACGTCCACCAGGCAGGCATCGGAACGCAGCTTGAGCAGCAGCCAGGCATCTTCCGGCGTCAAAGCGCCGGCGTAGGCCAGCCGTTCCGCCACTCCCCGGGCATGGGCCCGGGCCAGGATCAGTTCGTCTTCCATGGTGCTTTCCTCTCCATTTTTCCCTCCTTGCATGGATACCGTGTTCGCCGCCCCGGCGGGCGGCCCCGGCAAGACCTGGGCACCGGGCCCGCTTCCCGGGCCGGATGGCAGTTCATGCACGCCGTAGCTGGCCAGGCTGCCCAGGGCCAGCACGGCCCGGGCGTCGATGCCGTCCTGGGCCTCGATCAGCGCCTCCAGCCTGGGGACGGCCATGTCGGCCCGGAGATCGAGCAGGGCGCCGGGCCGGCCCCGGTGGATGCGGGCCAGCCGCTCGCCCAGGTCGGCGCAACGCGCAGCGGCGGGATGGCCTTGGACCAGATACAGGGGCATGACAACCTCATGGCGTGGGAATGACTGCACTCTAGCCAGGGCTCTTCATGCACTGAAGTTCCATTTTTTTATTCCCTTATTCCCGAAAGGACGAAAACCCGGTCAATGCTGGCCCTGGCGCCATCCCCGGGAGAGCCGGAAAAGGAGCCGATGATGCCGCCAGGGGCAAAATCGATATAACCAACAGATATCAAATCATTCGCTTTTATTCCTTTTGTAAAAGTCGGCTTGGAATTACAGTGGGCGACATCCCAGGAGCGCCATGACTGCCGCAACCGGCCACGGCGCCCCTTCCCGGGCCGGCCCCCATCTCCACCCGTCCCCGCCGGCCCCCTTCGTCTTCCAGCCGAACCGAGATTCCATGACCGATACCGCCGCCACCCTCGCTCCTTCCGCCACCCTGCCCCGCTCCAGCCTGGACCTGATCGGGGCCACCCCCCTGGTGGAAGTGACCCACTTCGACACCGGCCCCTGCCGTCTCTTCCTCAAGCTGGAAAGCCAGAATCCGGGCGGCTCCATCAAGGACCGGGTGGCCCGTTCCATGATCGACGCCGCCGAGAAGGAAGGCCTGATCAAGCCAGGCTCCACCCTGGTGGAGGCCACCGCCGGCAACACCGGTCTGGCCCTCACCCTGGTGGGTGCCCAGCGCGGTTACAAGGTGGTGCTGGTGGTGCCGGACAAGATGAGCCAGGAAAAGATCTTCGCCCTGAAGGCCCTGGGGGCCCGGGTGGTGATGACCCGCTCCGACGTGGGCGTCGGCCATCCCGAGTACTACCAGGACATGGCCCAGCGCCTGGCCAGCGAGATTCCCGGCGCCTGGTATGTGAACCAGTTCGGCAACCCCAACAATCCCAAGGCCCACGAGACCGGCACCGGGCCGGAACTGTGGTCCCAGCTGAAGGGCCGCATCGACGCAGTGGTTTGCGGCGTCGGCAGCGGCGGCACCCTCACCGGCCTGACCCGCTTCTTCCGCCAGAAATCGCCCCGGGTGAAGATGGTGCTGGCCGATCCGGCCGGCTCCGTGCTGGCCGACTACGTGGCCCACGGCTACATCAAGGAGGCCGGCTCCTGGCTGGTGGAAGGCATCGGCGAGGATTTCATTCCCCCCATCTGCGACCTCACCGGGGTGCGCGAGGCCTATACCGTGCCCGACGCCGAGAGCTTCGCCGCCGCCCGGGAACTGCTGCGCAAGGAAGGCATCATGGGCGGTTCCTCCACCGGCACCCTGCTGGCCGCGGCCCTGCGCTACTGCCGCACCCGCACCAAGCCGGAACACGTGGTCACCTTCGTCTGCGACCACGGCAACCGCTACCTCTCCAAGATGTACAACGACTTCTGGATGGCGGACCAGGGCTTCCTGCCCAAGGACGTGCGGGGCGACCTGCGGGACATCATCGGCCGCCGCGCCGACGAGGGCGCCGTGGTCACCGTGGCGCCGACGGATACGGTGCTCACCGCCTACGGCCGCTTCAAGCTCTACGACGTCTCCCAGCTGCCGGTGACCAACGACGAAGGCCGGATCGTCGGCCTCATCGACGAATCCGATCTGCTGCTGGCCATCACCAAGGACGAGGCCAACTTCCGCCAGCCGGTGAAGAAATTCATGACCAGCCGCCTCACCACCCTGCCCCCCACGGCCCCCATCAGCGACCTGCTGCCCCTCTTCGACCAGGGCCTGGTGCCCATCGTGGTGGACGGCGACCGCTTCCTCGGCCTGGTGACCCGCATCGACCTGCTCAACCACCTGCGGCGCAAGCTGAAGAGCTAAGAGCTAAATCTTTTTGCCACAGAGGGCACAGAGAACACAGAGATAAAACCCAAAGGACCGTTAGCTTGCCGGGGTGCAGGAAAAGCGCCCCCGGCATTTCTGGCGCCGATGGTTTTCCCCTCTGTGCTCTCTGTGTCCTCTGTGGCTCCGGTTTTAGATTTTTTCGAGCCTCCCCCATGACCCACAAACAAGGTTTTGCCACCCGCGCCATCCATGCCGGCCAGGAGCCGGACCCCACCACCGGCGCCGTCTCCATCCCCATCTACGCCACCTCCACCTACGTCCAGCCGGCCCTCAACGAGCCCAAGCAGTACGCCGGAGCCACCTTCGACTACGCCCGCAGCGCCAACCCCACCCGTCTGGCCCTGGAGCGCTGCATCGCCGACCTGGAAGGGGCCAGCCACGGCTTCGCCTTCGCCTCGGGCCTGGCCGCCAGCGCCACGGTGCTGGAACTGCTGCCCGCCGGCAGCCATGTGGTGGCCTCCGACGACCTCTACGGCGGCTCCGTGCGCCTCTTCAACCGGGTGCGCAGCAATTCCGCCGACCTCAAGGTGACCTATGCCGACTTCTCCTCCAGAGAGAGCATCGAGGCCGCCATCACCCCGGAAACCAAGCTGCTATGGGTGGAAACCCCGAGCAATCCGCTCTTGAAGCTGGTGGATCTGGACCTGGTGGCCGCCATCGGCAAGAACCGGGGCCTCCTCACCGTAGCCGACAACACCTTCGCCAGCCCCTGGATCCAGCGCCCCCTGGAACACGGCTTCGACATCGTGGTGCATTCGGCCACCAAGTACTTGAACGGCCATTCCGACGTGATCGCCGGCGTCGCCGTCACCGCCAATCCGGAACTGGCCGAGCGCCTGGCCTTCCTGCAGAACGCCGCCGGCGCAGTGCTGGGGCCTTTCGACGCTTTCCTCGCCCTGCGCGGTTTGAAGACCCTGGCCCTGCGCATGGAACGCCACTGCGCCAACGCCGAGGCCATCGCCCGCTGGCTGGAACAGCATCCGGCCATCGAGAAGGTCCATTACCCCGGCCTGGCAAGCCACCCCCAGCATGAACTGGCCAAGCGCCAGATGCGCGGCTTCGGCGGCATGGTCTCCGCCGTGGTCAAGGGCGGCCTGCCGGCGGCGAAGAAGCTGCTGGAAAACACCAAAATCTTCGTCCTGGCCGAAAGCCTGGGCGGGGTGGAAAGCCTGATCGAACTGCCGGCCCTGATGACCCATGCTTCGGTCCCCCCTGAGCAGCGCCGCCGCATCGGCATCGACGACGGCCTGGTACGCCTTTCCGTCGGCGTCGAAGACGTGGAAGACCTGCTGGCCGATCTGGAACAGGCCCTCAAGTAACAACAAAAGGAGAACAGCACATGAGCGAAGAAGCCCTGGTACTGCGCCACGACAAGGACGGCATCGCCCGCCTCACCCTCAACCGCCCCGCCGCCCGCAACGCCCTTTCCCGGCCCATGATCGCCGCCCTGCAGGCCGAGTTCGATCGCATCGCCGCCGACCCGAGCATCGGCGTGGTGATCCTGGCCGGCAACGGCCCGGCCTTCTGCGCCGGCCACGACCTGAAGGAAATGCGCGGCGCCGACTACGGCGCAAGCTATGCCGAAGACCTTTTCGAGGCCTGCGCCCGGCTCATGCAGCGCATCGTCAGCCTGCCCCAGCCGGTGATCGCCCGGGTGCATGGCATCGCCACCGCCGCCGGGGCCCAGCTGGTGGCCAGCGCCGACCTGGCCATCGCCGCGGACGACGCCCGCTTCGCCACGCCCGGCGTCAATATCGGCCTCTTCTGCTCCACCCCCATGGTGGCCCTGTCGCGCAATGTCTCCCACAAGCACGCCCTGCAGATGCTGCTCACCGGCGACCTCATCGATGCCCCCACGGCCCTGCGTTTCGGCCTCATCAACGAGCACGTGTCCGGGGAACAACTGGATGTCGCGGTGGAAGCATTGGCGGTTAAAATCGCCAGCAAGTCGCGCCACACCCTGGCCGTGGGCAAAGCCGCCTACTACCGCCAGGCTGAGCTGCCCCTGGACGAGGCCTACGCCTACGCCAAGGGGGTGATGGTGCACAATCTCCAGGCCAGGGACGCCCGGGAAGGCATCGATGCCTTCATCGACAAGCGCCACCCCACCTGGTGCCACGGCTAACACGGCAGACCCGAGGGGAACCCGGGGCCGCCCGCCCCACCCCTCACACGGAACACTTGCATGAGCGAACTTGCCACCCTGCGCCAGGTCCTGAAAGAAAACCGCACCATCGCCGTGGTCGGCCTCTCCGCCGACTGGAACCGCCCCAGCTACTTCGCTGCCAAGTACATGCAGGAACGGGGCTACCGCATCATCCCGGTGAATCCCAAGTACCCGGAGATCCTGGGGGAGAAGTGCTACCCGGACCTCAAATCCATTCCCGAGAAGGTGGATATCGTGGACGTCTTCCGCAAGCCGGAAGACTGCGTGCCCATCGCCCGGGAGGCGGTGGCCATCGGCGCCAAGGTACTGTGGTTGCAGCTGGGCGTAATCAATGAGGAAGCCCGCCAGATCGCCGAAGCCGCCGGCCTCACCGTGATCGAGGACCGCTGCGTCAAGATCGAATACGCCCGCCTCTTCGGCGGCCTCAATTTCATGGGCGTGAATACGGGCATCGTCTCCTCCCGTAGACCCACCTGATCCGTCCGATTTCCCGAGAACACACCATGGCCGACCACCAGTTCGGGTTCGACACCCTTTCCCTCCACGCCGGGCAGGTGCCCGACGCCGCCACCGGCAGCCGGGCCACGCCCATCTACCAGACCGCCGCCTACGTCTTCGATTCGCCGGAGCACGCCGCCAGCCTCTTCAACCTGCAGACCTTCGGCAACGTCTATTCCCGCCTCTCCAACCCCACCGTGGCCGTGCTGGAAGAACGCATCGCTGCCCTGGAAGGAGGCAAGGCCGCCGTGGCCGTGGCCTCCGGCATGGCCGCCCAGATGGTGGCCCTGCTCAACCTGTGCGAGGCCGGGGACGAGATCGTCGCCGCCCGCACCCTCTACGGCGGCACCCACACCCAACTGGACGTGAATTTCCGCAAGCTGGGCATCAATACCATTTTCGTGGACAGCGACGATCCGGAGAATTTCGCCAAGGCCATCACCCCCAAGACCAAGGTGATCTACGCCGAGACCATGGGCAACCCGGGCCTCAACGTGCTGGACATCGAGGCCGTGGCGAAAATCGCCAACGCCGCCGGCCTGCCCCTCTTCGTGGACAACACCTTCGCCAGCCCCTACCTGTGCCGGCCCTTCGAATGGGGCGCCGCCATCGTGGTGCACTCGGCCACCAAGTTCATCGGCGGCCACGGCACCACCCTGGGCGGCATCATCGTCGAATCGGGCAAGTTCCCCTGGGACAACGGCAAGTTCGCCACCATGACCGAGCCCAGCCCGGGCTACCACGGCGTCAAGTTCTACGAGACCTTCGGCAACTTCGGTTTCACCGCCAAGTGCCGCATGGAAGGCCTGCGCACCTTCGGCCCGGCCCTCTCCCCCTTCAATGCCTTCCTGCTGCTGCAAGGGGTGGAAACCCTCTCCCTGCGCATGGATCGCCATTGCAGCAACGCCCTGGCCATCGCCCGGCACCTGGAAGCCCACCCCCAGGTGGAATGGGTCAATTACCCGGGCCTGCCCTCCAGCAAGTACCACGATCTGGCGCAAAAATACCTGCCCAAGGGGGCCGGTGCCGTGCTCACTTTCGGTATCAAGGGCGGGGCGGCCGCCGGGCAGAAGTTCATCGACAGCGTGGAATTCCTTTCCCACCTGGCCAATATCGGCGACGCCAAGACCCTGGTGATCCACCCGGCCTCCACCACCCACCGCCAGATGACCCCGGAACAGCAGACCGCCGCCGGCGTGCCGCCGGACCTGATCCGCCTCTCCGTGGGCCTGGAGACCCTGGACGACATCCTCTGGGACATCGACCAGGCGTTGGCCAAGGCGACGACCTGAAAGGCTGCATAGCCACAGAGGACACAGAGGGCACAGAGTTGTGAACCCCGGGGGCAACGTCCCCCCGGGAAGAAGTTGCTTGTATCGCTGACCGAAGGCCATTGACTGGGGGGACGTCCTCCCTCTGTGATCTCTGTGCCCTCTGTGGCCAATGCTTTTCCCCGGCACCCTTCTTGCGTTTCTCGGGCATTCCCCTTCGATTGTCGTCATTGCGACAGGAGTGCCCCATGCCCCTCTACGACTACCAGTGCCAGGCCTGCCAGCACACCTTTGAACTGCTGGTGCGGGCCAGTACCGTGCCGGCCTGCCCGAAATGTGGCAGCGGGCAGCTGGAAAAGCTGGTCTCCCTGCCCGCCCCCCAGGGCAAGACAGCCGGCCTGGTGGCCGCCGGCCGTGCCCAGGCGGCCAAGGAGGGACACTTCAGCAACTACTCGGCCAAGGAACGCCCCAAGATCGGCTGATTCCCTAAGCCCCGGCACCAGTTTCGGGCGCCAGGGTTTCCCGGGGCGCGCGGGTCAGGCTGCCGTCCCGCAACCAGGCCAGGGAGTCCTGCCACAGGGTGGGGCGGAAACGTTCGTGGAACCAGGCGAAGTGGCCGATGGCTTCCACTCCGGCCGCGGCCGGCGACAGGTGCACATGATGGCGCCGGGCACCCCGGTAGTAGCCCAGCAGGCGGCGGATGGCCGCCGGGGTGCCGAAAGAGTCGTCCGTAATGCTCACCGCCAGCATCTCCCCGCGGAAGCCGTCGAAATGGGCCAGGGGATCGGCCCCGTCCCGCACATGGCGCCGATAGGACTTCTCCAGGGAGGCCGGACGGAAGGCCCATTCGTAGGCGGCTGCGGCGGGCAGGTCCTCATGCCAGCCCAGGCGCCGGGCCGGGAAGTAGCCGAGCACGGCGGTCAGCAGCGGCATCAGCACATGCCAGCGCAGCCACATGAGGGGCTTGCCCGGGCCGTAGTCGGGCCAGTAGGCGAACTGGCTGCCCACGGTGAAGGCCCGCTGCACCGCCGCCCCGGAGGGGGCCAGACCCAGCAGCAGGCCGCCGATGCTGTGGGCCACCAGATGCAGGGGCAAATCGGGATAGGTCTGCCGCGCCCAGGCCAGGGCCGCTTCGCAGTCGTAGCGGCCCCAATCCAGCTTGGAGACGTGGCGCCAGCGGCGCAGGCTGCCCTGGCGCGAAGCGCCGATACCCCGGTAATCGTAGGTCAGCACGGCAAAGCCGTTTTCCGCCAGGAAGCGGGCGTAGCGGTGGTAGTAGGCGGCCTTCACTGCGGTGGCCGGGTTGATCACCACCACCGCCCGGGGCACGCCCTCAGGCTGCCAATGGTGGGCGGCCAGGAGATAGCCGTCGGCAGCGGTGAGGCTCAAGGGAATGATGGTTGGGGCCGGTGGGGTAAAGCGATCCATGGGAAGACTCGGCGGCAAGGTCTGGTTGCAGAATGGGACCGGCGGCGGGGCCTATTGATTCCCGACCTCAGGCCGGGCCGCGACCGCCCAGGCCGGACAGCTCGTGGGGCAGCAGGCTGGCGAGAAAGCCCCGCACCGGCTGCAGGGAAACCGTGGCCGGATCGTGCCCCCCACCGCCGAGGACAAAGCGGGCATCCTGGCAGGCCGAAACCACCAGACAGCCGTTGCCGGCCACCACATGGGCTTCGCCGGGCCGGAGAATCCGGTCGCCCCCGCCATCCTCCGTCAGCCACAACTCGCCCGTGCGGCACTCCAGGGTCTGGCCCCGGGCATCGGCCAGCACCAGCATTTCCCGCCGTTCCAGTTCCAGATGCAGCCACTGCGTTGTCTGGCCCGCTGCCTGGCCTTGCCGGATCGCTTCCATTTTCCTATCCTCCATTCATGCGCTTTTGATATGGCCATATCAGTACAGCCACGCCATGAATGAAGTATGGAAAGGCTATGCACAACATACAAACGGGAAATCCGCATTCAATTGATGCAATAAACGCATAAATACTCAACCCCGCCATGAGCCTGCCCCTGCACCGCCTGCCGCCCCTGGACCCCCTCAAGGGCTTCGTCGCCGCCGCCCGCCACCTCTCCTTCACCAAGGCGGGGGAAGAGCTGCACCTGAGCCAGTCGGCCATCAGCCGCCAGGTCCAGACCCTGGAGGAACAACTGGGCGTGGCCCTGTTCCAGCGCAGCACCCGGGCCCTGCACCTGACGCCGGAGGGCGAACGCCTGTTCCGCACCGCCAGCGAAGTGCTGGCCCGCCTGGGCAGCACGGTGGAAGACATCACCGCATCCCGGAGCCTTCCCCGAGTCACCATCTCCGCCTCCATCGGCGTCGCCGCCCTGTGGCTGGTGCCCCGGCTTTCAGGCTTCCAGGCCCGCCATCCTGATATCGGCATCCGGGTCTCCGCCGACAACCGGGCGGTGGATCTGGAAGCGGAGGAAGTGGACGTGGCCCTGCGCTACGGCACCCCGGAAGCAGCCCCCGCCGGCAGTCTCAAACTCTTCGACGAAACCCTGGCCCCCGTCGTGGCACCGCCCCTGGCTGCGAGCCTGCCGGACGGCCCCCGGCTTTCCGCCGCCAACCTGCCCCATCTCACCCTGCTCTCCTTCGAGGACGGCCGGGACTATCCCTGGCTGCGCTGGGAAGGCTGGCTCAGCCAACTGGCCCCGACCCCGCCCGCCGCCAAGGCCCTGCTGCAGTTCAACCACTACGACCAGTGCATCTACGCCGCCCTGGCCGGCCAGGGCGCAGCCCTGGGCCGCCTGCCCCTGATCCGCGACCACCTGGAAGCCGGCCGCCTGATCCCCCTGGCCCCGCCCCAACCCACCCCGGGCCGACGCGCCTACTACCTGCTGCGCAGCCCCTCGTCCAAGCGCCCGGAGGTGGATGCCTTTGCCGAGTGGCTGATTGAACTCGTTAACAGCGACGGAAATGCCAGTACGGAAACGGGCAGTCAGTCGCCTTCCGGCAACTGACTGCCCGTTCCTGTCAGACCGGACGACTTACTTCAGCGGCAGATAGATATCCGTCACCAGTTCATTCTCCGGCGTATCCGGCAGCAGGTTGAGGTAGTGGAAGAACAGGGGGAAGTCCCGCAGTTCCTCGCCGCTGCCCGGCAGCCAGTTTCGGTAGAGGGGATAGATGCTCTCGCCGATGCGCATGTGGGAGCCCAGGTGGCGCACGCGGGCGCAGCGGCCGCCGGGGATTTCCTTGGTGACGACGCCCTGGGCATTGGGCGGCACCTGGGCCGAGACTTCGCCGGCGATGTCGAAGCGGAAGCGGGACGGCTCGGTGGTGTCCGGGTTGTCGTAGGCGATGCCGAAGGTGCGGCTGCTGTCCTTGGGCGAGAGGCCGGTGGACTTGCGCCAGTCGATGAAGCGGGCAACCGAGTCGTTGACCTTCTCGGCGGGGCCCAGGTGTTCCAGGGCGGCAATCAGGGTGCTTTCAATTTCTACAATTTCAACCTGCACGGTGACATTCCTTTCGGGTAACCGGAACCGGTAGCGCTCGCTCCAGCCTTGCCAGTCGGGCTGCCGCCGGAACTGGCTGGGCGACTGGCCGAAGATGTGGCGGAAGGCGCGGGAAAAGGATTCCGGGTTTTCAAAGCCGGCCTCCAGGGCGATGTCGATGATCCGGATCCGGGGCTGGAAGGCGAGCTTGAAGGAAGCCCGTCGCAGCCGCAGCAGCAGGAGATAGCGGGTCGCACTGGTGCCGAGAAAATCGGCGAATTGCCGATCGAAGTGGAAACGGGAGAAATGGGCGACCCGGCTCAGGCGCTCCGCCGTCAACGGCTCGTCCAGGTGGGCCTCGATATAGGCCAGCACCTTGTCAAAGCGCGCCGCGTAGCGGCTGATTCGGTCGTCGTTCATCATTTCCTCCTGTTCGCAGCACGCACTATGGGCGAAGGGGCGCAACAAATCCTGACCGTAATTGCTCAATGTATCCCGGCAAGCTGGCTTCACCGCCGGCTGCCGGGTCACAATGCAGGCTGGATTCCGACCCGCCGCCGCCATGCACGACCTGCCGCCCCTGCACACCCTGCCCGCCTTCGAGGCTGCCGCCCGCCTGGGCAGTTTCCTCGCCGCCGCCGAAGCCCTGCACCTGACGCCCTCGGCGGTAAGCCACCGCATCCGCCTGCTGGAAGAACACCTGGGCCAGAGTCTGTTCGAGCGGCGGCACCGGGCCATCGCCCTCACCGCCGCCGGCCGCCGCTACCTGGCCGTGGTGCGGGACACCCTGCTGCGCCTGGACGAGGCCAGCGCCGAACTGCGGGCGCCGGAGAAAACCCGCCTGCGCATTTCCGCCGCCCCGGCCCTGGGCAGCAAGTGGCTGGTGAGCCGGGTGGCGGCCTGGCAGCAGCAGCACCCGGAAACGGAATTCAGCCTGGGCACCGCCACCAGCCTGGCTCCCCTGCTGGCCGGCGAGGCCGACATCGGCCTGCGCTACGGCGAGGAGGAATGGCCCGGGCTGCTGGCCTGGAAGCTGTTCGAGGAGCGGGTCTTCCCCGTCTGCAGCCCGACCCTGGCAGCCCAACTGCACACGCCGGCGGACCTGGACCTGGACCACGTCCGCCTGCTGCGCCATCCCCTGCTCTCCTGGCAGCGCTGGTTTGCCGCCGCCGGGGTCAAGCATGCCGAGCCCAAGGAGGGCCCACTCTACGAGGATGCCCTGCTGATGCTGGAAGCGGCAGTGGCGGGCCACGGCGTGGCCCTCATGGCGGAGACCCTGGCGGCCCCCTACCTGGCCGAGGGCCGCCTCAGCCGCCCCTTCCCCCAGGACTGTCCGGACCGCAGTTTCTACGTCGTAGCCCCGCCAGCAGTGCAGGAGAAGCGGGGCGCCATGGACTTCATCCGCTGGCTGGTGCGCTCCGCCAAGGCCACCTAGGGCATCTCGCCGGAGGGCAGCGGGCGGCCGTCCGCCGTGCCCCAACAGCAAGGCCGACTCGCCGACGGCGAACTCCCGCCCGTCTCAGTAGGCCATGCGCCCCGGCAGCAGCCCCGGCCAGCTGGCCAGGAAGCGCTCGAACTCATCCACCGGCAGGGGCCGGGCGAAGTAGTAGCCCTGGGCCTCGTCGCAGGCGAAGCGGCGGAGGCTCTGCAGCACCTCCACCGTTTCCACCCCTTCGGCCACGGTGCGCAGGTTGAGGCGGTGGGCCATTTCGATGATGGCGCGAACGATGGCCGCATCCTCCGCATCGCCGTCCAGGTTGCGCACGAAGGACTGGTCGATCTTCAGCTTGTTCACCGCCAGGCGCTTCAGGTAGGCCAGGCTGGAATAGCCGGTGCCGAAATCGTCGATGGACAGGCGCACCCCCTGGTCCCGCAGGGTGCGCAGGGTGGACAGGACGGATTCGGTCTGGTTGAGCAGGGTGCTCTCGGTCAGCTCCAGCTCCAGCAGATGGGGCGGCAGGCCGCTCTCGGCCAGGGCCTCGGCCACGGTGCGCTCCAGGTCGCCGCGCTTGAACTGGATGGCGGAGATGTTCACGGCGATGGTCACCTCCCGTCCCAGCTCCCGCTGCCAGCGGGCCGCCAGGCGACAGGATTCCCGCAGCACCCACTGGCCCAGGGGCACGATGAAGCCGCTGCTCTCGGCCACCGGGATGAAATGGGCCGGGGCAATCAGCCGGCTGCCGTCCTGCCAGCGCACCAGGGCCTCGGCTCCCACCACCTGGCCGCTGGCCAGGTCCACCTGGGGTTGCAGGTGCAGCACGAATTCGTCGCCGTCCAGGCCGCGCTGGAAGTTGTTGCGCAGGCGCAGGGTCTCCTGGGCGTGCAGGTTCATGGCCTCGTCGAAGAGGCGGTAGGTGTTCCGGCCCGCGTCCTTGGCGTGGTACATGGCCGTGTCGGCCTTCTGCATCAGGGTGGTGAAGTCCCGTCCGTCGTGGGGGAAGACGGCGACGCCGATGGAAACGGAAGTGGACAGCTGGTAGTGCTCCAGGGCCAGGGGTTGTTCCAGACAGGCCAGCAGCTTGCCGATCACCGGGTAGATCACTTCCACCTGCTGCAGCCCGGGCATGATCACCAGGAACTCGTCGCCGCCGAAGCGGCTCACCGTGTCGCTCTCCCGCAGGTGGCTGCGCAGGCGGTCGGCCACGGCCCGCAGCACCTTGTCCCCCACCTCGTGGCCGAGGGAGTCGTTGATGGTCTTGAAGCCGTCCAGGTCGAGGAAGAGCAGGGCCACCTGTTCGCCGCGGCGGCTGGCGGCGGCAAGGGCCTGGTTGAAGCGGTCCTCGGCCAGGAGCCGGTTGGGCAGGCCGGTGAGGGCGTCGTGGTGGGCCAGGTATTCGATCTGGTCGGCGTGGCGCTTGCGCTCGGCGATGTCGGCAAAGAGCAGCACCGCGCCCTGGGCCACGCCCGCCTCCTGAGCCAGGGGATAGAGGTCGTACTGCACCGGGAAACGGCTGCCGTCGGCCCGGGCGAACAGCGCGTCGTCGCTGTGCACCGAGCGATCCTCCTCCAGGCAAGTGCGCAGGGCGGCACCCGCATCGTCGGCGTACACCTGTTGCAGGAAATCGCCCCGGGGCAGTTCCTCCCCGTAGCCCAGCAGGCGCCGGGCTGCCGGGTTGGCGAAGGTCAGCCGGCCTTGCCGGTCCAGGCCGCAGATGCCCTCGCCGGCGGAATCGAGCAGTTGCTGGAAACGCCGCTCGCTGCTGGCCAGGGCCTGGCTGGCCGCGGCCCGGCGCCGCTCCGCCCGGTCCAGGCGCCACAGCAGCATCCCCAGGCCGGCGAGGAAAATCAGCTCGACGCCACTGGTAATGCCCAGGGTCAGATACCAGGGCGCCAGGAAATCCTTGGCGGCGATGCCCACCGCCACGTAGAAGGGAAAGTCGCCGATGCGCTTGAAGGCGTATACCCGCTCCATCTGGTCGAGGGCGGCCCGGTAGCTGATGACGCCCTCCCGCTCGCCGGCCTCCACCCGCAAGTGCATGGGATTGTTGCTCAGGGTCTGGTTCACCGTGCCCGGCCGCTCGGGCCGGCGCAGCACCAGGCGGCCGTCGTCGGAGCGGCGGAAGGTGATCACCCCCCGGGGCCCCAGGTCGATGGCGTCGAAGAGTTGCTGGAAGTAGCGTATGTCCAGGGCCGCCACCGCCACCCCGGCAAAGGCCCCGTCATCCAGACGAATGGGCATGGCCACCACCACCTGGGTACGGCCGGAAATGCGGCCTTCCATCACTTCGGAAAAGTACAGATGAGTCCCGGGATTCTGGCGCAAGGCCTGGAAATAGCTGCGATCTTGCAGATTCACCTTGGGCCGGACCACATCCGAAGCGTAGAGCACATTGGCTTGCGCATCGAGGATGCGCAGGCCGACGATTTCCGGGAAATGACTGGCCCGCAGGGCCAGCTGCCGCTGCATGAGCTTGCCGTAACGGGGAAAGGCGCCGGGATGCAGGGCCTGACGCGGCAGGTCGGCCACCAGTTCCCCCAGGTTGGACTCGATGCGGCGCAGGGTGGCTTCAAGACGGGCCTCCAGCACGCCGGCGATGTTGCGCGCATCCTGGGCCGCCTGGCGGTGTTCGCTGTAATAGGCCGAACCAAGCAGGAAGGCAGCCGGCACCACCGTTCCAAGAACGGCCAGGATGAAGAAGGCGAAATAGAGCTTGGGCCGTTTGGCTGACATGCGTACGCCATGCAGAAGATCACGTACGGATGGTAGCAAATAATTGGCGTGAGTCTGGCGACTCACCGACGCTACGGCGATTTGTCCCGCCGCCGCCTTGGGTTAGCATCCGGCAGTCAGCCACTCACTCCCGACCCCGACCATGGCCCGCATCCAGATCGAACTGCCCGAACGCTTTGCCTTCGCCACCGAGATTCCCCTCTACATCGGCCACATCAATTACGGCGGCCACCTGGACAACGCCCTGCTGCTGACCCTGGTGTCGGAGGCCCGGGTGCGCTTCTTCAAGTCCCTCGGCTACACCGAGCTGGACGTGGAAGGCGTGGGCATCGTGGTGGTGGACGCGGCCCTGCAGTACAAGGCCGAAGCCTTCCACGGCGAGACCATGGTGGTGGAAATGGCGCCGGCGGATTTCAACAAGTACGGCTGCGACCTGCTGTGGCGCATGAGCGACAAGGAAAGCGGCCGGGAAGTGGCCCGGGGCAAGACCGGCATCGTCTTCTTCGACTACGGCCCGCGCAAGGTGACCCGGGTGCCCCAAGGCTTCCTGGAGCGGGTCGGCGCCGCCTGAGGCCCAGGGCGTAGCCACGGGCGCCGCCCTCTCCGCCTCTCCTTTCGCGCCCACCATTGCCATGACCAGCGCTGCTGCCAGGCCAGCGCCGGCGCCACGGTCGGCCGTGGTGCCGCGCCATGCCGCCCGCACCCGGCCCACGGAAGTCGCCGCCCCCGGCACTCAATCCAGGTGAAATATATTCATCCCAACCCGCCTCGTTTCGTTTGAGCCGGGTCCGGCCCTCCCCCATCCTTGCCCTACCGCTGCATCCGCTGTGCCACCGCCGCCCCACCGGGCAGCGGCGGGCCAGCGCCCCGCCGTTCCATCCACGTCCGGACACCCGCGCCGCCCCCACCCCCGGGCGGGCTTTGCCGCCCCTGCCGCCGGCAGGGGCTGTTTTTGCCCACGCTCTGCCCACACGACGTATTGGAGGAACTCCCATGTCCATGGAAAACCGCGACGGTTTCATCTGGCTCGACGGCCACTGGCTGCCCTGGCGCGACGCCAAAGTGCACGTCCTCAGCCACACCCTGCACTACGGTTACGGCTGCTTCGAAGGCATCCGGGCCTATGCCACGCCCCGGGGGCCGGCCATTTTCCGCCTGGAAGAACACCTGCGCCGCCTCGCCGATTCGGCCCACATCCTGGCCATCGACCTGCCCTGGCCCCGGGCCGAACTGGCCCGGGTCTGCCGCGAGGCGGTCAGCCGCAACGGCCTCGACAGCGCCTACATCCGCCCCCTGGTCTTCCTCGGGCCGGAGAAGGTGGGGGTGGACCCGGCCGGGGCCCAAACCCACGTCATGGTGGCGGCCTGGCCCTGGGGGGCCTACCTGGGCGGCGACGCCCTGGAACAGGGCATCCGGGTGCGCATCTCCTCCTACGCCCGGCACCATCCCAATGTGCAGATGTGCCGGGCCAAGGCCATCTCCACCTACAGCAACTCCATCCTGGCGGTGCGGGAAGCCCGCCGCGACGGCTACGACGAGGCACTGCTGCTGGACACGGAAGGCTACGTGGCCGAAGGCTCGGGGGAAAACCTGTTCCTGGTGCGGGACGGGGAACTGCTGGAGCCGGAAACCACCTCGGCCCTGGACGGCATCACCCGCCGCAGCATCCACGTCCTGGCCCGGGAGGCGGGCCTCACCCTGCGGGCCAAGCGCATCACCCGGGACGAGGTCTATTGCGCCGACGAGGTCTTCCTCACCGGCACTGCCGCCGAGGTGACACCGGTGGTGGAGGTGGACCGCCGCAGCATCGGCACAGGCCAGCCCGGCCCGGTAACGCGCCTGCTGCAGCAGCGCTACTTCGCCTGTGTCCGGGGCGAAGACGAGGCCCACGCCGATTGGCTGACGCCGGCCGCCGCCTGACCCGGCGCGGCGTGCTCGCCGGCAAGCACGCCAGAAGCCGCACCTGGAGCGGACTGCGGCGGGGCATATCTGCTAAGGTATGCCCCGTCCCGATCCCCAGCCCCTGCCCGCCATGCCCCGTCTCGCCGTCAATGGAATCGAACTGGAAGTGCTGCTCGAAGGCCCGGCCGAGGCGCCGCCCCTGCTGCTCATCATGGGCCTGGGCGTGCCCCTCACCCGCTGGCCCCGGGCCCTGTGCGAGGCCCTGCTGCAACGGGGCTTCCGCCTGATCCGCTTCGACAACCGGGATGCGGGGCTGTCCACCCACCTGGACCATACCCCGGTGCCCAATCTGGGCGCGGCGCTCCGGGGCATGCCCCTGGAACCCGCGTATACGCTGGATGACATGGCAGCCGACTGCGTCGGCCTGCTCGACGCCCTGGCCATTCCCCGGGCCCACATCGCCGGCGCCTCCATGGGCGGCGCCATCGCCCAGATCGTCGCCGCCCGTTATCCGCAGCGGGTGCTGTCCCTCACCAGCATCATGTCCAGCAGCGGCCACCCTTCCCTGCCGCCGCCCACGCCCGCCGCAGCCGCTGCCCTGTTCGCCCCCCTGCCCCGGGAACGGCAGCGGGACACCATCGTCGCCGACGCCCTGCAGCGCTACCAGGCCATCGCCAGCCCGGCCTACCCGGAAGACCCGCAACAGCTGCAGGCCATGTTCGCCGCCGAATACGAGCGCAGCTTCGACCCCAGGGGCGTGGCCCGGCAGATGGCCGCCATCCTCGCCCACGGCGACCGGCGCCCCCTGCTGGCCGGCATCCGGGCGCCCACGGTGGTGCTGCACGGCGCCGCCGACCCCCTCATTCCGCCGGCCTGCGGCGAAGACGTGGCGGCCCACATTCCCGGCGCCGAACTGCGCCTGGTGCCGGGCATGGGCCACGACTTCCCCGCCGCCCTGGCCCCCGTCATCGCCGACGCCATCGCCGCCGCCGCGGCCCGGGCGACGCTTCAGCCGTGAACGCCGCTCGAAAAATCGTGGTGGAAATGGTCAAGGCAGCGGCGGCAGCAGCAGTGAAAAAGCCGCGTAAAAAGGCGGCGCAGGCAGCGGGCAAGGAAAGGGCGAAACGGCCGCCGACGGCATTGCCGGCAGCGTTGCCGGATACGTTGACTGATTCTTTGCCTGATTCCTTGCCTGATGCGTTGCCGGAAGAACCCGCAGAGGCACCGGCTGCCGGCCGGCCCTGGTTCCTCTATCTCATCGAATGCGCCGACGGCAGCATCTACACCGGCATCACCACCGACGTGGCGGCCCGTTACGCCGCCCACGCCGGGGGCAAGGGCGCCCGCTACACCCGGGCCCATCCGCCGGCCCGGCTGCTGGGCTGGGAAGCCCACCCGGACCGCTCCACGGCCTCCAAGGCCGAATACCGCATCAAGCGCCTGACGGCGGCGGCCAAACGGGCCTACGCCGCCGCCCTGCCCGCCACGCGGGACTGAGCGGGTATTACCACGGCCCCTCTGCCAGGAGCCGCACCCCATCTGACTCCCAGACATTGGCATCCGGAGACCCGCCACCGGCGGGCCTCCCGGCCATGCCTCAACGCGCCGGCGCCATCCCTTCCACACGGGCCAGGGGCGCCTCCGCCGGCGCCGGGAGTGCCGGGGCCAGCGCGGCCTCGCCCCCTTTCCCGGCATCCTGTACGCCGTCTTTCCCGCCCTCGCCCCAACTGCCGCCGATGGCCCGGATCAGGGCCACCGTGGCCCGGGCCCGGTCCCCGTCCAGCTGCACCGCCGCCCGCCGCTGCTGCAGCACGCTGCGGTCCGCATCGAGAACACCGAGGTAGCTCAGGGCCCCCTCCCGGTATTGCAGCTGGGACAGCCGGGCGGCCCGGGCGGCGGACTGCACCGCCTGGTCCTGGGAGGCGGACTGCCGGTCCAGCAGGCGCAGGTGGGCCAGGTTGTCCTCCACCTCCTTGAAGGCCTGCAGCACGCTCTGGCGATACTTGGCCGCCTCCTCGTCGAACACCGCGGTGGCCTGGTCCACCCCGGCCTGGCGGGCGCCGCCGTCGAAAATGGGCAGGGACAGCATGGTGCCCACCAGGGGGCCGAGGACGAAGGCGCGGCTGGACCACTTGAAGAGGTCCCCCAGCTCCGACGATTCGTAGCCCAGGGCGCCGGTCAGGCTGAGGCGTGGGAAGAAAGCGGCCCGGGCGCTGCCGATGCGGGCGTTGGCCGCCACCATGGCCTGCTCGGCGGCGGCGATGTCGGGCCGCCGCTCCAGCAGGGCCGACGGCAGGCCGGCGGGCACCCGCACCGTTATCCGCCCCAGGGGCGCCGGCGGCAGGCTGAAGGCAGCCGGGGCCTGGCCCAGCAGCACCGCCAGGGCATGTTCGGCCACGGCCCGCTGGCGTTCCACGCCAACCGCTTCGGCCTCGGCCCCGGCCAGCTCGGTGCGGGCCCGGGCCAGTTCCAGCTCGCCCACGTCGCCGGCATCGAAGCGGCGCTGGAACAGTTGCAGGGTCTGCTGGCGCAGGGCCACGGTATCGGCGTAGAGGGCCGCCAGGGCGTCCAGCTCCCGCAGGGAGAAATAGGCCTGGGCCACGTCAGCCTGGATGGCCAGCTGCAGGGAATGGAACAGGGCCTGGCGCTGGGCCGCATCGGCGCCGGCCGCCGCCACCCCGCTGCTGACCCGGCCGAACAGGTCGGCCTCGTAGGAAACGCTGGCCTGGGCCCGCCACAGAGTGGCAGGGCTGGTCTCGGCCTCCGCCGGCAGGCCCTGGGAAGCCGGCGAGGGACGCTGGCGGGTGGGGCCGAAGCCGACCCCGACCTGGGGAAAGAGGGCCGAGCGGGCGTTCTGCTGCAGGGCCCGGGCCTGGGCCAGGCGGGCCAGGCCGGCCTTGAGGTCCTGGTTGGCGACGGCAGCCTGGGCTTCCAGGGTGTCCAGCACCGGATCGGCGAAGACATTCCACCACTCGCCCCGGGGCTGGGCCTCCGCCGGCTCGGCGGTTTTCCACTGGCCCTCCGCCGAGGCTTCCTTGAAGGCGGCGGGCGTTTCCACCACCGGGCGCTGATAGGGAGGCGTCACGGCGCAGCCGGCCAGGGCCAGCAGCAGGAGCGGCAACGCCGGCTTGAAGCTGGGGATTCGGATTGTGCTTGGGGTCATGGTTCTCTCCTGCCGTCTCAACGGGGCTGTTCCAGGGACGGCACGGCGGTGATGGGGGCCTCGTGGTGGGCCGCGGAATGGAGCTTGTGGCGCTTGTCCAGGGTGCGCAGCAGGACGTAGAAGGCCGGCGTCAGGAAGAGGCCGAAGAAGGTGACGCCAAGCATGCCGAAGAACACGGCGATGCCCATGGCGTGGCGCATCTCGGAACCGGCGCCGCTGGACAGCACCAGGGGCACCACGCCCATGACGAAGGCGATGGAGGTCATGAGGATGGGCCGCAGCCGCAGCCGGCTGGCGTCGATGGCCGCCCGCAGGGGCGTGCTGCCCTGCAGTTCCAGCTCCCGGGCGAACTCGACGATGAGGATGGCGTTCTTGCAGGCCAGCCCCACCAGCACCATCAGGCCGATCTGGGTGAAGATGTTGTTGTCGCCGCCGGTGAGCCAGACACCGGTGAGGGCCGCCAGGATGCTCATGGGCACGATCAGGATCACCGCCAGGGGCAGGGTCAGGCTTTCGTACTGGGCCGCCAGTACCAGGAACACCAGCAGGAGGCTGATGGGAAAGACCCAGATGCCGGCGTTGCCCGCCAGGATCTTCTGGTAGGTGAGGTCGGTCCATTCGAACTTGACGCCCCGGGGCAGGGTCTCGGCGGCCACCCGCTCCACCGCCGCCTCGGCCTGGGCCGAGGAGAAGCCGGGAGCCGGGCCGCCGTTGATGTCGGCCGCGGTGTAGCCGTTGTAGCGCACCACCATTTCCGGACCGAAGCCGGTGCTGACCTTGACCAGGGAGGAAAGGGGCACCATCTCGCCCTGGTTGTTGCGCGTCTTCAGCTGCAGGATGTCCTCCGGCCGGGAGCGGAACGGCGCATCGGCCTGGGCCCGCACCTGATACACGCGGCCGAAGCGGTTGAAGTCGTTCACGTAGAGGGAGCCCAGGTAGATCTGCATGGTGTCGAAGACTTCGGTGACGGAGACACCCTGCTGCTTGGCCTTGGTGCGGTCCAGGTCCACGTCCAGCTGGGGCACGTTGATCTGGTAGCTGGAGAACATGGGGCCCAGCTCCGGCGCCTTGGACGCGGCCGCCATGAAGGCCTTGGCCGCCCGGTCCAGCTCGGCGTAGCCGAGGGCGCCCCGGTCTTCGATCTGCAGCTTGAAGCCGCCCAGGGTGCCCAGGCCCATCACCGGCGGCGGCGGGAAGACGGCGATGAAGGCTTCCTGGATGGCGGCGTACTTCTGGTTGAGGGCGCCGGCGATGGCTTCCGCCGACAGCTCCTTGCCGCGCCGCTCGTCGAAGGGCTTCAGGGTGGCGAAGACGATGCCGGCGCTGGAGCTGTTGGTGAAGCCGTTGATGGAAAGGCCGGGAAAGGCGATGGCGCTCTGCACCCCGGGCTGGGCCAGGGCGATCTCCCCCATCTGGCGGATCACCGCCTCGGTGCGGTCGAGGGAGGCGCCGTTGGGCAGCTGGGCGAAGCCGATCAGGTACTGCTTGTCCTGGGCCGGCACGAAGCCTCCGGGCACCAGATAGGAGAGGCCCACGGTGAGGCCCAGCAGCACCGCATAGACGCCCATGGCCGAGGCCTTGCGCGCCAGCACGCCGGTGACGCCGCGGCCGTAGTTGTCCGAGGCGCGGCGGAAGAAGCGGTTGAAGCCGGCGAAGAAGCCCCCCAGGTAGCGGTTCATCTGCCGCGTCAGCCAGTCCGGTTCGCTGCCGTGGCCCTTGAGCAGCATGGCCGCCAGGGCCGGCGACAGGGTCAGGGAGTTGAAGGCCGAGATCACCGTGGAGATGGCGATGGTCATGGCGAACTGCTTGTAGAACTGGCCGGTGAGGCCGGTCATGAAAGCCAGGGGCACGAACACCGCCACCAGGGTCAGGGCGATGGCGATGATGGGACCGCTGACCTCGCGCATGGCCCGGTAGGTGGCCTCCCGCGGCGTCAGCCCGGCCTCGATGTTGCGCTCCACGTTCTCCACCACGACGATGGCGTCGTCCACCACGATGCCGATGGCCAGCACCATGCCGAACAGGGACAAGGCGTTGATGGAATAGCCGAAGCCCAGCATCAGGGAGAAGGTGCCGACGATGGAAACGGGTACCGCCAGCAAGGGGATGATGGAGGCGCGCCAGGTCTGCAGGAAGACGATAACCACCAGCACCACCAGGGCGATGGCCTCCAGCAGGGTATGCACCACGGCCTTGATGCTGGCGCGGACGAACTGGGTGGGGTCGTATTCGATGCGGTATTCCACCGAGGCGGGGAAGTCCTTGGCCAGTTCGGCCATGGCCTCGCGCACCTGGGAGGAGACTTCCAGGGCGTTGGCGCCGGGGGACTGCATGATGCCCATGCCGATGGCCGGCTTGTTGTCGAGCAGGGAGCGCAGGCCGTATTCGGCCGCATCCAGCTCAACCCGGGCCACGTCGCCGAGGCGGGTGACGCCGCCCTCACCGCTGCTCTTGAGCACGATGTCGCGGAATTCCTCCTCCGTCTGCAGGCGGCCCTGGGCGTTCACGGAAAACTGCAGGGGCACGTTCCCCGCATTGGGCGAGGCGCCGATGACGCCGGCCGCCACCTGCACGTTCTGCTCGCGGATGGCGCGCACCACGTCGCCGGCGGTGAGGCCGCGCTGGGCCACCTTCTGGGGATCGAGCCAGACCCGCATGGCGTAGTTGCCGGCGCCCCAGATGGAAACCTCGCCGACGCCGTTGAGCCGGGCCAGCCGGTCCTTGACGTTGAGCACGGCGTAGTTGCGCAGGTAGGTGGCGTCGTAGCGGTCGTCCGGGGAGAGCAGGTGCACCACCAGGGTCAGGGTTGGCGAACTCTTCACCGTGGTCACGCCCAGGCGCTGCACGTCCTCCGGCAGCCGCGGCAGGGCCTGGGAGACCCGGTTCTGCACCAGCTGCTGGGCCTTGTCCGGGTCGATGCCGAGCTTGAAATACACCGTCACCGCCAGGTTGCCGTCGCTATTGGCCTGGGACTGCATGTACAGCATGTTCTCGACGCCGTTGATGGATTCCTCCAGGGGCGCCGCCACCGTCTCGGCGATCACCTTGGGGTTGGCCCCCGGGTACTGGGCCCGCACCACCACCGAGGGCGGCACCACTTCCGGGTATTCGGAAATGGGCAGCTGGAAGACGGACAGCACCCCGGCCAGGAGGATGAGGATGGACAGCACCCCGGCGAAGATGGGGCGGTCGATGAAAAACTTGGAAATGTTCATGGCGCCGCCTCAACCCTTGTCCGCCGGGCTCGCCGCCCGGGCCACGCCGGCCGTCTCGCGACCGCCCATGGAGACCATCTGGGGCGCCACTTCATCCCCCGGACGGACCCGCTGCAAGCCATTCACGACGATGCGCTCGCCGGCCTTGAGGCCGCTCTCCACCACCCGCAGGCCTTCCTGCACCGCCCCCAGGCGCACCTCCCGATAGGCGGTGCGGTTCTTGCCGTCCACCACCAGCACGAAGCGCTTGTCCTGGTCGGTGCCGACGGCCTTCTCGTCCACCAGCACCGCTTCCCGCGGCGCCTCGCTGCCCAGGCGCACCCGGGCGTAGAGGCCGGGCACCAGGCGCCCGTCCGGATTGTCGAAGACGGCCCGCAGGCGGATGGTGCCGGAGGTGCTGTCGAGGCGGTTGTCCACCGAACTCAGGCGCCCTTCCCGGCCATGGCCGCTCTCGTCGGCCAGGCCCATGCGGATGGGCAGGCCCTTGCCCTGGCTGCCGCTGACGTATTTCAGATAGCTCTGCTCGTCCACGTCGAAGGCGGCGTAGATGCTGTCGGCGGAGACCAGGGTGGTGAGGGGCGCCACATTGCCCGGCGCCACCAGGTTGCCCACCGTCACCTCGGCCCGGGACATGCGGCCGCTGATGGGGGCGGTGATGCGGGTGTATTCCAGGTTCAGCTCGGCCACCTTGAGGGCCGCCTGGGCCGCCTTGAGGGTCGCCGCGGCTTCCCGGGCGGCGTTCTGCTTTTCCTCGAAATCGCGGCGGGAGACGGCGTTCTCGGCCAGGAGGCGTTCGCCCCGGGCCAGGTCGGCGCCGGTGTAGGCGGCCCGCGCCTCGGCACCGGCCAGCTGGGCCTGGGCCCGGGCCACCTCGGCGGCGAAGGGCCGGGGGTCGATGCTGAAGAGCAGGTCGCCCTTTTTCACCAGGCTGCCGTCCTTGAAGTGCACCGCCGTCAGCACGCCGGACACCTGGGGCCGCAGTTCCACCCTTTCCACCGCCTCCAGGCGGCCCGAATAGGACTGCCAGTCGGTGACGGGGCGGCTGGCCACCTCCGCCACCTCGACGCTGGCGGCGGCCGGGGCCGCCATGGCCGGGGCGCCACCGGCATGGGCATAGAAGACGGCGGCAGTGCCGCCGAGGCCCGCCAGCCCGGCCAGGGCGGCGGCGATGATGAGACGCTTCTTGAGTTGGGGCATGACAGTTCCTCTCGAAAAGGGATGGTTTTATTGGTTGGGGGCGACCGCCATCCCGGCACCAAGGCGGTGGCCGAGGAAGTGGGCGATCTCGGCCAGGGCCGGCGGATGGCGGGCCAGGGCGGCATGGGTGACGCCGGGGAAACGGGCCACCTGGGTAGGCACGCCGGCCTCGATCAGGGCGGCGGCGTACTGCTCCGCCTCCTGGTGCAGCACGTCGCACTCGGCGGTAAGCACCAGAGCCGGCGGCAGGCCGGCCTGGCGCACCGAGGCCAGGGGCGAGGCATAGGGATGGAGCCGCTGACGCGGCTGGGGCAGGTACTGGCGGTAGCAGGCGGCGCAGTCGGCAGCGCTGAGGTCGGAATTGAGGCGCTGGCCATCCCCCAGGCGGGTCATGCTCGGGTCCAGCATGGGCCCCACCAGTACCTGGGCGGCAATGGCCGGAGCGTTGCGGTCCCGGGCCATGAGGGTGAGGCAGGCAGCCAGATTGCCCCCCGCATCGTCCCCCGCCACCGCCAGGCGCGAGGCATCGCCGCCCAGAGCCGCGGCCTGCTGCGCCAGCCACAGGGCCGCGGCATGGGCATCTTCCGGCGCCGCCGGGAAAGGCCGGGCGGGCGCCAGGGCATAACCGACCGCCAGCACCAGGGCCGGCACCCGGGCGGCGAGGAAGCGGGCCGGCACGTCCGCATCGTCCAGGCAGCCGCCGACAAAGCCGCCGCCGTGGAAATAGAGCACGACGGGCAGAGGCCGGCCGCCTGTCCGGGGGCGGTACAGGCGCGCGGGAATGGCCCCTTGGGGGCCGGGAATGGTGAAGTCTTCGACGAGGGTCGCCGGAGCGCCGGGTATCGCATCCATGGCACGGGGGCAGCCAAGGCTGCCGGAATTGGCAATGGGGCGATTCTCTGTGTTATCTACAACCGGATAAACATGTATATTTCGACAATACTATTCATCATCGGCAAACAATCGAGGAGCCGGCACCATGGACCGCTTTCAAGCCATGCAGGTCTTTACCCGGGTGGTGGACGCCAACAGCTTCACCCGGGCGGCGGAAACCCTGGGCCTGCCCCGGGCCACCGTCACCACCATCATCCAGAACCTGGAGGCCCTGCTGCAGGTGCGCCTGCTCAACCGCACCACCCGCCGCATCAGCCTGACCCCGGACGGAGCCGCCTACTACGAGCATTGCGCCCGCATCCTGGCGGAGGTGGAGGAGACCGAGGCCTCCTTCCGCGACGCCGCCCGGGGCCCCAAGGGGCGCCTGCGCATCGACGTGCCGCCGCCCATCGGCCGCCTCATCCTCATTCCCCACCTGTGCGACTTCAGCAGCCGCTATCCGGACGTGGAACTGGTGATCGGCATGGGGGACCGGGCCGTGGACCTGGTGCGGGAAGCGGTGGATTGCGTCATCCGGGTCGGCGAATTGCAGGATTCGAGCCTGGTGGCGCGGCGCATCGGCACCTTCCAGTCCATCACCTGCGGCGCCCCCGACTACCTGGAACGCTACGGCACGCCCCACAGCATCGACGACCTGCAGCAGCACCAGGCGGTACATTACTTCTCCACCCGCACCGGCCGCACCATCGACTGGGACTTCATCGTGGACGGGGTCTTCACCCCGGTGAAAATGGCCGGCAAGGTCTCGGTCAATGACGCCGAAGCCTACCTGGACTGCGCCCTGCAGGGCTTCGGCCTGATCCAGCTACCCCTGCTGATGGCCCTGCCCCACCTGGAATCCGGCGCCCTCAAGGAAGTGCTGCCCCACCTCACCCCCAGCCCCATGCCCATCTCGGTGGCCTACCTGCAGAACCGCCACCTGTCGCCCAAGGTCCGCGCCTTCGTGGACTGGGTCGCCGACCTCTTCGGCACCTGCCCCCTCCTCGGCGGCCAACGGGAAAGCAGCCCCCAATGCAGCTTCCCCACCCACCCCGACACCCTGACCCTGCGCGACATGCTGGAACAGCAGAACCGCGCCGAATGCACGCTCTGAGGACGGGACAAAAAGGGGAAGGTGAAAAAGAAAAAGGCCCTCGATCAACGAGGGCCTTTTTGCAGTAATCCGTGGCGGAGAGGGGGGGATTCGAACCCCCGTCAGGGTATTACCCTGAACACGCTTTCCAGGCGTGCGACTTAAACCACTCATCCACCTCTCCGCGGAAGCCGCGCATTATAGCGAAGCTTTTGAATAACGCAAAACATTTTCGCCGGATCGCTCAATTTGCTTCCAGGGCGATGAGCTGGCGCAAATAGGCGAGGATGATCCATAGCCAGAAGAGAACGAAAAAAGTCAGCAGGGGCAGGTGCCGGTCCAGGATCACCCGGGGTGCCAGACGGCGCATCAGCAGCAGGGCGGGACGGGTGACGATGCGGAACATCTGGTAGATGGGATTGCCCTCCCGGCGACTGCCGGCGAGGAGCGCCAGCACGCCCTGGCCGAGCAGACACAGCCCGGCCACTTCGATCAGGGCGCGCAGAACGCTGACAAGCAGGAGAGCGGCGGATACCATGGGTCCTCACACTGAAGGGGCCACGGCGCCATGCCGTGGGCTGACGGAATTTTATGCCAGGCGCGCCCGCAGCGCTGCACCGGGTACGGGAGATGAAAACGATGCTGCTTGGCCCCTGGTCCTATCGCCTGCACGGCTGGCTGCTGCACTTCCTCGGCCGGGATGGGGCGGCCTACGCCGCCTACCAGGAGGCTTTCCGCCATACCCCCGGGGCTGCCACGGCGGCCTGCCTGGGGTATCTTGCCGCCCGTCTGGAACGCCTTGAGGACGCCGAGGCCTGGTACGCCAGCGCCGCCTCCCTGGCGCCGGAGCGTGGTGAGCACCACTTCAACCTGGGTTACGTGCGGGACCGGCTGGGCCGGCCCCGGCAGGCCATCGCCGCCTTCCATGCAGCCCTGCACCTAAATCCTCAACTGGACCGGGCCTGGTACGGCAAGGGGCTGGCCCATGCCACCCTGGGCGAACACGAAGCAGCGGCGACGGCCCTGGAAAAGGCGGTGGAGCTGCAGCCCATGAACGGCATCGCCTACTACCACCTGGGCATGGCCTACCACCATGCCGGCCGGCACCAGGAGAGCGAACGCATCGCCCGGCGCCTGGCAGCCTTCGAGCCCCGACTGGCGCGGCAGCTGATGCGGGATGGGGAGCATCCGCAGCTGCTCTCCCTGGTGGCCCACCTGGAGGCCTGAAACGCCCCGCCCGGGCGGACGCTAGTCGCGCCCCCCTTCATGGACGCCGTACTGGTGGTCCAGCCGGTTCATGTAGCGGGCGTAGAACCAGATGATCAGCACGTAGACCACCAGGGAGCCCTGGGCCCCCATGTAGAAGCCCAGGGGAAAGCCCAGCACGGTGAACTCGTTGAGTTCCCGGGCGAAGTAGCTGACCACGTAGGTGACCAGGAACCAGATGGCCAGCAGCAGCGCCGTCATGCGCAGGTTCTTGCGCCAGTATTCCCGATGCCGATCTGTAAGTTGCATGGCTGTACCCTGTGGCGGCGGCGCCCCGGAATGCCCCGGGGCCTTAGCGCAGTTGCGGATAGTGCACCTGCTCGACGAAGTCCTGCACCTCCCGGGAGGGCGGCTTGGTCAGCAGACTGACGACGACGATGGTGAGGAAGCCCGCCGGCACGCCCCAGACGCCGGCCGAGGTGGACTGGATGCCGAACCAGGGCTCCATGCCGATGCCGCGCAGGCCGAGCCAGGGCACGGAATCGAACTGCACCCGCACCATGTAATAGACGGTGATGAGCAGGCCCACCACCATGCCGGAGACGGCGCCGGCCCGGTTGGCCCGCTTCCAGAAGATGCCGATGACCAGGGCCGGGAAAAAAGCGGCGGCGGCGATGGAAAAGGCCCAGGCCACCATGTAGAGGATGGTGGCGGGCCGCTGGGCCGCCACCGTGGCCGCCAGCACCGCCGTCACCAGCAGCAGGGACTTGGAAATGACCAGGCGCCACTGGGTCGAGGCCCGGGGCTGGATGATCTTGTAATAGACGTCGTGGGAGAGGGAACCGGCGATGGTCAGCAGCAGGCCGTCGGCCGTGGACAGGGCCGCCGCCAGGCCGCCGGCCGCCACCAGGCCGGAGATGACGTAGGGCAGGCCGGCGATTTCCGGCGTCGCCAGGACGATCACGTCCGGGTTGAGGGACAGTTCCGCCAGTTGCAGCAGGCCGTCGTGGTTGATGTCCTCGATGGCCACCAGCCCCACCTTGCCCCAGGCCGCCACCCAGGACGGCAGGTGGGCGATGGGGGTGTTGATCAGGGTCGAATAGACCTCGTACTTGGCGAACACGGCGTAGGCCGGGGCGGTGAAGTACAGCAGCAGGATGAAGAAGAGGGACCAGGTCACCGACTCCCGCGCCTCCTTCACCGTGGGCGTGGTGTAGTAGCGCATCAGGACGTGGGGCAAGGCGGCGGTGCCCACCATGAGGCAGAACATGAGGGTGAGGAAGTTGAGCCGGGCGGCCGAGGATTCGGCCTCACTGCGCCCGGGGAAGGCCTCGGCGTGGCGGATGGGCATGGCGCCCCGGTCGGCGGCGGCGTGCATGGCCGCGTCCCAGCGCTCCCGCGCCTCCTCCGCGTTGGCCGGCAGGTCCCGCCGCAGCCGCTCCAGGGCCACCACCTCGCGCATGGGGGCGTTCTCTTCCTTGAGGGCGTTGATGCGCATGGTCAGGCGCTGCCGCTCTTCCGCCAGGGAAACGGGCAGGCGCATGATCTTTTCGTAGTAGGCGTCGGCCCGCTCCCGGTACAGGCCCCGCACCTCCTGCTCGGCCGGGGTCTCGAACAGCTTTTCCTCCAGCTTGCCCACTTCCTGCAGCACTTCCCCGTACACCAGCTGGGGCACCGGCACGCTGGTGATCTGGAAGGACAGCAGGGCCACCGGCGTCACGTAGGCGATGATGAGGATCACGTACTGGGCCACCTGGGTCCAGGTCACGGCCCGCATGCCACCGAGGAAGGAGCACACCAGGATGCCGGCGAGGCCGACGAAGACGCCGATCTCGAACTGCAGGCTGACGAAGCGGCTGGTGATCAGCCCGACGCCATAGATCTGGGCCACCACGTAGACGAAGGAGGCGATGATGGCCGCCGCCACGCCCACCAGGCGGGGCGCATTGCCGCCGTAGCGCACGGCGAGGAAGTCGGGGATGGTGTATTGCCCGAACTTGCGCAGGTAGGGCGCCAGGAACAGGGCCACCAGCACGTAGCCGCCGGTCCAGCCCATGATGTAGGCCAGGCCCTGGTAGCCCGTCAGGTAGAGGGTGCCGGCCATGCCGATGAAGGAGGCGGCGGACATCCAGTCGGCCCCGGTGGCCATGCCGTTGAACAGGGCCGGTACCCGCCGCCCCGCCACGTAATACTCGGAGACATCGGCGGTACGGCTCATGACGCCGATGGTGGCGTAGATGAGGATGGTGAACAGGAGGAAGGCGTAGCCGATCCAGCGGGGCGGCAGCCCCAGGTGCTCGAGGAAGGCGAGGACCGCGACGAAGGCCAGGAAGCCGACCGTATAAAGCAGGTAGTAGCGCTTCAGCTGCTGACGGAACCCCTTGGCGGTCGGCATGGCGCCTGCCTCCTCAGTTGCTGCGCCGCAGCCAGCGGCGGACCCGCTCGATTTCCATCATCCGCTCCGGGCATTCGGCGCCCCGCTCCGCCGCCCGGGCCATGGCCACCTGCAGCAGCTTGGCGGTGGCGTAGCAGTCGGAGACGGCGTTGTGGCGCTGGATGTTCTCGATGCCGAAGAGGTTGAGCCAGGCATCCAGGGCCACATTGGTGTCGATGCGGTCCTGGAACAGCTCGGGCATGATCCAGGCCAGGTCCAGCCATTGCTGCTCGAACTCGATGCCCAGGTACTTCTCCATGGCCCGGGCGATCATGGAGTGATCGAACATGGCGTGGTAGGCCACCAGGGGGCATTTGCCGATGTATTCGAGGAACAGCAGCAGGGCATCCGCCGGCTCCATGCCCTCCCGCTGGGCCGAACCGCCGATGCCGTGCAGCAGGATGTTGGCGGTGTCGCTCACCACCTCCTGCTTGAGGATCACCTCGAAGGCGTCCTGAGTGTCGATGAGGCCATTGACCACGGCCACGGCACCGATGGAAATGAGCCGGTCCTTGACCATGTTGAGGCCGGAGGACTCCACGTCCACCACCACGTAGCGGGTCTGGAAATGGGAGTGGTTGAGGTCCGGGTCCGGCAGCTGCTGCCAGCGTTCCAGGCGCTCCCGCTGCTCGGGCGAGAGCACCACCTCCGGCTTCTTGCTGCGGAAGAAACGGGCCAGCCAGCTCATACCTGGTAGTCCATCTTGATGCGGCTCTGCAGCTTGCGTACCTGGCGGAAGGATTCCTTGAGGATGCGCCGGTCCAGCTCATTGAGCTTGTCCGGATGGATGCGGTTGTCACCGGCCTGGCCCGCCTCCGTCTCCAGGTGCTGATGCCGCAGGCGCAGCAGCTGGATGAAGTTGAAGGAGTCGATGATGGCGGCCATTTCCTCGCCGCTGATGCCCAGACGCTTGGCGCTGTGGCGCAGGCGCTGCACCGTGTTGCTGTTGTGGATGCCGGCGGCCAGGGCGTAGATGCGGGCGATATCCACGAACAGGCGGGCGCCGTACTTCTTCAGGTCGATGGTGCCCGGATGCTCCGGGTCCAGATCGGTGACGAAGTCCCGGATCTTGCCCAGGGGCGGCTCCACGTGCAGGGCGTTGTGGGCCATCATCTTGAGGAAGCCCGGGTTGCTGGTGGTCAGGCTCAGCATCCACTTGCGCAGCCGCTCCCCCAGGCTGGGGTTGCCGTAGAGGGTGCGGAAATCGAAGAAAATGGTGGCGTTGAGCAGGGCCGCCGGATGGGGATGGCGCACCCAGTTGGTGAACTTTTCCTCCCACTCCTCCAGGGTCAGGCACAGGTCCGGGTTGCCGGCCATGATGTTGCCGGAGCAGAGGGGGAAGCCGCACTTGTCCAGGTCGTCGTTCACGTCCCGGGCGAAGTCCAGCAGCCGCATCTTCAGCTGCTCCTTGTCCATGAAGTCCGGGCACAGGTAGATGATGCCGTTGTCCTGATCGGTACTGAAGGTCTGCTCCTCCCGGCCTTCCGAGCCGAAGGAGAGCCAGGCCCAGTCCACGCCGTAGAGGTCGTGCTTGTCCAGGTTCAGTTCCAGCACCCGGCGGGTGATGGTGTCGTTGAGGGCGGAGATGAACTGGGTCACCTGCTCCGCGCCGACGCCCTGGGCCAGCATGTTGAGGGCCAGCTGGCGTACGTCCTGGCTGGTCTGCAGCAGGGTTTCCAGGTCCGGCGCCGTCTCCACCGACTGGCGGATCTGGCGCAGGCCGACCCGCTGCAGGGTGAACAGGTCCCGCTCGGAAATGACGCCCTTGAGCCGCCCTTCCCCATCCACCACCAGCACGTGGCGGATGCCGTGCATGGCCATGGCCAGGGCCGCATCGTAGGCATAGACCGTGTCCTGCAGGGTATGGGGGTCCTTCGACATGACCTTGCTGATGGGCTCCTCCAGGGCCACGCCGGCCAGCACCACCCGGTGCAGCACGTCGCTCTGGGTGAAGATGCCCACCGGCTTGCCTTCCGCATCGGTGACGATCATGGAGCCCAGGCGCTGCTGGCCCATGGCCTCCAGCACCTGGCGCAGGGGCGTTTCCGGCTGCACCGAGACGGGTTCCCGCTTGGCCAGCAGGGACAGGGGCGTGTTGAGGGACTGCTGCTCCGCCGCCCGCTGGGCGAACTGGACCTGCAGCTGCTGCCGGGACTGGTTGAGCAGGCTGGCGATGTACTGGGTGCAGAACAGGTTGAACACCGAGCTCATGCGCATCAGCTCAAAGAAATCGTCGGCCGCCAGCTGGTAGCAGAAGACATCCTCGATGGCGGTATAGCCGTTGGTGGAGGCCCGCTGGGCGGTGACGGCGCCGATGGGGAAGCATTCCCCCGGGCCCAGGGTCATGGCGTTGTATTCGGTGACATTGACCTCGCCGGCCTGGCGCGCCACCACCTTGCCCCGCTGGATGATGTAGAAGGTGCGGGCCGCCCCCATGTCCGGAGTCAGGATGGCCGCATCCTTGTGGTAATAGGCGAGCTTGAGGCGCTCGGCGAGGAAACGCAGGGCATCCCCCTCCATGCGGTCGAAGGGCGAATGGCGCCGCAGGAACTCCATGGTGGCGGACACCAGCATCTGGGTTGCGTTTGTGGACATTTTTTATTCTCTCCCTGCGCAACGTAGCAAATGAAGAGGCCGGCGCGAACAATATCGCGCCGGCCCGAAAGCGGTCTTTATAGTCTGCCGCTTGGTACAGAGTGTCGATGGCCGGTGGATCATGCCGGCTTCACGACTGGGTGGTCTCCTCCACGCCCCTCTGTATTTCAGTTGTTTTACCGCCGGGTCGCCCCGGCGGCTGGTTGCAGGCTCAGGCGCCGGCTTGTTTCAGTTGCTCCAGGATGGCCGGGTTCTCCAGGGTGGAAACGTCCTGGGTGACTTCCTCGCCCTTGGCCAGGGAACGCAGCAGACGACGCATGATCTTGCCGGAGCGGGTCTTGGGCAGGTTCTCACCGAAGCGGATGTCCTTGGGCTTGGCGATGGGGCCGATTTCCTTGCCCACCCAGTCCTGCAGCTCCTTGATGACGCGCTTGGCATCCTCGCCGGAGGGACGGGAGCCCTTCAGCACCACGAAGGCGCAGATGGCTTCGCCGGTCAGGTCGTCGGGACGGCCCACCACGGCAGCCTCGGCCACCAGGGGGTTGGCCACCAGGGCGGATTCGATTTCCATGGTGCCCATGCGGTGACCGGAGACGTTCAGGACGTCGTCGATACGGCCGGTGATGGTGAAGTTGCCGGTCTTGGCGTTACGCACGGCACCGTCGCCGGCCAGGTACAGGCGGCCGCCCAGGTCTTCAGGGTAGTAGGACTTCTTGAAACGCTCCGGATCGCCCCAGATGGTGCGGATCATGGAGGGCCAGGGCTTTTTCACCACCAGGAAGCCGCCCTTGCCCCACTCCAGCTCGTGGCCGGTCTCATCGACGATGGCGGCCTGGATGCCGGGGAACGGCAGGGTGCAGGAACCGGGCACCAGGGGGGTGACGCCGGGCAGCGGGGTGATCATGTGGCCGCCGGTTTCGGTCTGCCAGAAGGTATCAACGATGGGGCAGCGGCCGCCGCCGATCTCGTTGTAGTACCACATCCAGGCTTCGGGGTTGATGGGCTCGCCGACGGAACCCAGCAGGCGCAGGGAAGTCAGGTCGTACTTCTTCGGCAGGTCGGCGCCGGCCTTGATCAGGGAGCGGATGGCGGTGGGCGCGGTGTAGAAGATGGAGACCTTGTGGTCCTGGATCATCTTCCAGAAGCGGCCGGCGTCCGGGAAGGTGGGCACGCCTTCGAAGACGATCTCGGTGGCGCCGCAGGCCAGGGGGCCGTAGGTGATGTAGGTGTGGCCGGTGACCCAACCGATGTCGGCGGTGCACCAGAAGACATCGTCAGGCTTGATGTCGAAGGTCCACTTCATGGTCAGGGCGGCGTGCAGCAGGTAGCCGCCGGAAGAGTGCTGGACGCCCTTGGGCTTGCCGGTGGAACCGGAGGTGTAGAGCAGGAACAGGGGATGCTCGGCCTCGACCCACTCGGGTTCGCAGATGTCGGACTGGCCGGCTTCGGCATCGGTCCACCACACGTCGCGGCCGGCCACCATGTTGCAGGCGCCGCCGGTGCGCTTGGCCACGATCACGGTCTTCACGGGGGAGTTGGCGCCGACCAGGGTCAGGGCTTCATCGACGGCGGGCTTCAGGGGGATGTTCTTGCCGCCACGGGTCTGCTCGTCGGCGGTGATGACGGCCACGGCGCCGGCATCCAGGATGCGCTCTTCCAGGGACTTGGCGGAGAAGCCGCCGAAGACCACGGAGTGGATGGCGCCGATACGGGCGCAGGCCTGCATGGCGACGATGCCCTCGATGGACATGGGCAGGTAGATGATGACGCGGTCGCCCTTCTTGATGCCCTTGGCCTTCAGCGCATTGGCGAACTTGGCGACGCGGGACAGCAGTTCCTTGTAGGTGACCTTGGAGACGGCACCGCCGTCGGCTTCGAAGATGATGGCGACCTTGTCGCCCAGGCCGGCTTCGACGTTCTTGTCCAGGCAGTTGTAGGAAACGTTCAGCTTGCCGTCGGCGAACCACTTGTAGAAGGGAGCGTTGGATTCATCCAGCACGCTGGTGAAAGGCTGCTTCCAGACCACGTGTTCCTTGGCCAGACGGCCCCAGTAACCGGTGTAGTCGGTTTCCGCTTCCTTGCACAGGGCCTCGTAAGCGGCCATGCCGGAAATCGTCGCCCGCTTCACCACTTCTTCGGAAGGGGGGAAAACACGGTTTTCAACGAGAACGGATTCGATCTGGGACATACTCATCTCCTCTGCATTGTCTGCAATAGCAAAAATTGCTGCGTCGAGAGCTAAACGCCCTCCCTTTCGGGGGCGTGAGTCGCATTTTGTTTCTGGATTTTGCGACCCGCTGGTTTTCCGTGACCTGGAGCAAATCAACTGCCCGCAAAGCCCCGTGAATGGCCGCGATTAAACCCCCCCTTTCTTACAGTGCCCTTACACCTCCTCGCTGCGCCGCAGCATAAAAGAGCACCAAAATCAGCCACCTAGGCATGCTAAAATCCGCGCTCCCAACGGTTCCAACAACCTTGCAACGCACAAAGATGAATTCCAAATTCCAAAACAATATGGAGCGCCTGATCTTCTCCAGCCGCTGGCTGCAGGCCCCCCTCTACCTCGGACTCATCGTCGCCCAGGGCATCTACGTGGTTCAGTTCATGATGGAACTGTCCCACCTGGTGGCCGACATCGCCCACCTGGACGAAGCCAAGACCATGCTCATCGTCCTCGGCCTGATCGACGTGGTGATGATCGCCAACCTGCTCATCATGGTCATCATCGGCGGCTACGAGACTTTCGTCTCCAAGCTGGACATCGAGGGTCACCCGGACCAGCCGGAATGGCTGTCCCACGTCAATGCCGGCGTCCTCAAGGTAAAGCTGGCCACGGCCCTCATCGGCATTTCCTCCATTCACCTGCTGAAGAGCTTCATCAATGCCGCCCAGCTGGACGACCGGGTCCTCGGCTGGCAGGTGGGCATCCACGCTGTATTCGTCGTTTCCGCGTTCATGATGGCCGTTACGGACAAAGTCATGAATCAGACCCTCAACCTCCAATCCAAGCACTGAGGAAACCCAGCATGAGTTCCATTCGCCAGGAAGACCTGATCCAGTCCATCGCGGACGCTTTCCAGTACATCAGCTACTACCACCCCCTGGACTACATCAAGGCCCTGGGCGAAGCCTACGAGCGTGAGGAATCCCCCGCCGCCAAGGACGCCATTGCCCAGATCCTGACCAACTCCCGCATGGCCGCCGAAGGCCACCGCCCCATCTGCCAGGACACCGGTATCGGCATGGTCTTCCTCAAGGTCGGCATGAACGTCCGCTGGGACGACGCCACCATGAGCCTGCAGGAAATGGTCAATGAAGGCGTGCGCCGCGCCTACGCCAACCCGGACAACCCCCTGCGCGCCTCCGTGCTGGCCGACCCGGCCGGCGCCCGCAAGAACACCAAGGACAACACCCCGGCCGTGGTGCACTTCGAGATCGTTCCCGGCGACCACGTGGAAGTGATCTGCGCCGCCAAGGGCGGCGGCTCCGAAGCCAAGTCCAAGTTCGCCATGCTCAACCCCTCCGACGACCTGGTGGACTGGGTCCTCAAGAAGATCCCCGAGATGGGCGCCGGCTGGTGTCCTCCCGGCATCATCGGCATCGGCATCGGCGGCACTCCCGAAAAGGCCATGCTGCTGGCCAAGGAATCCATCATGGCCCCGGTGGACATCCATGATCTGCAGGACAAGGCCAAGAGCGGCGCCAAGCTGACCCGGGCCGAAGAACTGCGCCTGGAGCTGTACGAGAAGGTAAACGCCCTGGGCGTCGGCGCCCAGGGCCTGGGCGGCCTCACCACCGTGCTCGACGTCAAGGTGCTGGACTACCCCTGCCACGCCGCCAACCTGCCCGTGGCCCTGGTGCCCAACTGCGCCGCCACCCGCCACTGCCACTTCCACCTGGATGGTTCCGGCCCCGCCAAGATCGAGCCGCCCAAGCTGGAAGACTGGCCTGCCGTGACCTGGACCCCGGACCTGAAGGCCGCCACCCAGGTCAATCTGGATACCCTGACCAAGGAAGAAGTGGCCTCCTGGAAGCCGGGCCAGAAGCTGCTGCTCAACGGCAAGATGCTGACCGGCCGCGATGCCGCCCACAAGCGCATCGCCGACATGCTGGCCAAGGGCGAGAAGCTGCCGGTGGACTTCACCAACCGGGTCATCTACTACGTGGGCCCCGTGGACCCGGTGCGCGACGAAGTGGTCGGCCCCGCCGGCCCCACCACCGCCACCCGCATGGACAAGTTCACCCGCATGATGCTCGAGAAGACCGGCCTCATCTCCATGATCGGCAAGTCCGAGCGCGGCCCCGTTGCCATCGAGGCCATCAAGGACAACAAGTCCGCCTACCTGATGGCCGTGGGCGGTGCCGCCTACCTGGTGGCCAAGGCCATCAAGAGCGCCAAGGTGGTGGGCTTTGCCGACCTGGGCATGGAAGCCATCTACGAGTTCGAGGTGCAGAACATGCCCGTCACCGTGGCCGTGGATTCCTCCGGCACCAGCGTGCATGAGACCGGCCCCAAGGAATGGCAGGTCAAGATCGGCAAGATCCCGGTCAAAGCCTAAGCTCTCCGCTCAAGACCACCGACCGCCATGTGGCGTCGTCTACGCATCGCCGTACTGCTGCTGGTACTGGCGTCGGTGGCCTTTTCCGCCTGGCATGCCAAGGCCAACGCCACGGCATGGAAAGGCACTCTGCGCGTCGCCGTCTATCCCCTGGCGGCCGACGACAGTGCCGCCACCCGGCGCTATCTCCAGCGCCTCGGTGAGGACAGTTTCCAGCCCATCAGCGATTACCTGAACAGCGAAGCGGCGCGCCACGGCGTCACCACCCTGCGTCCGGTGGACATCACCCTGGGCGGGGAAATCCGCCAGCTGCCGCCGCCCCGCCCCCAGGGCGGCAGCGTGCTCGACAGCATCCTGTGGAGCCTGCAGCTGCGCTACTGGGCCTGGAAACAATCGCCGCCCACCAGCCCCAAGCCCCAGGTGCGCCTCTACCTGCTCTATCACGATCCGGCCCTGAACCCCCGGGTGCCCCATTCCAGCGGCCTGGAGAAGGGCATGCTGGGCGTCGTGCATCTCTTCGCCGACCCGCGCCAGACGGCGCAGAACCACGTCGTCGCCGCCCACGAGCTGCTGCATACCCTGGGCGCCAGCGACAAGTACGACATGGCCACCGGCCTGCCCCTGCACCCCGACGGCTATGCCGCGCCGTTCCAGGAGCCGCGCTATCCCCAGAGCGAAGCCGAACTGATGGCCGGCCGCCTCCCCCTCGGCCCCGACCGGGCCCGCATTCCCGACTCCCTGGACGAAACCCTGGTCGGCCCTGCCAGCGCCCGGGAAATCGGCTGGCGCCGATAGCCCTCCCCTTTTTGCGGAAACATCCCATGCCCATCGAACGCTTCGGCACCACGCCCCGCTACTCCGACGTGGTGATCCACAACGACACCATCTACCTGGTGGAAGTGGCCCAGACCCTGGAGGCCGATGCCGCCACCCAGACCCGGGAAATCCTGGCCAGCATCGAGCAGTTGCTGGCCAGGGCCGGCAGCGACAAGAGCCGCCTGCTGCAGGTCACCATCTATCTGGCCGACATGGCCGACTACGATGCCATGAACGAGGTCTGGGATGCCTGGCTGCCCGCCGGCAGTGCCCCTTCCCGGGCCTGCGTCCAGGCCCGCCTGGCCAAGCCCGGTTATAAAGTGGAACTGGTGGTGGTCGCGGCGCGGTAAAATCCCCCGCCATGATCGGCATCTTCGACAGCGGTATCGGCGGCCTCTCGGTCCTGGCCGCCATCGCCCGCAGCCTGCCCACGGCAGACCTCACCTACCTGGCGGATACCGCCCACGTGCCCTACGGGCCGCGCAGCGACGCCTTCATCCAGGGCCGGGTGCTGGCCATCGGCCACCATCTGGCGGAACAGGACTGCGGCCTCATCGTCGTCGCCTGCAACACCGCCACCGCCGCTGCCGTGCAGATGCTGCGCGCCGCCCTGCCCCACATCCCGGTGGTCGGCGTCGAGCCCGGGGTCAAGCCGGCGGCCAAGGCCAGCCGCAGCCGCCGCATCGCCGTCCTCGCCACCGAATCCACCGCCCGCAGCGAACGCCTGGCCCGCCTCATCCGGGACCATGCCGACGGCGTGGACGTGCTGGTGGAGCCCTGCCCCGGCTGGGCCACCCGGGTCGAGAGCCGGGACCTGCAGACCCCCGAATTCGTCGCCGAAGTCCGCCTCAAGATGCAGCGGCTGCTGGATGCCGGCGCCGATCAGCTGGTCCTGGGCTGTACCCACTATTCCTTCCTCACCCCCCTGCTGGCGCCCCTGGTGGCTGGCCGCGCCCAGCTGGTGGACGTGGCCGAGGCGGTGGCCCGCCAGGCCCAGCGCCTGGCCGGCGCTTCGGCCCAGGGCCAGGGCCGGCTGCTGTTGCAGGCCACGGCCCGGCCGGAACAGCTGCACGCCAGTCTGGCCGGACTGGGCCTGGGCTGGCTGGCCGAACGCTGCCGCGGCGAGGAACTGCTGGCCCGGGTCTGAGCTCCGTCGGCCCCTGGCGGCCTTGACCCGCTCCCGGGTTTGCTCCAACAATGGACAAAAAACCACGGAGCTCCAATATGGCCGATACCCCCCTCTCCCCCGACAGCAGCGTTCCCGACTTCTCCCTGCCGGCCACCGGCACCAGCCCCTTCACCCTCTCCGCCCACGCCGGCAAGACCGTCGTCCTCTACTTCTACCCCAAGGACAGCACCCCCGGCTGTACCACCGAAGCCCAGCAGTTCCGCGACCTGCACCCGCAATTCGTCGCCGCCGGCGCCCTGGTCCTCGGGGTGTCCCGGGATTCCCTCAAGTCCCACGAAAACTTCCGTACCAAGCAGAACCTGCCCTTCGACCTGATCTCCGATCCGGACGAAACCCTGTGTTCCCTGTTCGGTGTCATGAAATTGAAAAACATGTATGGGAAACAGGTAAGGGGCATCGAGCGCAGCACCTTCGTCATCGACGGCAAAGGCAAGCTGCGCAAGGAATGGCGCGGGGTGAAGGTGCCCGGCCACGCCCAGGAAGTACTCGATTTCGTCACATCCCTCTGACCCTCGACCGACAGGACGCCCCATGGCCCGCAAACCCGCCGCGAGCAGCAAAACGGTAGCTTCCTCTTCCTCCACCGCCTCTTCCCGCTGCAAGATTTTCGTCCTCGACACCAACGTGCTGATGCACGATCCCACCAGCCTTTTCCGCTTCGAAGAACACGATGTGTTTCTGCCCATGATGGTGTTGGAGGAGCTGGACAACAACAAGAAGGGCATGTCGGAAATCTCCCGCAATGCCCGCCAGGCCAGCCGTACCCTGGACGACATCCTGGCCCACGCCGGCGACGAGATCGAGGGCGGCATTTCCCTGGAAACCCCGTCCAGCAAGCTGGCCACCGGCCACCTGTTCCTGCAGACCGAGGCCATCAGTTCCGAACTGCCCCAGGCCCTGCCCACCTCCAAGTACGACAACCAGATCCTGGCCGTCGTCTTCCACTTGCAGCGCCGCTACCCCAAGCGTTCGGTGATCCTGGTGTCGAAAGACATCAACATGCGCATCAAGGCCCGCACCCTGGGCCTGGCCGCCGAGGACTATTTCAACGACAAGGTCCTGGAAGACACTGACCTGCTGTACACCGGCGTGCGGGAACTGCCGGCGGACTTCTGGGACAAGCACGGCCAGGGCATGGAGTCGGGCAAGCGGGAAGGCCGCACCTACTACCGCATCAAGGGACCCCTCTGCTCCCACCTGCTGGTCAACGAATTCGTCTACCAGGAAGGTCCCCAGCCCCTCTACGCCCTGGTGCGCAACGTTTCAGGCAAGAGCGCCGAGCTGGAAACCCTGATCGACTTCACCCACCCCAAGAACAACGTCTGGGGCATCACCGCCCGCAACCGGGAACAGAATTTCGCCCTCAACCTGCTGATGGACCCGGAGGTGGATTTCATCACCCTGCTGGGCCAGGCCGGCACCGGCAAGACCCTGCTGACCCTGGCCGCGGGCCTGACCCAGGTGCTGGAGACCAAGCAGTACTCGGAGATCATCATGACCCGGGTGACGGTGCCGGTAGGCGAGGACATCGGCTTTCTGCCCGGCACCGAAGAGGAGAAGATGGCCCCCTGGATGGGCGCCCTGGAGGACAACCTGGACGTGCTCAACAAGACCGACGACGAGGCCGGCGACTGGGGCCGGGCCGCCACCCGGGACCTGATCCGCAGCCGCATCAAGGTCAAGTCCCTCAACTTCATGCGGGGCCGCACCTTCATCAACAAGTACCTGATCATCGACGAGGCCCAGAACCTGACGCCGAAGCAGATGAAGACCCTCATCACCCGGGCCGGCCCGGGCACCAAGGTGGTCTGTCTGGGCAACATCGCCCAGATCGACACGCCCTACCTGACCGAGGGTTCCTCCGGTCTCACCTACGTGGTGGACCGCTTCAAGGGCTGGACCCACTCCGGCCACATCACCCTGCAACGGGGCGAGCGTTCCCGCTTGGCTGACCACGCGGCCGAAGTGCTATAATTTTTCCACGTTTTCATCCCCCTAAAGCCGCACCTGGTGCGGCTTTAGTTTTTCCGGAGGACTGAGCATGAAGCGCCGTGCCTTTCTCGCGCTTGCCGGCGGCCTTGCCGTCGCTCCCGGTAGCGTCCTCGCTGCCAAGAAAACCAATACCAATACAAGTTCCAAGCCCGCCGCCAAGGCGACGGCCAAGAAGCCGGCCGGCAAGGCCGGCGCCAAGGCGGCTCCGGCCAAAAGCAACGCCAGGGGCAATACCGCCAACCTGCGTCCCTCCGCCCCCAACCAGCCGCCCGCCGGCCACGTCACCGGCATGCGCCCGGCCCCCCTGCCCCGTCCGCGCCAGCAGTCCTGGCGCCATTACGACCTGGTGGTCAAGGTCGCCGCGCCGGACAGCGGCCAGCCCCTGCGGGCCTGGATTCCCGTACCTTCGGAAAACGACTGGCAGCGGGTGGAAGACCTGGACTGGCAGGGCAACTACGGCAAGGCCGGCCTGCGCCGGGACGGGGACAGCGGCCTGCTGACCTTCTTCGCCGAATGGCCCGCCGGCACCCGGGCTCCGACCCTGGAACTGAAGCTGCGCCTGGGCACCCGCCAGCGCCTGTTCGACATCACCCGCCGCGGCGCCACGCCGGAGACGGAGGAAGTGCTCAACCAGAACCTGCAGAGCCTGGGCCCCTGGCCCCAGGACGTGCTGGCCGAGCTGGCCGAACGCATCACCGGCCGCATCCGGGAACCCATGCCCCAGGCCCTGGCCATCTACGACTGGGTGGTGGATCACGGCATCAGCTGCAGCGGCGCCCCCGAGTCCATCCAGGCCGCCCTCTGCGCCCGCAACGACGGCGGCGCCGGCCTGGCCGGCATCTTCGTCGCCCTGTGCCGGGCCTGCGGCATTCCCGCCCGCCGGGTCAGCGGCCAGCGCCTCGGCCCTTCCCGCCAGTCCCCCAGCCTGGGCGCCAGCGGCGACGTTTCCACCGCCCAGCACTGGCGCGCCGAATTCCACGCCCCCTTCTACGGCTGGGTGCCGGTGGACCCGGCCGATGCGGCCCTGGCCCAGCGCCAGGACGGGGACAGCGGCGCCCTGCGCAAGCGTCTCTTCGGCTTCTGGGAAATGAACTGGGCCGCCTACAGCAGTGCCGACGGGGTGCATCTGCCCCAGGGCCCCGGCGAATCCCTGCCGGTGGTGGACCGGCCCCTGCTGGCCCAGGTGGAGCGGGACGGCAGCGTGCGCCTGCTGGGCCGCCAGGGCAGCATCAGCCTGGAAGCCCGTCCCAGCGAGGGCTAGTCCCGGTAGACGCTTCCCTCCCACCAGGGGAAGCCATGGAAGGCAATAAAGACGCCATTCTCCAGGCACATGCGGCGGAGAATGGCGTCTTTCTTTTATTTACGGGCACATAGCCGGAACAACGCCGCCCCCATTGCCCCCCGGGAAGGCAGCGGAGCGGCCCGCCGTCCCGGTGCGGCCTTCAGTAGATGCCGAGGGCCAGGCCTGCCGCCAGGGCGGCGCCCACTTCGGCGCAGCGGTCCAGATCGTCCGCCGCCAGAATCTTGGGAGCCAGGATGGCCTCCGGCGTCTGGGCCCGGGTGCACACGATGAGGGGCTCGGCCACCGCCTTGAGGCGCCAGCCGGTGGCGATGCGCATCACCTGCCGGGCCGCCCCCTGGCCGTCGCTGCCGGCGCACACCAGGACGGCGTAGGGACGGCCGTTGAGACGATCCAGGACGGGGTAGTAGCTGCGGTCGAAGAAATCCTTGAGTCGGCCGGCCATGGCCCCCAGGTATTCCGGCGTGACGAAGAGATAGGCATCGGCCGCCAGCAGGTCCGCCGGGCCGACGCTGTCGGCATGGCGCAGGCGCACCGTCACCAGCGGCTCGTCGCCGGCGCCCCGGGCGGCGGCCTCGGCCATGGCGGCGGCGCCGCCGGTCTGGGAGTGGAAGACGACGAGCAGGGTCTTCACGCCGAGAGTCCCGCCAGGATCAGTACTCGGGACCCCGGCTGCCCTGGAAGGCGCAGTTCTCGAAGCGGGTGTATTCGCCGAGGAAGGTAAGGTGCACCGTGCCGGTGGGGCCGTTACGCTGCTTGCCGATGATGACTTCGGCCTGGCCCGGATACTGGCTCTTTTCCTTGTTGTAGTAGTCGTCCCGGTACATCATCATGATCACGTCCGCATCCTGTTCGATGGCGCCGGATTCGCGCAAGTCGGACATCATGGGGCGCTTGTCGGTCCGCTCTTCCACCTTCCGCGACAGCTGGGAGAGGGCGATCACCGGCACCGACAGTTCCTTGGCCAGGGACTTCAGGGCCCGGGAGATTTCCGACACTTCCGTGGCCCGGTTCTCGCCGCCGCCGGCCTTGGCGGAGACCATCAGCTGCAGGTAGTCGATCACGATCAGGCCCAGCTTGCCGCCGTACTGGCGCGCCAGGCGCCGGGCCCGGGCCCGCAGGTCCAAGGGGTTGAGGCCGCCGGTCTCGTCGATGTAGAGGGGCTTCTCGTGCATCTTGCCGAGGGCCATGGAGAGGCGGGACCACTCCTCGTCGTTGAGGCGGCCGGTACGCAGGCGGTGGGAATCGAGGCGCCCGAGGGACGCCACCATCCGCATGGCCAGCTGGGCGCCGCCCATTTCCATGGAGAACACGCCCACCGGCAGGCCCTGCTCCACCGCCACGTATTCGGCGATGTTGAGGGCGAAGGCGGTCTTGCCCATGGAGGGGCGGCCGGCGACGATGATGAGGTCGCCGGGCTGCAGACCGGAGGTCTTGGAATCCAGGTCGATGAAGCCGGTGGGCACGCCGGTGACGTCGGAGGGATTGTCCCGGTCGTGCAGTTCCTCGATCTTCTGCACCACCTCGTTGAGCAGGGGGTTGATGTGCACGAAACCCTGCTGGGAATGGGCGCCCTTTTCCGCGATTTCGAAAACCCGGGTCTCGGCTTCGTCGAGCAGGGTCTTGGCATCCCGCCCCAGGGGGTTGAGGGCGCTGGAGGCGATCTCGTCGCCGGCCGTCACCAGCTGGCGCAGGATGGCCCGCTCCCGCACGATTTCGGCGTAGCGGCGGATGTTGGAGGCCGACGGCGTATTGGCCGCCAGTTCGCCCAGATAGGCCAGGCCGCCGGTATGTTCGGTCTCGCCGGCCGCATCCAGGGCCTCGGACACCGTCACCACGTCCGCCGGCTTGCCCAGGGAGAGCAGGCGCTGGATCTGGCGGAAAATGCGCCGGTGTTCGTCCCGGTAGAAGTCGCCCTCGGCGACCATGTCACCCACCTTGTCCCAGGCCTGGTTGTCCAGCAGCAGGCCGCCCAGCAGGGACTGTTCGGCCTCCAGGGAATTGGGCGGCACCCGCAACTGGGCCAGGGCCGGATCGATGGGGGAATCGGAAGGGTCGGAGCGGGAGAAACGACGGGGCTTGTTCATGGCGAGGTCAATGTCGAGGAAGGGCAATTCTACTCTGCCGCCGCCCATTGGGGCCCGTTGCAGCGACGGCAGAAAAGAAAAAGGCCTTACAGGATCAACCTGCAAGGCCTTTGCGCAAGACGCCCCGCAGGGCGCTTGGGCTTAGTGCTCGCCGAGGACGGAGACGGTGATCTGGGCGATCACGTCGGTGTGCAGGGCGATATCGATGGGGTAGTCACCGATGGCCTTCAGGTGGCCGTTGGGCATGCGGATGGCAGCCTTCTCGACCTTCTGACCCTGGGCTTCCAGGGCTTCGGCGATGTCGAAGTTGGACACGGAACCGAACAGACGGCCGTCCATACCGGCCTTGCGGCTGATCTGGACCATCAGGCCGTTCAGCTGACCGGCTTGGGCTTCGGCGGCGGCCAGCTTGTCGGCCTGGGCCTTTTCCAGCTCGGCGCGCTTGACTTCGAACTCAGCCAGGGCGGCGGGGGTGGCACGCTTGGCCTTGCGCTGGGGGATCAGGTAGTTACGGGCGTAGCCGTCCTTGACCTTGACCACGTCGCCCAGGTTACCCAGGTTAACAACCTTTTCCAGAAGAATGATTTGCATGTTTCTCTCTCCCGATTAAACGTGGTTGTCGGTGTAGGGCAGCAGGGCCAGGTAGCGGGCGCGCTTGACGGCGACGCCCAGCTGGCGCTGGTAGTGGGCCTTGGTGCCGGTCAGGCGGGCCGGCATGATCTTGGCGTTTTCAGCGATGAAGTCCTTCAGCAGGTCCACGTCCTTGTAGTCGATCTCGACGATCTTCTCGGCAGTGAAGCGGCAGAACTTGCGGCGCTTGAACATGCCGCCACCGCGGCGCTTTTTCTTGTCATCGTCCTTCTTCTTGAAAAACGGTCGAGCCATTTTCATTTCCTTCCAAAAATTCGATTCGTTCTACGTGCAACATGGGCTGCCGGCTGTTCTTGCTCTTCAGGGCGAGAAACCCTTCGAGTCTTACCGCCTTGCCGGGCCCGGCATCCTGCAGCCATTTGGCTGTGGTTCCCAGGGCAACGACGTTGACTTCACATTCGACCTTGCGGGGGTGGCCGGCTTCGATCATTTCTGATTCGTGGCGCAGGCGCCCTTCGCTCACCGGCACGCCGGCGGGGGTGTAACGCAAGGGTTTGTGTTCGATCAGCGTCCCGGTGATGACAACGCGGTTTTCAGTCAGCTTCGCAGCAGCCAACGATTAATTAGGCAGCCGGGGCCGCTTCGGCGGCAGCGGCTTCAGCCTTGCCTTCGAGCAGGGACTTGGACTTCTCTTCCTTCATCATGGGGGAAGGAGTGGTCACGGCAGCCTTGGTCTTGACGGTGAGGTGACGCAGCACGGCGTCGTTGAACTTGAAGGAGTGCTCCAGTTCGTTCAGGGTCTCGCCGTCGCACTCGATGTTCATCAGCACGTAGTGGGCCTTGTGAACCTTCTGGATCGGGTAGGCCAGCTGACGACGGCCCCAATCTTCCAGACGGTGGATCACGCCGCTGCGGGTGGTCACGATCGAACGGTAACGTTCGACCATGGCCGGAACCTGCTCGCTCTGGTCCGGATGGACGATAAATACGATTTCGTAATGGCGCATGTATTCTCCTTTTGGCTAACAGCCCTCCGCCATGCGTTCGCAGGTAGGGCAAGGTTGGAAAGCCGGCGAGTATAACGCGGTTTTCCAAGGAAAATCAAGGAAAACCGCGAACCCGGGAGAATCGGCGGCGACAGCTCAGAGCTGGTACTCGTCCTCGCCCCGGCCGGCGCCGCCGGAAAGGGCGCCTTCCATGGACTTTTCCACCGCCTTGCGCGTCAGGTGCGGCGCAAACAACTCAATGAAATCATATTCATAGCGGCGCAGATAGGTTCCCCGGCGCAGGGCCAGGCGGGTGGTGTTGGATTCGAACAGATGGCCCGCATCCAGGGCCACCAGGCCGTTCTGCCGGCCGTCCCGCTCCGGGTCGAAGGCGATGCGGGCGATGATGCCCAGGCCCAGGCCCAGGGTGACGTAGGTCTTGATCACGTCCGCGTCGATGGCGGAGAGGACCACGTTTGGCGTCAGGCCGTGGCGCTCGAAGGCGCTGCTGATGCGACCGCCGCCGGTGAAGGCCGGATCGTAGGTGATGAGGGGAAAGCGGGCCAGCACCGAGAGGGACAGGGGCCCCTGCTCCAGGATGGGGTGGCCGGCCGGGGCGATGACGCAGTGGGACCACTGGTAGCAGGGCATGGTCACCAGGTTGGGCACGTGGTCCAGGGCCTCGGTGGCGATGGCGATGTCGGCCTCGCCGTTGGCCGCCCACTCGGCGATCTGGGTCGGGCTGCCCTGATGCAGGTTGAGGCGCACCCGGGGATAGCGCTCGGTGAAGCGCTTCACCACTTGCGGCAGGGCGTAGCGGGCCTGGGTGTGGGTGGTGGCAATGACCAGGCTGCCGGAATCGCCGCCGGCGTATTCCTCGCCCACCCGCTTGAGGTTTTCCGCCTCCCGCAGGATGCGGTTGGATATTTCCAGCACCGCCTTGCCCGGTTCGGTGATGCCGGTGAGGCGCTTGCCGCTGCGCTCGAAAACGATGATGCCCAGTTCGTCCTCCAGCATCTTGATCTGTTTGGAGACTCCGGGCTGGGAGGTGTAGAGTGCTTCCGCCGCCTCGGAAACATTCAGTCCGCGGCGGGAAACCTCGACCAGATAGCGCAGTTGCTGCAGCTTCATGACATAGCCTGCTAATAACTTTAGGTTATATCAATGTAGCACGATATTCTTTTGAGGCCAATAAACGGCTGTTACGATGCGCCCCACTTCACGACAAGGCGCACCATGGACTGGCTGTATACCCTCTCTGGATTCGTAGTCGGCGCCATCGTCGGTTTGACGGGCGTCGGCGGCGGTTCCCTCATGACCCCCCTGCTGGTGCTCCTGTTCGGCATCCACCCGGCCACCGCCGTCGGCACCGACCTGCTCTACGCCGCCGTCACCAAGGCCGGCGGCACCGTGGTGCATTCGCGCAAGGGTCATGTGGAATGGCGCATCGTCGGCCTGCTGGCTGCCGGCAGCATGCCCGCCACCGCCGTCACCCTCTACATCCTGGCCCACCTGCCCAAGCAGGGGCCGGAAACCACTGGCCTGATCTCCCTCTGCCTGGGCATCGCCCTGCTGCTCACCGCCTGTGCCATCATTTTCCGCAAGAAGCTGCAGTCCTACGCCCTGAGCCACGAAACTTCCTTCGTGCAACGGCATCAGACGCCTATCACCATCGCGGTGGGCGCCACCCTGGGGGTGCTGGTGTCCATTTCCTCCGTCGGCGCCGGCGCCCTGGGCGTGGCCGCCCTGTTCTTCCTCTACCCCAAGCTGCCCGCCGTGCGTATCGTCGGCAGCGACGTGGCCCACGCCGTGCCCCTGACCCTGGTGGCAGGCACCGGCCACTGGCTCATGGGCAGCGTGGACTGGCAGCTGCTGACGGCCCTGCTGATCGGCTCCCTGCCCGGCATCTGGGTCGGCAGCCACATTTCGGCCAAAGTACCGGATAAAATCCTGCGCCCCATCCTGGCCACCATGCTGGTGCTGATCGGCGCCAAACTCATTGCCCACTAAGACTCTTTCGCCCGAGGCCCTACGATGTACCGTTACGACAATTATGACCACGCCCTCGTCCAGGAACGGGTAGCCCAATTCCGGGACCAGGTGCGCCGCTGGAAGGCCGGTGAACTCTCGGACGAGGAGTTCCGCCCCCTGCGCCTGCAGAACGGCCTCTACATCCAGCGCCATGCGCCCATGTTCCGCGTCGCCGTGCCCTACGGCATGCTGTCGAGCGCCCAGCTGCGCCGCCTGGCAAAAATCGCCCGGGACTACGACAAGGGCTACGGCCACTTCACCACCCGCCACAACCTGCAGTTCAACTGGATTCCCCTGGAGCGGGTGCCCGACGCCCTGGCGGAACTGGCGGAAGTGGAAATGCATGCCATCCAGACTTCCGGCAACTGCATCCGCAACGTCACCACGGACCAGTTCGCCGGCGTCGCCGCCGATGAAATCCTGGACCCCCGGCCCCTGTGCGAGCTGCTGCGCCAGTGGAGCACCTTCCACCCGGAATTTGCCTTCCTGCCGCGCAAGTTCAAGATCGCCGTGAATGGCGCCCTGGAAGACCGGGCCCTGACCTGGTTCCACGACATCGGCCTGCACATCCGCAAGAACGAGGCGGGCGAAGTGGGCTTCCGCGTCATCGTCGGCGGCGGCCTGGGGCGCACCCCCATCCGCGGCCAGGTGGTGCGCGAGTTCCTGCCCTGGCAGGACATCCTCACCTATAACGAAGCCATCCTGCGGGTCTACAACCGCTACGGCCGGCGCGACAACGCCTACAAGGCCCGCATCAAGATCCTGGTGCAGGCCCTGGGCGTGGAAAAATTCGCCGAGCAGGTGGAAGCCGAATGGGCCCACCTCAAGGGCGGCCCGGCCACCATCACCCAGGCCGAATACGACCGGGTGGCGGCCTTCTTCAATCCTCCTGCCTACGCGCAGCTGCCGGCCATCGACGACGGTTTCGTCCAGGCCCAGGCCGAGCAGCCCGCCTTCGCCCGCTGGGTGGAGCGCAATGTGCGGCCCCACCGGGTGCCGGGCTACGCCGCCGTCACCCTTTCCCTGAAGAAGCCGGGCACCGCCCCGGGCGACGTCAGCGATGTGCAGATGGACCGGGTGGCCGATCTGGCCGACCGCTACAGCTTCGGCGAGGTGCGTGTCACCCACGAGCAGAACCTGGTGCTGGCCGACGTGCGCCAGGACGAGCTGCAGGCCCTGTGGCAGGACGCCAAGGCCGCCGCCCTGGCCACGCCCAACATCGGCCTCATCACGGACATGATCTGCTGCCCCGGCGGCGATTTCTGCGACCTGGCCAACGCCAAGTCCATCCCCATCGCCAACGCCATCCAGGCCAAGTTCGAAGACCTGGACTACCTCTACGACATCGGCGACATCGAGCTCAACATCTCCGGCTGCATGAACTCCTGCGGCCACCACCACGTGGGCCACATCGGCGTGCTGGGCGTGGATAAGGGCAACGAGGAGTGGTACCAGATCACCCTGGGCGGCCGTCAGGGCAACAACGCCCACCTGGGCAAGGTCATCGGCCCCTCCTTCCCCGCCGACGAAGTGGCCGGCGTGGTGGAAAAGCTGATCCGGGTCTACCTGGACAACCGCCACGAGGATGAGCTGTTCATCGACACCCTGGACCGCCTGGGCGTGGAGCCCTTCAAGGACAAGGTGTACGGCGACCGCCTCAAGGGCAAGAAAGCCGCCTGACCCATCGACACGGAATAAAGGAACGACCATGACCCGCATCATCAAGAACCGCGCCGTCGTTGAAGACAGCTGGAGCGTGCTGCGCCTGGCCGAAGGCGAGACGGCCGACACCATTGACCTGCCCCAGGGCCCGGTACTGGTGCCCCTCTCCGTCTGGCATGCCCGGAAATCCGCGCTGCTGGCCGCTTCCAGCCCCGCCGCCCCGGTGGGCGTGTGGCTGGCCGCCGGCGAAGGTCCCGAAAGCCTGGCCGACGACCTGGCCCAGCTGTCCGTGATCGCCGTGGATTTCCCCAAATTCACCGACGGCCGCGGCTACTCCGCCGCCCGCCTGCTGCGGGAACGCTACGGCTACCAGGGCGAGATCCGCGCCATCGGCGACGTGCTGCCGGACCAGCTGTTCCTCATGGCCCGCTGCGGCATCGACGCCTTCGCCCTGCGCGCCGACAAGGACGCGGACAAGGCCCTGGCCCTCTTCGACACCTTCAAGACCCCCTACCAGGCCGCGGTGGACCAGCCCCAGCCCCTCTTCCGCCGGAGGGCCGCATGAGCGTCATTCCCGCCCAGTTCCGCGTCTCCGACGAGCTGCGAGCCGCCACCGCAGCCAAGGCGGAAGCCGCCAAGACCCTGCTGGCCCAGATCGCCCGGGACTTCTCCCCGGCCACCTTCGCCAACAGCCTGGGGGCCGAGGACATGGTGCTGACCGACCTCATCGTCAAGGCGGGCCTGCCCATCGAAATCTTCTCCCTGGATACGGGCCGCCTGCCCCTGGAAACCTACGACCTGATGGCCGCCGTGCAACAGCACTACGGCCTCAAGCTCAAGGTTTTCTACCCCCGCCACGACCTCACCGAGGAATACGTGCGGGCCAACGGCATCAACGCCTTTTACGAATCCATCGAACTGCGCAAGGGCTGTTGCTACGTGCGCAAGGTGGAGCCCCTGCAGCGGGCCCTGGCCGGCAAGCAGGCCTGGATCACCGGCATGCGCGCCCAGCAGGCCGCCACCCGGGACGGCCTGGCGGTGCGCCTGTTCGACGAAGCCAACGGCCTGGAGAAGTTCAACCCCCTGGCCGACTGGAGCGAGAAGGAAGTGTGGGCCTATCTGCTGGATAATGGCGTGCCCTACAACAAGCTGCACGACCAGTTCTACCCCAGCATCGGCTGCGCCCCCTGTACCCGCTCCGTCACCCCCGGCGAAGACATCCGCTCCGGCCGCTGGTGGTGGGAAAATCCTGAAACGAAGGAGTGTGGCTTGCACAAGAAGTAAGTTGAAGGATTTCGTCGTAGGCTAACTTTGCAAAAGTTAAGGTGCGCTAGCACCGGCCGAAGACACAATCCCGAGACCAAGGAATGCGGGCTGCACAAGAAGTAGGCCTCGCCTGCAAGCTCCGCCGATCTTAGAAAACGTTGCGACCCGGTACTGAAAAATGACCACTCTGACCAAGCAAACCCTCTCCCACCTCGACTGGCTCGAGGCGGAGGCCATTCACATCATGCGTGAAGTGGCCGGCCAGTGCGCCAACCCGGTGCTGCTCTTCTCCGGCGGCAAGGACTCCATCTGCATGCTGCGCATCGCCGAAAAGGCCTTCCGCCCAGGCCGCTTCCCCTTCCCCCTGATGCACATCGACACCGGCCACAACTACCAGGAAGTGGTGGAATTCCGCGACAAGCGGGCCGCCGAGCTGGGCGAGCGCCTCATCGTGCGTTCCGTGGAAGACTCCATGAAGCGCGGCACCGTGGTGCTCAAGCACGAGGGCGAATCCCGCAATAAGCACCAGTCCGTGACCCTGCTCGAAGCCATTGAGGAATTCGGTTTCGACTGCTGCATCGGCGGCGCCCGCCGGGACGAAGAAAAGGCCCGGGCCAAGGAGCGCATCATGAGCTTCCGCGACGAGTTCGGCCAATGGGACCCGAAGAACCAGCGCCCCGAGCTGTGGAACCTCTACAACGCCCGGGCCCACAAGGGCGAGAACATCCGCGCCTTCCCCATCTCCAACTGGACGGAAATGGACGTCTGGCAGTACATCGAGCGGGAAGGCCTGGAGCTGCCCTCCATCTACTTCGCCCACACCCGCCCGGTGGTGATGCGCCAGGGCGCCATCGTCCCGGTCAATGTGCCCCTGGTTTCCGGCGAGCTGACCAACCTGCCCAAGGCCGGCGAGGAAATCATCGACCTGCAGGTACGCTTCCGCACCGTGGGCGATATCTCCTGCACCGCCCCGGTCGAATCCGACGCCGACACGGTGGAGAAGATCGTTCTCGAAACCGCCACCACCACCATCACCGAACGGGGCGCCACCCGTCTGGACGACCAGACCAGCGAGGCCTCCATGGAACAGCGTAAGAAGGAAGGGTATTTCTGATGTCCGCCCCCGAAAAAATTGAAGATCACGGCCTGCTGCGCTTCCTCACCTGCGGCAGCGTGGACGACGGCAAGAGCACCCTGATCGGGCGCCTGCTGTTCGACACCAAGACCATCCTGGCCGACACCCTCTCCGCCATCGAGCGCACTTCCCAGAAGCGCGGCATGGAAGCGGTGGACCTCTCCCTGCTCACCGACGGCCTGCAGGCCGAGCGGGAACAGGGCATCACCATCGACGTGGCCTACCGCTACTTCAGCACCGGCACCCGCAAGTACATCATCGCCGACGCCCCAGGCCACGAGCAGTACACCCGCAACATGGTGACCGCCGCCTCCACCGCCAACCTGGCCATCATCCTGGTGGATGCGCGCAAGGGCGTGCTGACCCAGACCCGGCGCCACTCCTACCTGGCCCACCTGGTGAACATTCCACACCTGCTGGTGGCGGTGAACAAGATGGATCTGGTCAATTACGACCAGGCCGTGTTCGAGAAGATCAAGGCCGACTACCTGGCCTTCGCCGCCCAGCTGGGCATCGAGGACGTGCGCTTCATCCCCCTCTCCGCCCTCAACGGCGACATGGTGGTGGACCGGGGAGAATCCCTTTCCTGGTACAAGGGCCCGACCCTGCTGGAAATCCTGGAGGCCGCTCCCGGCGCCCACAGCGAGCAGGCCGAAGCCTTCCGCTTCCCGGTGCAGTTCGTCTGCCGCCCCCAGGATTCTGCCAATCCGGAACTGCACGACTACCGGGGCTTCATGGGCCGGGTCGAATCCGGCGAGCTGGCTGTCGGTGAAGCGGTCACCGTGCTGCCTTCCGGCCGGGAAACCAGGGTCAAGGACATCCAGATCGGCGGCCAGAGCATTCCCGCGGCCGTTTCCGAGCAATCCGTGACCCTGCTGCTGGAAGACGAGATCGACATTTCCCGGGGCGACATGATCGTGCGCAGCGCGGCCCAGCCCCAGGTGGTGAAGCAGATCGACACCACCGTCTGCTGGCTGGCGGAAACGCCCCTGGACCGGGCCCGCACCTACCTGATCCGCCACACCACCCGGGAAGTGAAGGCCAAGGTGGCCAGCATCGATTACCGGGTGGACGTGAACACCCTGGAACAGCAGGCCACGGACAAGCTGCAGATGAACGACATCGCCCGCGTCAGCTTCAAGCTGGCCCAGCCCCTGTTCATCGACCCCTACAGCCAGAACCGGGCCACCGGCGCCTTCATCGTCATCGATGAAAGCACCAACAACACCATCGGCGCGGGGATGATCGGCTGAGGTGGGTTAAGGGCTTTTTAGCCACAGAGGACACCGAGGGCACCGAGATTGAGGCGCCCATGGGGCTGAAGTGGCAGGCACCCTGAAAGGCAAGAGGGACGCCATTCTCCAGAGCATCAAGCTGGAGAATGGCGTCCCTTCTACTTTCCGGGGCACCTGATTTTTGGCGGCTATGCCTTCTCGAACAGGGCGATGGATTCCACGTGGGAAGTGTGGGGGAACATGTTCACGATGCCGGCACCGCTGAAGCGGTAGCCCTTCTGATGCACCAGGATGGCCGCGTCCCGGGCCAGGGTGGAGGGGTTGCAGGAGACATAGACGATGCGGCCGGGACTATCCTCCCCCAGGGCCTTGACCACTTCCACCGCCCCTTCCCGGGGCGGGTCGATCAGCATCTTGTCGAAATGGCCCAGGGCACCGAGGGACTTGGGCGTGCATTCAAAGAGATTGGCGACGCCGAAGGAAACGTTGGCAGCCAGGCCGTTGGCCGCCGCATTCTCCTCGGCCCGCCGGGTCAGTTCCTTGAGGCCTTCCACCCCCACCACCCGGGCGCCGCTGCGGGCGATGGGCAGGGTGAAGTTGCCCAGGCCGCAGAACAGGTCGGCGATGCGCTCCCCGGGCTGCGGGTCCAGCAGACGCATGGCGCGGCGGATGAGCATCTGGTTGATGCCCGGATTGACCTGGGTGAATTCGGTGGGGGAAAAACGCATTTCCAGCCCGAACTCCGGCAGCAGGTAGGAGAGGTCAGGACCATCCACGGGATGGAAGCGGTAGGCCGAAGCCGGTCCCTTGGGCTGCAGGAAAAAAACGATGCCGTGCTCGTCGGCAAAGGCCCGCAGCAGCTTCTCGTCGGCCCCGCTGAGGGGCTCCAGGATGCGCAGCACCATGACCGTGCACTTCTCGCCCACGGCGATTTCCACCTGGGGCAGCCGGTCCCGGATCGAGAGGCGCACGAAGAGCTGGCGCAGGGGCACCAGCAGGTCGGAAACGTGGGCCGGCAGGATGGGACAGGTATGCAGGTCGGCCACATAGCTGCTGCGCTTCTCGTGGAAGCCCACCAGCATCCCCTTGGATTCCACCATGCGCACGGTCAGCCGGGCCCGGTGGCGATAGCCCCAGGTAGGGCCGTAGATGGGGTTGTAGACCTGCTCCGGCTTGAGCCGGGCCAGGTGCCACAGGTTGTTTTCCAGCAGGCGCTGCTTGGCCGCCACCTGGGCGGTGGGCTCCAGGTGCTGCATGCTGCAGCCGCCGCAGGTGCCGAAATGGGGACAGCGGGGAGGAACCCGGGCGCAGGAGGGGCGCAGCACGGCGCTGACCTCACCCACGGCGTAATTGGGTTTCTCCCGGAACAGGGCGTACTCCACCGTTTCCCCGGGGAGGGCACCTTCCACGAACACGGTCTTGCCCTCCAGGCGCGTCACGCCCCGGGCGTCGTGGTCCAAGGATTCGATCTTGCCGACAGGCATGGGCCCATCCCCCGAAAAAAGGCGCCATTCTACCAGCGCGCCGGCAAAGGCAAAGCCAGCCGGCGGCAGCGGTTGCGCCGCCCCATGGCGGTTGCTATGGTAGGCACTCCACGGGAGCCCACCATGCCTGAACGCCTTCTCACCAGCCGCACCGAACTGGATGCGGCCCTGCTCCAGCTGCTGCCCCTGGCGCAGCAGTCCATCCGCATCTTCGACGGCGACCTGTCCAGTTTTCCGCTGGAAAGCCCGGAGCGGATCGCCCTGCTGCAGGAGTTCCTGCGCCGCCCCAATACCCGCCTGACCCTGGTGCTGCAGCACCCCGGCCCCAGCCAGACCGGCTGCCCCCGGCTGGTACAGCTGGCGCGCCAGCACGGCCACGCCTTCACCTGGCTGCAGGCCCCGGAAAGCCTGGCCAACCTGCAGGACGCCATGGTCCTGATCGATTCCGAGCACGCCCTGCTGCGTTTCCACCGGGAACAGCCCCGGGGCAAATGCATCGAGGCCGATGCCCGGGCCTGCCACCCCTACGCCAAGCGTTTCGAGTCCATCCTGGCCGAAGGGTGCAGCGCGGTCGCCCATACCCCCCTGGGTCTGTGACAATCTGTTACATGCCAGGCGTATAGAAAAGGGCCTTGCAGGCTATACCCGGCTGAATTTACTGCTATAATGCCGCCCTGATTAGCCCCCCCTGGCTGATCAGCCTCAGGATTGTTTGGATCACACACTAATTGATAGGGAATAAACAATGAAGCACTCTCTCCTCGTTGCTGCTCTGGTTGCCCTGGCCGTTTCCGCTTGCGGCAAGAAAGAAGAACCCGTCGTCGCCGCTCCGGCTCCCGCTGCTGAAGCCCCCGCTGCTCCGGCCGCTCCCGCTGCTGCCCCCGCTGAAGCTGCTGCTCCCGCTGCTGACGCTGCCAAGCCCGCTGAAGGCGCTGCTGCTCCCGCCGCTGCTGCCCCCGCTGAAGCTGCTGCCGCTCCCGCCGAGAAGAAGTAATCTCGCTGTTGCGCAGTAGAAAAAAGCCGACCTCCGGGTCGGCTTTTTTATTGCCTGTTTTTTCCCGGGCGAGAAGCAACTCCCCCAGGCCCCATCAGCAGAAGCTGCGCCACCCCACCCCGTTTTCCTGATCCGCCACCCCGATCCACTCCGCTGCACAACCCAGGGCCCCGCTCAAGGCGGCCACGGCCAGTTCGGGCCGGTTGCACTTCTCGCTCAGATGGGCGGCCACCACATGCTGCAGGGTGGAAGTATCCAAACGGGTCAGCAATTCCGCCGCCACGTCGTTGGCCAGGTGGCCATGGCTGCCGCCGATACGGCGCTTGAGAAAGGGGGGATAAGCAGATGCAGCCAGCAGATCCGGATCGTGGTTGCATTCGAGGAACAGGCCATCGCAGGCCTGCAATACCTCCAGCACGTGGGAGGTCAGGCTGCCGCAATCGGTGAGCACGCCCAGGCGCCGGTTGCCGTCGCCAAAGACATACTGGACGGGCTCCCGGGCATCGTGGGGTACGGTGAAAGGCAGGATTTCCAGATCGCCGACAGCCAGGGACTGCTGGCTGTCGATACGCCGTAGCTGCCCGTAGGCGGACTCGGACTCCGGCAGCATGGTCGCGGTACCCGGAGTCAGCCACACCGGCAGGTTGAACCTGGCAGCCAGGCGCACCACACCGGCCAGATGGTCGGAATGCTCATGGGTGACCAGCACGCCGGCCAGGGTTTCCGGCTCCACCCCCAGGCGCTGCAGCCGGTAAGTGGCTTCCCGCAGGGAGAAGCCGCAGTCCAGCAGCACGCGCGTGCCACCGGACTCGACCAACAGACCGTTGCCCCGGCTGCCGCTTCCCAGGGAGGCGAAGCGCATGGCGGCGGTCGCTTACTTCAACTGTTCGTACAGCAGGCCCAGAATCTTCTTGGCGGTATCGGAACGGTCCACACCGCCTTCGCGGGAAAGCACCTGGACGGTACAACTGCTGCCCTGATCCTTCACCAGGATGCGGTACTGGATCTTGGAATCGGACTTGTCGTCACCCTTCCAGAAGGCCAGCTTGGACATGAAGCTCTTGTCGGCCTTCTTGTCGTCCACTTCCGGGTCCACATAACGGACGAAGAACAGACCCTTGGAGCGATCCCGGTCTTCCACGGTGAAGCCGACCCGATCCAGGGACAGGCCGACGCGGCGCCAGGCCCGGTCGAAGCGTTCCTGCAGTTCCAGGGCGCCCTGGCCGTCATCGGCCCGGGTCAGTTTGGCCCGCTCGACCTGACGGTCCTTAGCCGCAGCCACCATGGCCTCGGCCTTCTTCTCTTCCGTGCCGAAACGGACCATCAGGCGGCGCAGCATCTCCGCCTCCAGTTCCGGATCCGCTTCCCTAGGCTGCCAGCGGGTCTGGTCCTTGCCTTCGGAGATATACACCTCATACATGCCGCGATGGCTGATGAAAATATCCACGGTGCCCGGCTCGGCCCCCGGCTCGATACGGGTGCGGAACTTGTCGCGCTCGGCGGTGGAATAGAGGGAGTCGAACATCTTGCCCAGGGTGCTGCGGATGATGTCCTCGCCGATCTTGGCGCGGTTTTCAGCCCAGTCGGTTTCCATCACGCCGGCCTCGGGCACTTCCACATTGACCAGGAAGCCGGTTTCCTGCCAGAAGTCCTTGATCATGGGCCAGACCTGGTCGGGGGTGCCGGCCACCACCAGCCACCGCTGGGTACCGGAACGCTCGATGCGGGTCTTGTCCACCTGAGGCAGCACTTCGCTGCTCTTGGCGGAGCCCCGGGCCTGGGGATCCCGCTCGGCCGCATAGGCGGAGAAGGTGGCGCTGCCGCGGCCGCCCGTATCCGGCACCGCATAGCGGTCATCCCGGGTGGGGGAGGTCAGGTCCGGAGGAATCTCCAGGGTCGGGGCCTTGATGGCCGACTTGTAATCAATCTTCTTCGATTCCGGCAGGATGCCGCTGCACCCTGCCAGCAGGAGGGACGCCACCAGGGGCGTGCAAACGATACGCTTCATGGGATTCCGTAACTTAGGCAAGCACGCCGGCCTGGCGCATGGCAGAGCGCACCCGCTCGTGGCATTCGGGCGAGAGGGTGGTCAGGGGCAGGCGGATGCCGCCGGGGATGAGGCCCAGTTGCTGCACGGCCCACTTCACCGGGATGGGATTGGCTTCGCAGAACAGATGGCGGTGCAGTCCCAGCAGCTTGAAGTGGATTTCCCGGGCCTTGGCCACGTCGCCGGCCAGGGCGGCGGCGCACATTTCGTGCATCAGGCGCGGCGCCACGTTGGCGGTGACGGAAATGTCGCCCTTGCCGCCCAGCAGGATCAGGGCCACGGCGGAAGCGTCGTCGCCGCTATAGACGGCGAAGTCGGCCGGGGCGCGGGCGATCAGGTCGGCGCCGCGCTCCAGGTTGCCGGTGGCGTCCTTGATGCCCACCACGTTGTCGATCTGGGCCAGGCGCAGGGCGGTGTCGTTGGACATGTCCGCCACGGTACGGCCGGGCACGTTGTAGAGAATCACCGGGATGTCCACCGCTTCGGCGATGGAACGGAAATGCTGGTACAGGCCTTCCTGGGTCGGCTTGTTGTAGTAGGGCACCACGGAGAGGGCCGCATCGGCGCCGACGCTCTTGGCGAAGCGGGTCAGCTCGATGGCCTCGGAAGTGGAATTGGCGCCGGTACCGGCGATCACCGGAATCCGGCCGGCTGCATGCTTGACCGTGGTACGGATCAGCTCGGCATGCTCGTCCACATTGACGGTGGGGGACTCGCCGCTGGTGCCGACGATGACGATGCCGTCCGTCCCTTCCTGTACGTGGAAATCGATGAGCTTCTTCAGGCTGTCGTAATCGAGACGGCCATCGTCGGACATGGGGGTGACGATGGCAACAATGGAACCGGTAATCATGGAGGTCACGAATTCGGGAAAAATGATCGCAGGATTCTACCCCGAAGATCAGGGCAGAAGTGTAAAGGAATGTGACCCGGGCCTGAGGCGCCCGGGTCCCGGGCAAGGCTCAGAGATCGGCCAGGGCCCGCAGGTGGGCGCAAACGCTGCGCGCCAGGGAGGAGAGGACGTAACCGCCTTCCAGCATGGAGACGATGCGCCCCTGGCAGTGGCGCTGGGCCACCGTTTTCAGTTGCTGGGTGACCCAGGCGAAGTCGGACTCCACCAGCTTCATGCTGCCCATGTCGTCTTCGTAGTGGGCGTCGAAGCCGGCGGAAATGAACAGCAGCTCGGGCCGGAACTCGTGCAGGCGGGGCAGCCAGATGTCGGAAACGACCATGCGGAAGTCCTCGCCGCCGGTGCCGGCCGGCAGGGGCACGTTGCACATGTTGTCGGCAGTCCCGTCGGCCCCGCTGTAGGGGAAGAAGGGGTGCTGGAACATGCTGACCATGAGCACCCGCGGATCGTCCTTGAAGATGTCTTCGGTGCCGTTGCCGTGGTGCACGTCGAAATCGACGATGGCCACCCGCTTCAGGCCATGGACTTCCAGGGCATGGCGGGCCGCCACGGCGATGTTGTTGACGAAGCAGAAGCCCATGCAGTTTTCCCGCTCGGCGTGGTGGCCGGGGGGACGGATGGCACAGAAGGCATCTGTCGCCTCGCCCTTCAGCACCAGGTCCACGGCCATGACGCCGGCGCCGGCGGAACGTTGGGCCGCCGTCCAGGTGTGGGGATTCATGGCCGTATCCGGGTCCAGGTGGGCGATGCCGTTTTCCGGGGCCGTGCGCTTGAGCCGTTCCAGGTAGGCCGGCGAGTGGGCGCGCAGCATCTGCTCCAGGGTGGCCAGGGGCGCGTCATAGTAGGAAAAATAGGGATCCAGCCCCTGGGCGATCATCTGGTCGCTGATGGCCGTGAGACGGGCGGGACATTCCGGGTGATAGGACCCCATGTCATGCAACTGGCAGTCCCGATGGGTAATGAAGGCGGTGGTGGTCACGTAGGTCGTCCGAGCGTTGAGCGGCCCTGGGTGCGCTGTCTCCTGTGCGGAGACGTCTCCTCCCGGTCCGGATTTTGGTTATGGATATAATCGTTCGTGCTGCTACCGTTCTCATCTGTGATTATTATCCCAACATCGGGAAGCCACAAGCCATGCCCCTTCCAGCCTCCCAGACCTCTCCGGGCGACGGCATCACCGCCGTCCTCGATGCCGCCAACCGCGTCATCCTCGGCAAGGACACCCAGGTCCGGCTGGCCCTGGCCTGCCTGCTGGCCCGGGGCCACCTGCTCATCGAGGACCTGCCCGGCGTCGGCAAGACAACCCTGGCCCACACCCTGGCCCGGCTACTGGGCCTGGACTTCCAGCGCATCCAGTTCACCAGCGACATGCTGCCGGCGGACATCCTGGGCGTCTCCATCTTCGACCGGGAACACGCCGACTTCCGCTTCCTCCCCGGGCCCATCTTCACCCAGGTGGTGCTGGCGGACGAAATCAACCGGGCCACGCCGAAGACCCAGAGCGCCCTGCTCGAAGCCATGGAAGAACACCAAGTGACCGCCGAAGGCATCACCCGGCCCCTGCCGGAACCCTTTTTCGTCATCGCCACCCAGAACCCGGCCCACCAGGTCGGCACCTTTCCCCTGCCCGAGTCCCAGCTGGACCGTTTCCTCCTGCGCCTGGAACTGGGCTACCCGGACAGCCGGGCCGAACGGGCCCTGCTCGAATCCGGCGGCCGCCGCAGCCAGGTGGCTGCGCTGGCGCCCTGCCTGACGCCCCCTGCCCTGGCCGGATTGCAGGACGAGGTGGCGCGGGTCCATGCGGCGCCGCCCCTGCTCGACTATGTGCAGGCCCTGGTGGAAGCCAGCCGGCGCGCCCCCGCCTTCCGCCACGGCCTCAGCCCCCGGGCCGCCCTGGCCCTGCTGGCGGTGTCCCGGGCCTGGGCCTACCTGGCCGGACGCCGCCAGGTGCTGCCGGAAGACGTCCAGGCCGTCTGGCCCGCCCTCGCCTGCCACCGCCTGCCCCTGGCCCAGGGCAGCGGCCATGCCAGTCCCGAGGAAGCCCTGGCCCTGCTGCGGGGCGTGGCCCTGCCCTGAACCGGCAGACCATGGACCTGCGCGCCCAGGCCCAGCGCTGGCAACGCTGGCTATTCCGTCTCCAGCCCGAGGGCGGCGCAGTCCGCCTGGAGCGGCGGCGCATCTACATCCTGCCCACCCGCAGCGGCCTCCTCTACGCCCTGGCCCTGGTGGTGATGCTCCTGGGGGCCATTAATTACGACCTGGCCCTGGGCCACGCCCTGGTGTTCCTGCTGGCGGGACTGGGACTGGTGGCCATGGTGCATACCTTCCGCAACCTGCTCGGCCTGGGGCTCCAGGCCGGCGCCGTGGCTCCGGTCTTCGCCGGCGAGCAGGCCCGCCTGACCCTGCACCTGGACCGCCCCGACACCCGGCCGCGACGGGCCCTGGCCCTGGACGCCGGTGCCGGCCCCATCCTGGCGGAACTGGAGCTCCCGGACAGCAGCAGCGTCAGCCTGCCCCTGCCGCCCCAGCCCCGGGGCTACCGCCCCCTGCCGCGGCTGACCGTCGCCAGCGTCTATCCCCTGGGCCTCTTCCGCGCCTGGGCCTACTTTCTGCCCGCGGCCCGGCACCTGGTCTATCCCGCCCCCCTGTCCAGCCCCCTGCCCCGGGCCCGCAGCGTACCCCAGGCCGGCGACAGCCGGGGCGGCAACGGCCAGGAGGACTTCGCCGGACTGCGTCCGCGCCAGCCGGCCGACCCCCTGCGCCACATCGCCTGGAAGGCGGCAGCCCGGGAGCCGGCAGAACGGCCCCTGCCGGTGAAGCACTTTGCCGGCGGCGGCGCCGAGGAAATCCGCCTTGACTGGCAGGACCTGCCCCCGGGCTGCGACGTGGAACGGGGCCTCTCCCTCCTCACCGGCTGGGTCCTGGCGGCGGAAGCCGAGGGCCTGAGCTACGGCCTGCAGCTGCCCGGAGTGGACGTCCCCCGGGGCAGCGGCCCGGCCCACCGCCAGCGCTGCCTGGAAACCCTGGCCCTGTGGTCGCCTGCGGGAACCCGTCAGCCATGAACTGGCGCCTGCCCTGGCGCCGGCAGCGCCGTCCGCTGCCGGCGCCCCTGTCCCACAGCGTGCTGCCCTGGCTGCTGCTGTGCGCCCTCGCCACGGCCGGGCCCCACACCCTGCACCAGCCCCTCTGGCTCACTGCCATTGCCGGTCTGGTCCTGGCCTGGCGCGCCTGGCTGTGGCTGCGCCAGCTGCCCCTGCCGCCCCGCTGGCTGCTGTCCCTGGTGTCCCTCGGCAGCCTGGCCGCCATCGTCGTCGAATACCGCACCCTCCTCGGCCGGGATGCGGGTGTCAGCCTGCTGGTGCTGTTCCTGGCCCTCAAGCTGATGGAACTGAGGCAGCGCCGGGACGGGGTGGTGGTGCTGATGCTGGGCTACTTCCTCCTGCTCACCCACTACTTTCACTCCCAGAGCATTCCCACCGGCCTGTGGATGCTCCTGGCCCTGGTGCTGCTCACGGCGACCCTGCTGCGCCTGCACGGCGACGACCGGGCCCGGCCCCTGGCCAGCCTGCGCTACGCCGGTGTGCTGACCCTGCAGGCCCTGCCCTTCATGCTGGTGCTGTACCTGCTCTTTCCGCGCATATCCGGCCCCCTCTGGGGCCTGCCCCGGGACGCCCATGCCGGGCTCAGCGGCCTCTCGGAGACCATGGCCCCGGGCAGCCTGGCCAATCTCATCCAGAACGGCAGCATCGCCTTCCGCGTCCAGTTCCAGGGCGAGACGCCGCCCCGCTCCCAGCTCTACTGGCGCGGCCCGGTGCTGGACTATTTCGCCGACGGCGTCTGGCGCCCCCGCTTCCTGCCCCAGCGCAAGCCCCAGGTGGAAGCCCGGGGCCCGGAAGTGGCCTACGTCACCACCCTGGAACCCCACAACCAGCGCTGGCTGCTGGCCCTGGACAGCCCCACCGCCGTCCCCGCCGAAGCCGGCATCGGCTACGACCTGCAGGTGCTGGCGCCGGCGCCCCTGACCAGCCGCAGCCGGCAGGCCTTCCGCTCGGTGCTGGACTACCGCCACAACCGCCAGGAGCAGCCCCTGGTGTTGCAGCGGGCCCTGCAGTTGCCGGCGGAACGCAATCCGCGCACCCGGGAACTGGCGGAACAGTGGCGTCGCGCCGATCCCCGCCCGGCCAGCCTGGTGCAGCGGGCCCTGGCCCACTTCCGCCAGGAACCCTTCTTCTACACCCTGCGCGCGCCCCTGCTGGGACGGGACGGGGTGGACGAGTTCCTGTTCGCCACCCGCCGCGGCTTCTGCGAACACTACGCCTCGGCCTTCGTCGTCCTGATGCGGGCCGCCGGCGTGCCGGCCCGGGTGGTGACCGGCTACCAGGGCGGCGACATCAACCCGGTGGACGGCTACCTGACGGTGCGCCAGTCCGACGCCCACGCCTGGGCCGAAGTCTGGCTGGAAGACCAGGGCTGGCGGCGGGTGGACCCCACCGCGGCCATTTCCCCGGCGCGCATCGAGGCCGGCATCGCCGCCGCCCTGCCCGACGACGAAGCCCTGCCCCTGCTGGCCCGGGTGGACCTGGATTGGCTGGTGCGCCTGCGCCACCGCTGGGAAGCGGCCAACAACGCCTGGAACCAGTGGGTCCTCGGCTACACCCCGGAACGCCAGCGCCAGCTGCTCTCCCGCCTCGGCCTGCAGCAGCCGGACTGGCGCAATATGAGCGCCGCCTTGGCCGCCGCCTGCGGCCTGCTTCTGCTTCTGCTGACCCTGTGGAGCCTGGGCCGGCGCCCCCGCCTGGCCCCGGAAGAGCGCCTGTGGCAGCGCTTCTGCCGCCGCAGCGCCCGCCTCGCCCCGGACCTGGCGCGGGCCCCGTGGGAAGGCCCCCTGGCCTACGGCCGCCGACTGGGACAGCGCCTGCCCGCCCTGGCGCCCCAGGCCGAAGCCATTGCGGGGCTTTACGCCACCCTGCGCTATGGGCCACCATTGGCGCCCCGTGACCGACAACAACTGCTAGAACGGCTAGCCGCCTGCATCCGCGAGCTACCATCCCGGAGACCCTCTTGAAACATGCCTTGCGGCGCAGTGCCGCCCGAATCGCCCTATTCATCCCGCTCCTGGCCGCCCCCGCTTTCGCCGCCGGCGCCCGCCCCCAGGAAACCTTCGCCAACGACGAGCAGGCCGCCGCCTTCGCCGCCGACATGGCCCAGCGCCACGGCTTCAGCGAGGCGGAACTGAAATCCCTGTTCGCCGCCACCGGCCCCAACGCCTCCGTACTCAGCGCCATCCAGCCCGCCGCCAGCGCCGAGCGCCGCTCCTGGCAGCGCTACCGGGAACGTTTTGTGAACGACCGCCGCAGCCAGCAGGGCCTGCTTTTCTGGCAGCGCCACGCCGCCACCATCGCCAAGGCCAGCGCCGTCTATGGCGTGCCGGAGGAAATCATCGTCGCCATCATCGGCGTCGAAACCGAATACGGCCGCAACACCGGCCGCTATTCCGTGCTGCAGGCCCTGGCCACCCTGGCCTTCCGCTATCCGCCCCGGGCCGAGTTCTTCCGCGGCGAGCTGGAAAACTTCCTGCTGCTGGCCCGGGAGAACCGCCAGTCGCCCCTCGAGATCAAAGGCTCCTACGCCGGCGCCATCGGCATTCCCCAGTTCATGCCCAGCAGCCAGCGCCGCTTCGCCGTGGACTTCGACGGCGACGGCCAGATTGATCTGCGCAACAGCCCGGAGGACGCCATCGGCAGCGTCGCCAGCTTCCTCGCCCAGCACGGCTGGCAGACCGGCGCCCCGGTGGCCCATGCCCTGCCCCTGGGCACGGAGCCGCCACCAGAACTGACCCAGACCGACCTCACCCTGCGGCAAAGCGCCAGCGCCCTGCGCCGGGCCGGCCTGGCCGTCCCGGGACCGGACGGGGCCCGCTATGCCATGGTGGATCTGGTGACGCCGGATGCGCCGACGGAATATTGGCTGGGGGAACAGAATTTCTGGGTGATCAGCCGCTACAACCGCTCCAGCTTCTACGCCATGGCGGTGTTCCAGCTGGGAGAGAAACTGCGGGAAGAAAAACAGGCCCTGCTGGCGGCCGGCCAGTAGGCAGGCCCGGCGCCACTGAGCGTCGGGCTGGGAGGCCGGAGGGGCGGACCTGCTAGAGGATGCTGTCCCGGTCCACGCCGCCGCGCTTGATGATGCGCCGCAGCTGGCTCAGGGCCTCGCCCTGGATCTGCCGCACCCGTTCCCGGGTCAGGCCCAGGTCGGCGGCGATGGCTTCCAGGGTGGCGATCTCCGCCCCCTTCAGGCCGTAACGGCGCTCCACCACCTGGCGCTGCTTTTCCGGCAGCTGTTCCACCCACTGCAGCACCAGGTCGTTGAGTTCGTTTTCCTGCAGCACCCCCACCGGGTCGGCCCCGGCGGAATCGTCGGCCACCGAGTCCCCCACCGTGTGGTTGGGGTCGATGTCCAGGGGCGTATCGAGGGAGGCCACGTGCTCGTTGAGATGGAGGATGTGGCGGATGTCATCCACCGGCTTGCCCAGCAGATGGGCCACTTCCTCCACCCGGGTCTCCCGGGACGGCGTCAGGCCGCGGGCCCCGTCCAGATGGCGCATAGCCCGCAGCACCACGTTAATTTCCTTGACCACGTGCACCGGCAGACGGATGGTGCGGGACTGGTTCATGATGGCCCGCTCGATGCTCTGGCGGATCCACCAGGTGGCGTAGGTGGAAAAGCGGAAGCCCCGCTCCGGATCGAATTTCTCCAGGGCATGGATGAGCCCCAGGTTGCCCTCTTCCACCAGATCGAGCAGGGGAATGCCCCGGTTCAGGTAGTGCTTGGCAATATTCACCACCAGGCGCAGGTTGTGCTCGATCATCTTCTGCCGGGCGGCGAATTCCCCGGCCTTGGCCCGGCGGGACCATTCCAGCTCCTCCGCCGGCGTCAGCAGGGGCTTGGCACCGATCTCGTTGAGATAGAGCTGGGTGACGTCGTTGAGCAGTTCATAGGCCGGCGGCGCCCCGTCGTCGCCCTCTGCCGCCGTCGCAGCGGCAGCCAGGGACTCGTCCTGGGCCTCGTCCGCGGCGAACGCCTCCTCCGCATCCCCGTCGGGAAAATCAGCGGCGTCGGCGTCGTCGCGCACGGCAGACCTGTCAGCGCTTGGGCAGGTACTGGGTGGGATCCACCGGCTTGCCCTGCCGACGGATTTCGAAGTGCAGCTTCACCTGGTCCGTGTCCGAATTGCCCATCTCGGCGATCTTCTGCCCCCGAGTGACGGACTGGCCTTCCTTGACCAGGATGTTGTTGTTGTGGGCATAGGCGGAGAGGAAGGTGGCGTCATGCTTGATGATCACCAGCTTGCCGTAGCCCCGCAGGCCGCTGCCGCTGTACACCACCTTGCCGTCGGCCGCCGCCAGCACCGGTTCGCCCAGCTTGCCGGCGATGTCCACACCCTTGTTGGTGGCCTCGTTGAAGCCGGCAATGGACTTGCCGCCGGCGGGCCAGGCCCAGGTCACATCGGCAGCAGCGGGGGCCGCAGCAGCAGCCGGCGCCTCGCTGCGGACGGGTTCTGCCGGCTTGGCGGCAGCGCTCTGGGCATTGTTCTGGTTCTGGGCCTTGGCCCAGGCCTGGTCGGAATAGGCTTCCTTGCCGGCCTTGGGCTCCCGCTTGAGCGTGTCGCTGGCCGCAGCCGGCGCCGGGCCGCCGTCCAGGGAACGGCTTTCCACCACGCCGCCACCGATGGGCTTGGCCACCGCCGTGCCGGCAGCACCACCGTCGGGCGGCGTCACGCGCAGCTGCTGCCCCACCAGGATGCGGTTGGGATTTTCCAGGTTATTCCAGGCGGCCACGTCCTTGTAGTCCTGGCCGTTATCCAGGGCAATGCTGTAGAGGGTGTCGCCCTTCTTGACCGTGTAGAAGTCCTTGGAGGCGGCAGCCGGCTTGCTCGGCACCCCGCGCTCGACCACCGGCGCCGGCGCATGGCTGGCACAACCGGCCAGGAACAGCAGGGCCGCAATGCCGCTTAGGGTGGCGGCACGGAAGATAAAACCTGGCGTTTTCATTCGACTCCTGACAGCAGCGGCACGAAACGCACCGCGTCAAGCTTGGTCTCAAGGAACCCCTGGGGCGTGCGTTCGATCAGGTGCAGAGCTTGCTCGCCGGCCCCCACGGGCAGGACCATTCTGCCACCAACCGCCAGCTGCTGCAAAAGCGCGGGCGGCACCCGGTTGGCCGCGGCGGCGACGATGATGGTGTGATAGGGGGCCGCTTCCGGCAGCCCCAGTTGGCCGTCGGCATACTTGAGGCGCACGTTGAACTGCTGCATCTGCCGCAGGTTCTGCTTGGCCCGTTCGATCAGGGGCTCGATCCGTTCCACGGCATAGACGTCTGGCGCCAGCTGGGCCAGCACCGCTGCCTGGTAGCCGCAACCGGCGCCGATCTCCAGAGTCTTGCCGAGACCGCCGGGCAGGCTCTGTTCACGCCCGGCCCGCAACAGTTCGATCATGCGGGCCACGATATAGGGCTGGGAAATGGTCTGGGAATGCCCCAGAGGCAGGGCCGTGTCCTCATAGGCCCGGTGGGCCATGGCCTCTTCGACGAAGATGTGGCGGGGCACGGCAGCCATGGCGGCAAGCACCGTCTCGTCCACGATGCCCTTGTCCCGCAGACGCTCCACCATGCGCATGCGGGTGCGCAGGGAGGTCATGCCGATACCGGAAACGCCCGTTGCCATCAGCGCAACCAGTTCCGCAGCTCGGGCAGCTGCTGATTGTGGGTCAGGTCGATCTGCAACGGCGTGACAGAGGCCCAGCCCTGAGCCACGGCATGGAAATCGGTGCCTTCGCCGGCATCCTGGGCGGCACCCGCAGCACCAACCCAGTAAACCGTTTCATTGCGCGGCGTGCGCGCCTTGACCACCGGCTCGGCCTTGTGGCGCTTGCCCAACCGGGTCACGGCCACGCCCTTCAGTTCGGAGTAGGGCACATCCGGCACATTGACGTTGAGTAGGGCCGGCTGGCCAAGGGGCGCCTGCTGGAAGCGCAGCACCAGATCCCGGGCCACCCGGGCTGCCGTCTCGAACTGGCTCGCTTCCTTGCCCACCAGGGAAACGGCAATGGCCGGCACGCCCAGCAGATGGCCCTCCGTCGCCGCCGCCACGGTGCCGGAATAGACGGTGTCGTCCCCCATGTTGGCCCCATGGTTGATGCCCGAGACCACCATGTCCGGCAGTTCGTCCAGCATGCCGGTGACGGCGAGATGGACGCAATCCGTCGGCGTGCCATTGACGAAATAAAAGCCGTTGGGGGCTCGCCGCAGGGACAGGGGCCGGTCCAGGGTCAGGGAATTGCTCGCCCCGCTCCGGTCCCTTTCGGGGGCGACCACGGTGATGTCGGCGATATCGGCCAGGGTACGGGCCAGCACTTCAATGCCGGTGGCGAAATAACCGTCGTCGTTACTGAGGAGAATGCGCATGGAACGGAACAGGGCTTTTTATTGTTGGCAGAAAGAAACTACCGGGCCGGAGCTGATCAGACAGCCAGTTCCTCGATCTTGCGCCCGCCGTTCAGCCATTCCTGCACCCACTGGGGTTTGCGGCCGCGACCGGTCCAGGCCAGGTCGGCATTCTGGGGATGGCGGTATTTCACCTGAACGCTGCGGCCGGACTTGGCCTTGCCCTTTTCGCCGCCCTTGAGCAGCTGATCCAGGGAAAAGCCCCGGGATTCGGCAATCAGTTTCAATTCATTCAGGACTTTTTCCTTTTCCTGAACCTCGCGCTTTTTGATTTCCAGGGGAATTTGCTGTTGCAGAAGCTTCAGTTCGGCCAGGGACAGGGAAGAAATATCCATGTTTATTTCCTTTACGGAATAAGGGAATCGATTCGATGGCGACAATGCGGACAGCTCATTGTCGGGCAACCGATTTTATATGGATTATTTTCCCTGCCGCAATCGACAACAGGAATAATTCTCCGCTGAAATCGGAAAAATGGAGAAACAAGGAGAAAAAGGAAAGCTGGAAATGAAAAAACCGGCCTGGGGCCGGTTTTTTCGGAACTACTGGTCGGGGCGGCGGGATTCGAACTCGCGACCCCTTGCACCCCATGCAAGTGCGCTACCAGGCTGCGCTACGCCCCGACTCGAGAAACGAAACTATACAGAAACGAATTAAATTTGTAAATAGCTTTCAAACACGAAGTAATTCAATAATCCCCAAAAGCTCCTGGCGCAAGGCCTGGGCAGCGGGAACGGTGCTCTCCCCGGATTCCGTGGCGCCATGCCCCTCTTCCAGGCGATTACGCGCACCGCTAATGGTAAACCCCTGATTATAAAGAAGTTCGCGGATGCGACGCACCAGCAGCACTTCGTGATGCTGGTAATAGCGGCGGTTGCCCCGGCGTTTCACCGGCCGCAGCTGGGTGAACTCCTGCTCCCAGTAACGCAGCACGTGGGGTTTGACGCCGCAAAGCTCGCTCACTTCACCGATGGTGAAGTAACGCTTGGCGGGGATGGGCGGCAACTCTTCCTTGCCGCTTTCCTTAGGACTGCTTTCCATCGTAGGACTGCTCCACCTCGGCCTTCAGCTTCTGGCTGGCATGGAAGGTAACGACGCGGCGGGCGGTGATCGGAATCTCCTCGCCGGTCTTGGGGTTGCGCCCAGGACGCTGGGGCTTGTCGCGCAACTGGAAATTACCGAAGCCGGAAAGCTTGACGCCTTCGCCCCGTTCCAGCGCATTGCGGATTTCCTCAAAAAAGGCTTCCACCATGTCCTTGGCTTCGCGCTTGTTGAGTCCGACCTTTTCGAAAAGCAGGTCGGCAAGTTCTGCTTTGGTGAGAGTCATTGTTTTCCCTGATCAGACACGGAGTTTGGCGGCAAATTGATGCTCCAGGAGGGCCACCAGCTGCTGCAGGGCAACATCCACTTCCGCATCTTGCAAAGTTTTTTGAGTATCTTGCATAACTATGCGGAATGCAAGGCTTTTCTTCCCTTCATCGACCCCCTTGCCGGTGTAGACATCGAACAGCTGGATGTCCTGAACCAGGGGCGGCCGCTGGGCTTTCAGTCCGTCCAGCAGGGACTGCAGGGCCATGCCCTTATCCACCACCACCGCCAGGTCCCGCACCACGGCGGGGAAGCGGGAAAGCTCGGCATACTGGGGCAGACGTCCGGCCAGCAGGGGCTCCAGATCCAGTTCGAAGACCACCGGCGGCGACGGCAGGTCGTACTTCTGCACCCACTCGGGATGGAGTTCGCCAACCACCCCGATTTCCTTGCCATCCAGGAGCAGACGGGCAGCACGGCCGGGATGCAGGGCCGGATGGGCAGCCTTCTCGAAACGTGCGGCAAAGGGCTGCAGCAGCGCCTCCAGGTCACCCTTGACGTCGAAGAAGTCCACCTTGCGGGCGGCGCTGCCCCATTGTTCGGGCAGGGCATCGCCGGCGGCCAGGCCGGCCAGCTTCCAGGGCTGACGGTAGCCGGCTACGGGCTGGGCGGCGGCATCCTTGTGGAAGCTGCGACCGGTTTCGAAGATCCGTACCCGGCTCTGCTTGCGCTTCAGGTTGTTGGCCAGGGTGGCCACCAGACCACCGATCAGGGTGGAACGCATGACCCCCATCTGGCTGGCAATGGGATTGGCCAGGCGGATGGGATCGGCGTTGCCGCCGAAATCCTTTTCCCAACCTTCTTCGACGAAAGCGAAATTGACCACTTCCTGGTAACCGGCATCAGCCAGGATCTGGCGCAGGCGCTGGATCTGCCGCTTGCCTTCCGGCATGGGCAGCATGGCGGCCCGGGCCACCGGCGGCGGTGCCGGAATCTCGTCGTAGCCGTGAACCCGCACCACTTCCTCGATCAGATCTTCCTCGATCTCGATGTCGAAACGGAAGCTGGGAGGCGTCACCACGAAGTCGCCACCTTCCTGGACGAAGGGCAGACCCAGACGACCCAGCAGGGAGGCAATGGCCTCGGCACTGAAAGGCACACCCAGCACCTTGTTCACCCGGGCCGTGCGCAGACGCACCGGCTGACGCTGGGGCAGTGCGGCCACCGCTTCCGTCACGGGACCAGCCTGGCCGCCGCAGATATCGAGAATCAGGCGGGTAGCCCGCTCCAGGGCACGGACGGCACCGGCGAAATCGACGCCCCGCTCGAAGCGGTGGGAGGCATCGCTGGAGAAGCCGTAACGGCGGGCCTTCCCGGCAATGGCAAAGGGCGTGAAAAAGGCCGACTCCAGGAACAGGTCGGTGGTTTCCATGGTGACGCCGCTCTCTTCGCCACCCATGATGCCGGCCAGAGCCAGGGGCTTGGCATCGTCGGCAATCACCAGCACGTCGGCGTCGATATCGATGGTCTGCTCGTTGAGCAGCAGCAGCTTTTCCCCGGCCTTGGGCAGGCGGGCGTGGATGGCCCCCTGGAGCTTGGCGTCGTCGAAGGCATGGAGGGGCTGCCCCAGTTCCAGCATGACGTAGTTGGTGACATCCACCACGGCGGAGATGGAACGGATGCCGCTGCGCTCCAGGCGCTTCTGCATCCACTCAGGGGTGGGCGCCTTGGCATTGATGCCGCGCACCACCCGGCCGGCGTAACGGGGGCAAGCCTCCGGAGCGTCCAGCACCACTTCCCGGCGGGCATCGCAAGCAGGCGCCACGGGTTCCACTACCGGATAGACAGCGGCCACGCCGGTCAGGGCCGACACTTCGCGGGCCACACCGGTGAGGGAGAGGCAATCGGCCCGGTTGGGCGTGAGCTTCAGGGTGAACAGGGTGTCGTCCAGGTCCAGGTAGCGGCGGATGCTTTCCCCAACGGGGGCATCGGCCGGCAGCACCAGGAGACCGGAAGCATCTTCGGCGATGCCCAGTTCCCGGGCGGAACACAACATGCCGGAAGACTCGACGCCGCGCACCTTGGCCACCTTGATCTTGAAGTCGCCGGGCAGCACGGCACCGGGCAGGGCACAGGGCACCTTGAGCCCGGCGGCCACATTGGGGGCGCCGCAGACGATCTGCACCGGACCGTTACCGGCATCCACCTGGCAGACGTTGAGGCGATCGGCATCAGGGTGCTTCACCACTTCCAGGACATGGGCCACCACCACCTGGGTGAAGGCGGGCGCAACGGGGTCCTGCTCTTCCACTTCCAGGCCCGCCATGGTCAGCAGATGGGCCAGAGCGTCGGTGGACAGATCAGGATTGACGAAGGTACGGAGCCAGGATTCGGAGAATTTCACGATCAATCCTTAGACAAATTGCTTCAGGAAGCGCAGGTCGCCGTCGAAGAACAGGCGCAGGTCATTGACCCCGTAGCGCAGCATGGTGAGACGGTCCGGACCGAAGCCGAAGGCAAAGCCGGTGTACTTTTCCGGATCGATGCCGGCATGGCGCAGCACATTGGGGTGCACCATGCCGCAGCCGGCGATCTCCAGCCAGCGCCCTTCCAGGGCGCCGCTCATGAAGGCCACGTCGATCTCGGCAGAAGGCTCGGTAAAGGGGAAAAAGGAAGGACGGAACCGCACCTTCAGGTCGTCGCTCTCGAAGAAGCGGCGCAGAAAATCGGCGACCACGCCCTTGAGGTCGGCGAAGGAAACGTTCTCGCCGATCCACAGGCCTTCGACCTGGTGGAACATGGGGGAGTGGGTAGCATCGGAGTCGACGCGATAGACCCGACCCGGCGCAATGATGCGAATCTCGGGCATGGTCTCGAGGTGACCGTACTTGGCCACGTGGGCCTGCATGTAGCGGGCCTGGATGGGGCTGGTGTGGGTGCGCAGCAGCACCCCCTCGGCAACGCCTCCCTGCTCGTCCTGCAGATAAAAGGTATCGTGCATGGAGCGGGCCGGATGGTTTTCCGGCGTGTTGAGGGCGGTGAAATTGTGGAAGTCGGTTTCGATCTCGGGACCGTCGGCCACTTCAAAGCCGATGGAGCGGAACAGGGCCTCGATGCGCTCCAGGGTACGGGTGACGGGATGCAGGCCACCCCGGGTTTCACCCCGGCCGGGCAGGGTCACATCCAGGGATTCCTCGGCCAGACGGGCCTCCAGGGCCGCGCGGCGGATGGCTTCGCGGCGGGCGTTGAGGGCACCCTCAACCTGTTCCTTGGCCTGGTTGATGGTGGCACCAGCCGCCTTGCGCTCTTCCGGAGCCAGTTTGCCCAGCCCCTTCAGCAATTCGGTGATCTGACCACTCTTGCCCAGATAACGGGCCTTGATCTGTTCCAGGGCATCCGGGTCCTGGGTGGCAGCAAAAGCCGCAAGGGCTTCGCTGACGATCTGTTCGAGATTCTGCATGGGCTCGCGTCGTTCGAATTCTGTTATCGCCCCGGATTTAGGGTGCCCGGGCGAAAAAGACACCAGAGATGCCGATACTGCCGGCACCAAGAAAAAAAGGAGGCAGAAGCCTCCTTTTTTCCGCTTGCTTAACGCTTAGGCGCCGAGGCTCGCCTTGGCCTGGTTTGCCAGAGCGGCAAACGCAGCCTTGTCGAACACGGCCAGGTCGGCGAGAACCTTGCGGTCCACTTCGATCTGGGCCTTCTTCAGGCCATTCATGAAGGTGCTATACTTCAGGCCGACTTCACGGGCTGCCGCGTTGATACGGGCAATCCACAGGGCACGGAACTGACGCTTGCGCTGACGACGGTCGCGGTAGGCGTACTGACCAGCCTTCATCACCGCCTGCTTGGCGATGCGATATACGTTCTTGCGACGGCCGCGGTAACCCTTGGCCTGAACCAGAATCTTCTTGTGACGGGCGCGAGCCGTTACACCACGCTTAACTCGGGGCATCTTTAATCTCCTTGATTAGGCGTAGGGCAACATGGCACGGATGGAGGCCTTGTCACTGTCGTGAATGGCTTCGGTACCGCGCAGTTGGCGCTTGTTCTTGGTGGTCTTGGAGGTCAGGATGTGACGCTTGAACGCCTGACCGCGCTTGATGCTGCCGCCAGCGCGGATTTTGAACCGCTTGGCGGCACCGCTCTTGCTCTTCATCTTGGGCATTGAATGCTCCTTGGTTTTAACATGATCCCAGGTGGCTTCCGACGGAAACGCTTGACTACCCGGCACCACTTATATCGCCCCCGAACGAGTCCGGAGGCGGGTACTGCAATTACACCTTCTTCTTCGGCGCCAGCATCATCACCATCTGGCGGCCTTCCATCTTCGGCATCTGCTCGACCTGTGCCAGCTCGAGCAAATCGGCCTTGATGCGTTCCAGCTGACGCATACCGATTTCCTGGTGGGCCATTTCACGGCCGCGGAAGCGCAGGGTCACCTTGACCTTGTCTTCGTCTTCCAGGAAGCGGGTCATGTTCCGCAGCTTGATCTGGTAGTCGTTTTCGTCGGTACCGGGACGGAGCTTGATCTCCTTCACCTGTACCTGCTTCTGTTTCAGCTTGGCCTCGTGCTGCTTCTTGGCCTCGTGGTACTTGAACTTGCCGTAATCCATCACCCGGCATACCGGCGGCTTGGCCAGGGGAGCGATCTCCACCAGATCCACACCGGCCTCTTCGGCCATTTGCAGCGCCGCACGGATGGTTACGACACCAATCTGCTCGCCTTCTTCCCCGATAAGCCGGACTTCCGGCACCGTGATTTCTTCGTTGACGCGATGCGCCTTTTGCAGTGCGGCGATGGTTCAATCTCCACGAAAACAGGCCGCCCCATTCGGGGACGGACAAAAACTAAGCCGTGCTCTTACGCGCGGCGACTTCTTCCAGAAGCCGCTCGATCAGGCTTGCCACGGGCATTTGCCCCAGGTCCTGACCACCGCGGGTACGCACGGCCACCAAGCCGGCTTCCTTTTCCTTGTCGCCGATGACGAGCTGATAAGGCAACCGGTTCAAGCTATGTTCGCGTATTTTATAGGTAATTTTTTCATTGCGCAAATCCGCTTCGGCACGCAAACCTGCCTGACGCAGGGTTTTCACCACTTCGGCGGAAAAATCGGCCTGTTTTTCCGAAATATTCAGCACCACGGCCTGCACCGGCGCCAGCCACAGAGGCAAGGCACCCGCATAGTTTTCCACCAGGATGCCGATGAAACGCTCCAGGGAACCGAGGATGGCCCGATGCAGCATCACCGGTACATGGCGGGCATTGTCCTCGCCCACATACTCGGCACCCAGGCGACCCGGCATGGAGAAATCCACCTGCATGGTGCCGCACTGCCAGGAACGCCCGATGGCATCCTTGATGTGGAACTCGATCTTGGGGCCATAAAAGGCACCCTCGCCGGGCAACTCATCCCATTCCAGGCCGGAAGCCTTGAGGCCGGCCCGCAGGGCATTCTCCGCCTTGTCCCAGATGTCGTCGGAACCGACACGGCTTTCAGGGCGCAGGGCCAGCTTCACCGCCACCTGATCGAAACCGAAGTCGGCATAGACCTTCTTCACCAGGGCGTTGAAAGCCGTCACTTCCGCTTCGATCTGGTCTTCGGTACAGAAGATGTGGCCGTCGTCCTGGACGAAGCCGCGCACGCGCATCAGGCCGTGCAGGGCGCCGGAGGCCTCGTTGCGGTGACAGGAGCCGAACTCGCCGTAGCGCAGGGGCAGGTCGCGGTAGGAGCGCAGATCGGAATTGAACACCTGCACGTGCCCCGGGCAATTCATCGGCTTGATGGCGTAATCCCGCTTCTCCGACTCCGTGGTGAACATGTTGTTCTTGTAGTGCTCCCAGTGGCCGGACTTCTCCCACATGCTGCGGTCGAGAATCTGGGGGCAGCGGATTTCCTGGTAGCCGTTGTCGCGATAGACCTGGCGCATGTACTGCTCGATTTCCTGCCAGATGGCCCAGCCCTTGGGGTGCCAGAAAACCATGCCCGGCGCTTCATCCTGCATGTGGAACAAGTCCAGATGCTTGCCGATGCGGCGGTGATCCCGCTTCTCGGCCTCTTCCAGCATGTGCAGGTAGGCTTCCTGGTCTTCCTTCTTGGCCCAGGCGGTGCCGTAGATGCGCTGCAACATCTCGTTCTTGGAATCGCCGCGCCAGTAGGCACCGGCCACCTTCATCAGCTTGAAAACCTTGAGCTTGCCGGTGGAGGGGACGTGGGGGCCGCGACAGAGGTCCACAAATTCGCCTTCCCGGTACAGGGAAACATCCTGGTCGGCCGGGATGGCGGCAATCAGCTCGGCCTTGTACTTCTCGCCCTGCTCCAGGAAGAACTTGACCGCATCGTCCCGGGCCCAGACTTCGCGGCTCACCGGAATGTCGCGCTTGGCCAGCTCGGCCATCTTCTTCTCGATGGCCAGCAGGTCTTCAGGGGTAAAGGGGCGCTTGTAGGCGAAGTCGTAGTAGAAGCCGTTGTCGATGACCGGACCAATGGTCACCTGGGCTTCGGGAAACAGCTCCTTCACCGCATAGGCCAGCAGGTGGGCCGTGGAGTGGCGGATGATTTCCAGACCGTCCGCATCCTTGTCGGTGACGATGGCCAGCTGGGTATCACGCTCCATCAGGTGGGAAGTATCCACCAGCTTGCCGTCCACCTTGCCGGCCAGGGCGGCGCGGGCGAGGCCGGCACCGATGGAGGCGGCAACCTCGGCAACGGTCACCGGAGCATCGAAGGAGCGGATGGAACCGTCGGGCAGCGTGATATTGGGCATGATTTCTCCAGCCACATTAAATTCTGGACAAAAAAAAAGTGCGGACGGATCCGCACTTTTTTTCGACATAGGAACGAAGGCGAACCGCTTAGGCTTTCTGAACCAGGATAGTGCAAGTTCGGAAATTCACGGTACAGCTCCGTTCAAGGTGTTGGTAGGCGCGATTGGATTCGAACCAACGACCCCCACCATGTCAAGGTGGTGCTCTAACCAACTGAGCTACGCGCCTGCAAAGAAGGCCGAATTATAACGATCCCAGAGAATCGCGCAAGGGGCTGAGGAGACTTTTTTCGCTTCGCCCCACAAAAAAAATCAGCACAACCGTCCGGGCGAACATTTGGCCAGGGCGGGCGCCACTGCGGTGACGGGGCGCGACTCCTGGATCCAGGCGCGGATGCCCTGGCGCACGTTGTAGATCTTGCTGTAGCCGGCCTGCTGTTCGAGAAAGTCACTGACGACCCGGGTGCGGTTGCCGCTGCGGCAGATGAGGATCACCGGCTGTTCCGGACCTGCCACCGTCTTCAGCTGCTCCAGCCAGGCCGCCGGATTGGCGCGGCCGTTGGCATCGAAGAAGGTGAGCAGACGGCTGCCGGGAATGACGCCGGTTTCCCGCCATTCGGGCTCAGTACGGATATCCACCAGGACCACGCCACTGGCCACCAGCCGGGCCACTTCGGCGCTGTCCACATTCACTACCTCGGCCCTGGCCGCGAACGCCGCCAGCAGCCCCAGGAGGAGGAAGAAGGCGTGCTTCACGCCGCTACCTCCGGCCAGGCGGCCAGGAATTCCTGCCAGTGGGGCTTGTCCAGCTTGGCCAGTTCGGCCTTGATGAAGGCCAGTTCGGCCAGATGCTCCTCCCGGCTGACCTCGCCCCGCATCAGGCGGAAACGGGTGGACACCAGGTAGGTATTGACCACATCGGTCTCGCAGTAATCGCGGATCTCATCGGCCTTGCCCTCCTGCCAGGCCTGCCACACCTTGCCGCCGTCCATGCCCAGCTTGCCGGGGAAGCCCATGAGCTTGGCCAGGTCATCCAGGGGAGCGCTGGCCCGGGGCTGGTACATGGCCAGCAGGTCCATCAGGTCCAGGTGGCGGGTGTGGTAACGGCTGATGTAGTTGTTCCACTTGAAGTCCCGGGAATCGGCATAGTCGCCGTCGCCCAGGTCCCAGTAGCGGGGAGCCACGACGCCGTGGATCAGGCCCCGGTAGTGCAGCACCGGCAGGTCGAAGCCGCCGCCGTTCCAGGAAACGATCTGGGGCGTGAATTTCTCGATGCCGTCGAAGAAGCGCTGGATGATCTCCCCTTCGCCAATCTCGGGAGCCGCCAGGGACCACACCTTGAAGGCATCCCGGGCCCGCAGGGCGCAGGAGATGGTCACCACCCGCTGCAGGTGCAGGGGCAGGAAGTCGCTGCCGTTCTGGGCCCGGCGCTGCTGGAAGGCCAGTTCAGCCACCTCGTCGTCGGAGAGGTCGGCGGGAAGATCGTGCAGGCGGCGCAGCCCGGGCACATCCGGGATGGTTTCAATATCGAAGACGAGGACGGGAACCATGGGACTCAGGCGGGGAAAACGCCGGTGGACAGGTAACGGTCGCCCCGGTCGCAAACGATGGTGACGATGGTGGCGTTCTCCAGCTCCCGGGCCAGGCGCAGGGCCACGGCCAGGGCGCCGCCGGAGGAGATGCCGGCGAACAGGCCCTCTTCCCGGGCCAGGCGCCGGGTCATGTCCTCGGCCTCGGCCTGGGACACGTATTCAAGGCGGTCCACCCGGCTACGCTCGTAGATTTTCGGCAGATAGGCTTCGGGCCATTTGCGGATGCCGGGAATCTGGCTGCCCTCTTCCGGCTGGCAGCCGACGATCTGGATGCGCGGATTCTTTTTCTTGAGAAACTGGGAAGTACCGATGATGGTGCCGGTGGTGCCCATGCTGGAAACGAAATGGGTCACCTGGCCCTTGGTGTCGCGCCAGATTTCCGGCCCGGTGCCTTCGAAGTGGGCCAGGGGATTATCCGGATTGGCGAACTGGTCGAGGATGATGCCCTTGCCTTCGTCGCGCATTTTTTCGGCCACGTCCCGGGCCAGTTCCATGCCACCGTCCCGGGGCGTCAGGATCAGTTCGGCGCCGTAGGCACGCATGGTCTGGCGCCGCTCCAGGCTCTGGTTTTCCGGCATCACCAGGATCATGCGGTAGCCACGCATGGCGGCGGCCATGGCCAGGGCGATGCCGGTGTTGCCGGAGGTGGCTTCGATCAGGGTGTCGCCGGGCCGGATCTCGCCCCGCTGCTCGGCGTGGGAAATCATGGAGAGGGCCGGGCGATCCTTCACTGAACCGGCCGGATTGTTGCCTTCCAGTTTGGCCAGGATGACGTTGCCGCGCTGGGCAATGGCCTCGCCGGGCAGGCGCTTCAGCTGCACCAGGGGCGTATTGCCGACGAAATCTTCCAGGGTCTTGTACATGGCTCAGCGTCCGTTGAGGAATTGCACGTAGTCGGCGACGCCTTCGGCCACGGTGGCGAACTCGTCGCCATAGCCGGCGCTGCGCAGCTTGCTGAGGTCGGCCTGGGTGAAGCTCTGGTACTTGCCTTTGAGGGCTTCGGGGAAGGCCACGTACTCCACCAGCCCCTGCTGCACCATCGCCTCCAGGGACAGGGCCGGCTTGCCCTCGGCGGCGCGGCAGCTGTTCACCGTGGCCACGGCCACGTCGTTGAAGCTCTGGGCCCGGCCGGTGCCCAGGTTGAAGATGCCCGACTTTTCCGGATGGTCGAGGAAGTACAGATTGACCTTGGCCACGTCCTTCACATAAACGAAGTCGCGCTGCTGCTCCCCGTTGGCGTAGCCGTCACAGCCCTCGAACAGCTTGACCTTGCCTTCGGCCCGGTACTGGTTGAAATGGTGGAAGGCGACGGAGGCCATGCGCCCCTTGTGGCTCTCCCGGGGGCCGTAGACATTGAAGTAACGGAAGCCCACCACCTGGGAACCGGCTTCGGGCAGGCGCTGGCGCACGATCTGGTCGAACAGGAACTTGGAGTAGCCGTACACGTTGAGGGGCGCCTCGTACTGCCGCTCTTCCTTGAAGACGCTGCTGCCGCCATAGGTGGCGGCGGAGGAGGCGTAGAGCAGCTGCACTTCCTGCTCCAGGCACCAGTCCAGCAGGGACAGGGAGTAGCGGTAGTTGTTCTCCATCATGTAGCGGCCGTCGGTCTCCATGGTGTCGGAGCAGGCGCCTTCGTGGAAGATGGCCTCCACGTCGCCGTCGAAGTGGCCGCAGAGCAGGCGCTCGAGGAACTCGCCCTTGTCCAGGTAGTCGGCGATTTCGCAGTCCACCAGATTCTTGAACTTGTCCGCCTTGGTCAGGTTGTCCACGGCGATGATGCGGGTGATGCCCCGCTCATTGAGGGCCTTGACCAGGTTGGCGCCGACGAAGCCGGCGGCGCCGGTGACGATGTAGTACATGTGAATTCCTTAATTGGCGTCGGCCGCCAGGGCGGCCGACAGTTCCTCGCGACTGACGGTAGCGGTACCGAGCTTGCCCACCACCACGCCGCCGGCCAGGTTGGCCAGGTGGATGGCGTCGCCCCAGGGGGCGCCCAGGGCCATCATGGCGGCCAGGGTGGCAATGACCGTGTCGCCAGCACCGGAGACGTCGAACACTTCCTGGGCCCGGGCCGGCTGGTGCAGCGCCTCGCCGTCGCGATAGAGGCTCATGCCCTCTTCGCTACGAGTCACCAGCAGGGCTTCCAGTTCCAGTTCGCTGCGCAATTGCTGGGCCTTGGCTGCCAGCTGGGCCTCGTCGCTCCAGCGCCCCACCACCTGGCGCAGCTCGGAGCGGTTGGGGGTGATGACGGTGGCGCCGCGGTACTTGGAATAATCCTCGCCCTTGGGATCCACCAGCACCTTTTTCCCGGCCGCCCGGGCCAGACGGATCATGTCGCCGATATGGGCCAGGCCGCCCTTGCCGTAGTCGGAAAGAATCACCACATCCACTCCGGCCAGGCGCTGCTCGAACTCGGCCAGCTTGGCCTGCAGCACCTCGTGGGACGGGGTGGTCTCGAAATCGATGCGCAGCAGCTGCTGCTGGCGGCCGATGACCCGCAGTTTGACCGTGGTGTCGATGGCTCCGTCGGGCAGCAGGGAGGCGGCAATGCCGCCCTCTTCCATCTGCCGCTGCAGGATGCGGCCGGCCTCGTCGTTGCCGACCACGGACAGCAGGCCGACCCGCGCCCCCAGGGAAGCGCAGTTGCGGGCCACGTTGGCGGCGCCGCCGGGACGCTCTTCGGAGCGCTCCACCTTGACCACCGGCACCGGTGCTTCGGGGGAAATGCGGGAGACATCGCCGAACCAGTAGCGGTCCAGCATGACATCGCCGACCACGAGAATGCGGGCGGCGGAAAAATCGGGAAGTTGGTGCATGTCGCTTGGCATATCAATCAAAAAGTTCGGCATCCGCCATGCTGGCGCCCTGGGCATCCTTGGCCGACAGGCGGGGCTCCAGCCCGTCCAGGGGCCAGTCCACGGCCAGCCCGGGGTCGTTCCAGGCAATGCAGCGCTCGAATTCTGGCGCGTAGTAATCGGTGGTCTTGTAGAGGAATTCGGCGGTCTCGCTGAGCACCAGGAAACCATGGGCAAAGCCGGCCGGCACCCACATCTGGCGCTGGTTTTCCGCCGACAGCACTTCGCCCACCCACTGGCCGCAGGTGGGGGAACTGCGGCGGATGTCCACCGCCACGTCGAACACGGCACCGCTCACCACCCGCACCAGTTTTCCCTGGGGCTGGCGGATCTGGTAATGCAGGCCGCGCAGCACGCCCCGGGCGGAGCGGGAATGGTTGTCCTGGACGAAATCCGGATCACAGCCGGTAAGCTCGGCGAAGGTGCGCCGGTTATAGCTTTCCATGAAGAAGCCTCGGGCATCGCCGAAAATCCTGGGTTCCAGGACTATCACCTCGGGAATGGCCGTCCTGATTGCCTTCACAGCCCCTGCTCCTTGAGCAGGGCCAGCAGGTATTGGCCGTAGCCGTTCTTGGCCAGGACCCGGGCCTGGGCATCCAGGGTGGCGTCGTCGATCCAGCGCTGGCGCCAGGCCACCTCTTCGGGGCAGGCCACCTTGAGGCCCTGGCGCTTCTCGATGGTCTCGATGAACTGGCCCGCCTCCAGCAGGGATTCGTGGGTGCCGGTATCGAGCCAGGCATAGCCCCGGCCCATGATTTCCACGTTGAGCTTGCCCGCTTCTAGGTAGTGCCGGTTCACGTCGGTGATTTCCAGTTCTCCCCGGGGCGACGGCTTGATGCCCTTGGCCACGGCGACGATATCGGTGTCGTAGAAGTAGAGGCCGGTGACGGCGTAGTGGGACTTGGGCTGCAGCGGCTTTTCCTCGATGGAGAGGGCCCGCTGCTGGGCATCGAACTCGACCACGCCATAGCGCTCCGGATCGTTCACCCGGTAGGCGAAGACCGAGGCACCGCTGTCCCGGCCGTTGGCCCGCTGCACCAGGGTGGCCAGGTCGTGGCCGTGGAAGATGTTGTCCCCCAGCACCAGGGCTGCCGGGGCGCCGTCGAGGAAGTCCTCGCCGATGAGAAAGGCCTGGGCCAGGCCGTCCGGCGAGGGCTGCACCGCGTATTGCAGGTTGATGCCCCACTGGGAGCCGTCTCCCAGCAACTGCTCGAAGCGGGGCGTGTCCTGGGGCGTGGAGATGATAAGGATGTCCCGCAGACCGGCCAGCATCAGGGTGGTCAGGGGGTAGTAGATCATCGGCTTGTCGTAGATCGGCAGCAGCTGCTTGGACACCGCCAGGGTGGCCGGATAGAGCCGGGTGCCGGAACCGCCGGCGAGAATGATGCCTTTACGGGGTTTAGTAGCCATTCTGGGCCTTCAGGGCGAGAAGCTGCATCATGCGGGAAAGATAGGGCTGCCAGTCGGGCATGGTCAGACCGAAACGGTCCTCCAGCTTGCGGCAGTCGAGACGGGAATTGAGGGGGCGCGGCGCCGGCAGCGGATATTCGCTGCTGGGAATGGGTGCGATGGCCGCCGGCCCCAGCTTGAGGGCGAAGCCGGGCGTCTGTTCGGCGGTGGCGACGATGGCCCGGGCAAAACCGTTCCAGCTCACCGGATTGGCCGCCGCCAGGTGGTACAGCTCGCAGCCCTGCTGGGCGCGCCCGCCGTCGAGCTGGGCCAGGACCATGCCGGTGACGGTGGCGATCATGGCCGCCGGCGTCGGGCTGCCGACCTGGTCGGCCACCACCTTGAGGCTGCCCCGCTCGCTCGCCAGGCGCAGGATGGTCTTGACGAAATTCTTGCCCCGGGCGCCGAAGACCCAGCTGGTGCGGAAGATGAGGCCGCGGCCGCCCACGGCCAGCATGGCTTCCTCCCCTTCCCGCTTGGTCCGGCCATAGACGCCGAGGGGCGCCGTGGCATCGGACTCCACATAGGGTGCCGCCTTGCTGCCGTCGAAGACATAGTCGGTGGAGTAATGCACCAGCAGGGCATCCAGGGCCTTGGCCTCCTCGGCCAGCAGGCCCACGGCCTCGGCATTGATGCGCCGGGCCAGTTCAGGCTCCTTTTCCGCCTGATCCACCGCCGTATAGGCGGCGGCATTGACGATCAGGCGGGGGCGCTGTTCCCGCACCACGGTCCGCAGCCGGTCCAGGTCGGCCAGGTCGCAAGTACGCCGGTCCAGGGCCAGCACCGGCCCCAGGGGCGCCAGGTCCCGCTGCAGTTGCCAGCCCAGCTGGCCCTGGCTGCCCAGGAGCAGGATGGGAGCCGACACCTCAGGCTTCCCCATACTGGCGGCCTACCCACTCCCGGTAGGCGCCGGAGGTGACGTTGTGCACCCACTGGGGATTGTCCAGGTACCAGCGTACGGTCTTGCGGATGCCGGTTTCGAAGGTCTCCGCCGGCTTCCAGCCCAGCTCCCGTTCCAGCTTGCTGGCGTCGATGGCATAGCGCCGGTCGTGGCCGGGCCGGTCGGCAACGAAAGTGATCTGGCTGGCGTAGGAGGCGCCGTCGGCCCGGGGCGACAGTTCGTCGAGCATGGCGCACAGGGTATGCACCACCTCCAGGTTGGGCTTTTCGTTCCAGCCGCCCACGTTGTAGGTCTCACCCAGACGGCCGGCTTCCAGGACGCGGCGGATGGCGCTGCAATGGTCCTTCACATAGAGCCAGTCGCGGATCTGCTGGCCGTCGCCGTAGATGGGCAGGGGCTTGCCGGCCAGGGCGTTGTGGATGATGAGGGGAATGAGCTTTTCCGGGAAATGGTAGGGCCCGTAATTGTTGGAGCAGTTGGTGGTCAGCACCGGCAGGCCGTAGGTATGGTGGTAGGCCCGCACCAGATGGTCGGAGGCCGCCTTGCTGGCCGAATAGGGACTGTTGGGCTCGTAGCGGTGCTGCTCGGTGAAGGCCGGGGCCTCCTTTTCCAGGGAACCGTAAACCTCGTCCGTGGACACGTGGAGAAAGCGGAAGGCCGCCTTGTCGTCGGCAGGCAGGCCGTTCCAGTAGGCCCGCACGGCCTCCAGCAGGCGGAAGGTGCCGACGATGTTGGTCTGAATGAAGTCCTCCGGCCCGTGGATGGAACGGTCCACATGGCTCTCGGCGGCGAAGTTCACCACCGCCCGCACCCGGTTCTGCTGCAGCAGTTCCAGAATCAGGTCGTAGTCGGCGATGTCGCCGCGCACGAAACGGTGCCGCGGGTCGCCGGCCAGTCCCTGGAGGTTCTCCAGATTGCCGGCGTAGGTCAGCTTGTCCAGGTTGATGACGGGTTCGTCCCCCGCCGCCAGCCAGTCGATGACGAAATTGCTGCCGATGAAGCCTGCACCGCCGGTCACCAGGATCATGGCGAACTCCTTATTGACGGCCGATGGCCTGGTAGTCGATGCCGAACTGGCGCACCTGCTTGGGTTCGTACAGGTTGCGGCCGTCGAAGATCACCGGCTGCTTCAGCTTGGCCTTGATGGCCTCGAAATCGGGACTGCGGAATTCCTTCCACTCGGTGACGATGAGCAGGGCATCCGCCCCGTCCAGGGCAGCCATGGGGCTCTCCGCATAGCTCAGGCGCGGCTCGTCGCCGAAAATGCGCCGGGCTTCATGCATGGCCACCGGATCGTAGGCCACCACGGTGGCGCCGGCGGCGAAGAGATCGGCCAGCAGGTAACGGCTGGGGGCCTCACGCATGTCGTCCGTATTTGGCTTGAATGCCAGGCCCCAGACGGCGAATTTGCGGCCGCTGAGGTCGTTGCCGAAACGCTTCACGGTCTTGGCGGTGAGCACGTGCTTCTGGGCATCGTTGGCGTCTTCCACCGCATTGAGGACCTTCATCTCCATGCCGGCATCGAGGCGGGCGGTGCGCTGCAGGGCCTGCACATCCTTGGGGAAGCAGGAACCGCCGTAGCCGCAGCCCGGATAGAGGAAGTGGTAGCCGATGCGCGGGTCGGAACCGATGCCCTGGCGCACCTGCTCGATGTCGGCACCCAGCTTCTCGGCCAGATTGGCCAGTTCGTTCATGAAGCTGATGCGGGTGGCCAGCATGGCGTTGGCGGCGTACTTGGTCAGTTCGGCGGAACGCACATCCATGACGATGAGACGCTCATGGTTGCGCTGGAAGGGCGCATAGAGGGCGCGCATCAACTCGATGGCGCGCTCGTCCTCGGCGCCGACGACGATGCGGTCCGGCCGCATGAAATCCTCCACGGCGGCGCCTTCCTTGAGGAATTCCGGATTGGAGACGACGCTGTAGGCGATATCCGCTCCCCGGGCCTTGAGCTCGTCGGCGATGGCGGCGCGCACCTTGTCGCCGGTGCCCACGGGCACGGTGGACTTGTCCACCACCACCTTGTAGTCGCCCATGTGGCGGCCGATGTTGCGGGCGGCGGCGAGCACGTACTGCAGATCGGCGGAACCGTCCTCGTCCGGCGGCGTGCCGACGGCAATGAACTGGATGGTGCCGTGGGCCACGGCCTGTTCCACATCGGTGGTAAAACGCAGGCGGCCGGCGGCCACGTTGCGCTTCACCATGTCCAGCAGGCCCGGTTCGAAAATGGGAATGCCGCCTTCGTTGAGAATCCGGATCTTTTCCGGATCCACATCCAGGCACAGCACATCGTTGCCCACCTCGGCCAGGCAGGTACCGCTCACCAGGCCCACATAGCCCGTACCGACAACCGTAACTTTCAAATTATTCTCCCTGAAGGGTCATTGATCCGCCCAAACCGACGCATTCATGGGCTCAGGGGATCAGATCGAATTCTTCCGTGCGCCGGGGCGGATAGGTTTCCCAGCCGCCGCAGGCAGGACAGCGCCAGTAGAAGTGGCGCGCCTTGAAGCCGCAATTATCGCACCGATAGCGGGCCAGCCGGCGGGTGTGGTTGTGCACCAGATTGCGCACCAGCTCCAGGTCCGCCCGCTTTTCCGGCGGCACGCCGAGCAGCTGGGCTTCCAGCAGGCGGTCCAGGCCCAGCAGGGTCGGATTGCGCCGCAGTTCATCCCGCACCAGGCGATAGGCTGCCTCCGGCCCCTCCGCATCCATCACCAGCTGGAATACGGTTTCCAGGAGATCGAGGGAGGGGTAGCTGGCCAGATAGCCGCGCAGCAGTTGCAGCCCCTCTTCCCGCTGGCCCTGGGCCAGGTAGGCATCCTGCAGCTTGCGGGCGACGATGGCCAGGTAGGCCGGATTCTGGCTCTCGATGCGTTTCCAGGCCTCGATGGCTGCTGCCAGATCGCCCCCCTGTTGCAACAGGTCGCCCTGCAGGACGCTGGCGCGCACGCAGTTGCGATGCAGGGAAAGGGCCGAGTCCAGGTACTGGCGGGCGGAATCGGGCCGGGAATTGATCATCTCCCCGGCCGCCAGCTCGCAGTAATAGTTGGCGATTTCCTTCTGGGTGGCGTAGTCAGGCATTTCCTTGGCGATGGCGATGGCCTTCTGCCAGTCCTTCTCCTGCTGGTAGATTTCCAGCAGGTTGCGCTTGGCCTCCTCGTCCCGGGAGGTGCCGCGCAAGCGGGAAAACACCTCTTCGGCCCGGTCCAGCAGGCCGGCCTTGAGGAAGTCCTGGCCAAGCTCGGAAAGGGCCTGCAGCTTCAGCTCCGGCGACAGGTCCACCCGCTCGATGAGGTTCTGGTGCATGCGGATGGCCCGCTCGGTCTCGCCGCGGCGGCGGAACAGGTTGCCCAGGGCGAAGTGCAGTTCCACCGTCTGGGGATCCACCTTCACCACTTCGATGAAGGCTTCGATGGCCTTGTCCGGCTGCTCGTTGAGCAGGAAATTCAAGCCCTGGAAGTAGGACCGGGGCAGGGCCCGGGATTCCCGCACCAGATGCTTGATGTCGATGCGGGCGGCGGCCCAGCCAAGGACGAAAAACAGGGGAAAGAGCAGTAACTGCCAGTACTCGAATTCGATCATTGGGCCACGGCCTCGCCGGCAGGAGGCGGTTGCACGGCAGCGTCGCTGGCAGCCGGCTTGAGCACGGCCTGGCGCTCCCGCTCCCGCGCCAGTTCACGGCGGGTGCGCGACAGTTCGCGGCGCAGCTGGAACAGGGTGCCGAACAGGGACAGAGCACCAAGGGCCGTCCCGGCGGCGAAGAAACCGAGCAGGATGATCACCAGGGGCGCCTGCCACTGAGTATCGAAGAAGAAGCGCAGACTCACCGGATCGCTGTTCATTGCCGCAAAACCCAGCAAGAAGAAGAAGATGATGAGCCGGATGATCAAGATCAGGGCGCGCATAGCCTTATCCGCAAGCAATAAAAAAGGCGGCAACCCTAGGGTTGCCGCCCGCAATCTACCACAGGACAGGGGGTAAGGTCAGCGTCAGGCGGAGAGAGAGGCCAGCAGCCCCAGGTCCACCCGTTCGCGCAGTTCCTTGCCTGCCTTGAAATGGGGTACGTATTTTTCCGGAACGCTGACTTTATCCCCGGACTTGGGGTTACGCCCCATTCGCGGCGGCCGGTAGTTCAGCGCGAAGCTGCCGAACCCCCGAATCTCGATACGGTCACCGTGGGCCAGAGCCTCGGTCATGGCATCGAGAATTTCCTTGACCGCGAAATCAGCGTCTTTCGCCACCAGTTGCGGAAACCGCATGGCCAGGCGGGCGATCAGCTCGGATTTGGTCATGCTTGAGCCTTAAAAAGCCATTGAGGGAAAGAAGCCCTCCAGCCCCACCCATCCCCGGTACCGATCCTGTCGGCGCAGCACCGGGAAGCCGGGAGGGGCATGGAAGGGGATTTCTTAGCCCTGGTTGGAGCCGTTCAGCTTGGCCTTCAGCAGCGCACCCAGGTTGGTGGTGCCGGAAGCGGCGGAGCTTTCGGAAGCGAACTTCTGCATGGCTTCGTGTTGCTCGGCCTGATCCTTGGCCTTGATGGACAGGTTCACGTTGCGGGACTTGCGATCCACGTTGATGATCATGGCTTCGAGTTCGTCGCCGACCTTGACCAGCTGGGACAGATCTTCCACGCGGTCACGGGAGTACTCGGAAGCACGCAGGTAGCCTTCAACGTCACCTTCCAGCTGCAGCACGGCACCCTTGGCATCAACGCTCTTCACCACGGCGCGCACGATGGTGTTCTTCTCGTGGGTGGCGATGTAGTTGGTGTAGGGGTCGCCTTCGAGCTGCTTGATACCCAGGGAGATGCGCTCCTTGTCGGTATCGATGGCCAGCACCACGGCCTGCACTTCGTCGCCCTTCTTGAAGTTGCGGATGGCTTCTTCGCCGGTGGTGCTCCAGGACAGGTCGGAAAGGTGCACCAGGCCGTCGATGTTGCCGGGCAGGCCGATGAACACGCCGAAGTCGGTGATGGACTTGATCTGGCCGGAGACCTTGTCGCCCTTCTTGTGGTTCTGGGCGAACTCTTCCCACGGATTGGCCAGACACTGCTTCATGCCCAGGGAAATACGACGACGGTCTTCGTCGATTTCCAGGATCATGACTTCCACTTCGTCGCCCAGCTGGACAACCTTGGTGGGGTGCACGTTCTTGTTGGTCCAGTCCATTTCGGAGACGTGGACCAGACCTTCGATACCCTGTTCGATTTCAACGAAGGCGCCGTAGTCGGTCAGGTTGGTAACCTTGCCGAACAGGCGGGTACCGGAGGGGTAACGACGGGAGATGCCCACCCACGGATCTTCGCCCAGCTGCTTCAGGCCCAGGGACACGCGGTTCTTTTCGGTGTCGAACTTCAGCACCTTGGCGGTGACTTCGTCGCCCACGGCCAGCACTTCGCTGGGGTGACGCACACGGCGCCAGGCCAGGTCGGTGATGTGCAGCAGGCCGTCGATGCCGCCCAGGTCCACGAAGGCGCCGTAGTCGGTGATGTTCTTGACGATACCCTTGACGGTAGCGCCTTCCTGCAGGGTGGACAGCAGCTTCTCGCGCTCTTCGCCCATGGTTTCTTCCAGGACGGCACGGCGGGAAACGACCACGTTGTTACGCTTGCGATCCAGCTTGATGACCTTGAATTCCATGGTCTTGCCTTCGTAAGGAGTGGTGTCCTTGACGGGGCGGATGTCGACCAGGGAGCCGGGCAGGAAGGAGCGGACGCTGTTGGTCATGACGGTCAGACCGCCCTTGACCTTGCCGGTGATGACGCCGGTCACCAGGGTACCTTCGTTCAGGGCCTTTTCCAGATCGTTCCAGGCGGCGATGCGCTTGGCCTTGTCGCGGGAGAGGCGGGTTTCACCGAAGCCGTCTTCCAGCTGTTCGATGGCGACCTGCACGAAGTCGCCGATCTTGGCTTCGACTTCGCCGGCGTCGCTCAGGAATTCTTCGACCGGGATATAGGATTCGGACTTCAGGCCGGCGTTGACGACGACAAAGTTCTGGTCGACGCGAACGACTTCGGCGGTAATCACTTCACCGGAGCGCATCTCCTGGCGGGCCAGGCTCTCTTCGAATAGCGCAGCGAAGGATTCTTGGGAAATGGGGGAAGCAGTAGTCATGGAAAAGGTACCCTAACCGCCTGTACAAGCTGGCGGGAAAAGGTTGAACACCGCCACCGTCCCCCCTTCCTTCCGGCACCCTGCCCGACAGCGGGCGAAAAAATGCGGGAAAAAGGTTCCCGCTTCTTCCAGGAAGTCCGAACGCGAAAGGAATTTCCGATCAGGCTGACGAGGCAGAGGCGTGGAACGGTGACACCAGTCAGGATGCCGAACCGTACCAGTCGAGGACCTGGTCGACCGCCTGGTCGATGGTAAGCCCCGAGGTGTCCAGCAGGACGGCATCCTCATTCTGCTGCAAGGGCGCCACGCTCCGCTCACTATCGCGGCGGTCGCGCTCACGCAAATCCAGCAAAATGGCCTGCATGTTAGCAGGGAACCCTTTGCCGATCAACTGCTTATAACGCCTTTCCGCCCGTACCTCGGCAGAGGCGGTGAGAAAGACCTTGAGCCGGGAGTCGGGGAAGACCACGGAACCGATATCCCGGCCATCCCCCACCAGGCCGGCGCCGCAGCGGAAGACCCGCTGGCGGAACAGCAGGGCGGCCCGCACCGCAGGCAGGGCGGCCACCTTGGAGGCGCCCTGGGAAATTTCCTCGGTACGGATGGCCCCCTCCACCTCTTCGCCGGCCAGGCGGATGGAGCCTTCACCGAAGACCACTTCCAGGCCGGCGGCCACCGCCGCCACCCCGGCTTCGTCATCCCAGTCCACCCCGGCCCGCTGGGCGGCCAGGGCCGTGAGGCGGTAGAGGGCGCCCGAATCCAGATAGCCGAAGCCCAGGGCCGCCGCCACCCGGGCCGCCACCGTGCCCTTGCCGGAGGCGGAGGGACCGTCGATGGCGATCACCGGCACGCTGCGGGTGACCGTGGCCAGGCGCTCGAAATAATCGGGGAAGGTCTTGGCCACACACTTGGGATCGTTGATGCGCAGGGGCGTGGCAAAGGCGGCCAGGGAGAAGCACATGGCCATGCGATGGTCGTCGTAGGTGTCGATGGCGGCCGGTTTCAGGGCCGGCACCGGCGTCACCTTGAGGTAGTCCGGCCCCTCTTCGACCACAGCCCCCAGCTTCTGCAGTTCGGTGGCCATGGCGGCGATGCGGTCGGTCTCCTTGACCCGCCAGCTGGCGATATTGCGCAGCACGGTGGTGCCTTCGGCAAAGAGGGCGGCGGTGGCCAGGGTCATGGCCGCATCGGGAATATGGTTGCAGTCCAGGTCGATGGCCTGGAGCTTGCCGCTGGCAGGAGCCCGGGCTTCGATCCAGTTGGGCCCCATCTCGATGCGGGCGCCCATGAGGGCCAGGGCTTCGGCGAAGCGCACGTCGCCCTGGATGGAGTCCCTGCCCACGCCTTCGACCCGCAGGGGACCGCCGCCGATGGCGCCGGCTGCCAGGAAATAGGAGGCGGAAGAGGCATCCCCTTCCACATAGACCGTGCCGGGAGAGACGTAGCGCACCCCGGCCGGCACGACAAAGGCCTGCCAGCCTTCACGTTGGACCTCCACACCGAAGCGGGCCATGGTGGCCAGGGTGATTTCGATATAGGGCTTGGAAATGAGCTCGCCCACCACTTCCACCCGGGTTTCGACGCCGGTCAGGGGCAGCGCCATGAGCAGGGCAGTCAAAAACTGGCTGGATACGTCGCCGCGGACCTGGAGCACACCGCCGGCGTGGATGCTTGCCGGGAAAATTTCCAGGGGCGGGAAGCCGTCATTGCCCAGGTAACGCACCCCGGCCCCCAGCTGGCGCAGGCCATCCACCAGGTCGCCGATGGGCCGCTCATGCATGCGGGCCACGCCCTTCAGCACATAGTGGCCACCGGCCAGGGCCAGGGCGGCGGTGAGGGGACGGAAGGCAGTGCCCGCGTTGCCAAGGAACAGCTCGGCCTCCTTCACCGGGAAGGGACCGCCGACGCCGCTGATCCGGTAGGCCTCGCCACCCAGGGACTCCACGCCCACACCCAGCTGCTGCAGGGCCTCCAGCATGCGTTCCGTATCGTCGGAATGGAGCAGGTCCCGCACCTCGGTAACGCCTTCGGCCAGGGCGGCCAGCAGCAGCACCCGGTTGGAAATGCTCTTGGAGCCGGGCAGACGCACGGTGCCGCCGGCGGAAACGAAGGGAGCGAGGTCGAGGAATTCCATGGTCACAACAGCCTTGAGGGGCTGGCGGAGAAGCCCGCCAGCCGGGGGTTAGCGCTTGCCTTCGGCCCAGTCGCGACGGGCCGTGCGGGCGGTATCGAAAATTTCTTCCAGACGGCGACCGTCGCCGGCAGCCAGGGCTTGGTACAACTCGTCGAGCTGGGCCCGGTAGCTGTCCAGTTCCAGCAGCAGGGCATCCTTGTTGGCCAGGCAGATGTCCCGCCACATTTCCGGGTGGCTGGCGGCGATGCGGGTGAAATCGCGGAAGCCGCTGGCGGCAAAGGTGAAGAACAGTTCCTTGTTTTCCCGTACCGCCAGATCATGCACCAGGGCGAAGGAGAGCAGATGGGGCAGATGGGAAACGGCGGCGAAGACCCGATCATGCTCGGCCGGCGTCAGTTCGTAGATCTGGGCGCCGCACCACTCCCAGGCGGAACGGACCTTGGCCACGTTGAGCACGGAGTTCTCCGGCAGGGGCGTCAGCACCACCTTGCGTTCCCGGTAAAGATCGGCCCGGGCAGCCGCGGCACCAGAATTTTCGGCCCCGGCGATGGGATGGGCCGGCACGAACTGGCCGATGCGCTCGCCAAAGGCGGCCCGGGCCGCAGCCACCACGTCGCCCTTGGTGGAGCCGCCGTCGGTGACCACCGTCTCCGGCCCCAGATAGGGCACGATGCGGGCCATGATCTCGGGCATCTGGCCCACCGGCGTGGCCAACAGCACCAGGTCGGCGTCGGACAGTTCATGGGCCGGATTGATGCCGGCCCGGTCGATCACGCCCAGGTCCAGGGCCTGCTGCAGGGACTTGGGGCTGCGCCCGAAGCCCACCACCTCCTCCACCGCGCCGGCCGCCCGCAGGCCCAGGGCGAAGGAACCGCCGATGAGGCCCACACCGAAAATGACTACCTTGTTGAACTCGGCCATGACGCGCGCCTAGAGAGCTTGCACGAAAGAATCCACGGAACGCCGGGGAGGAAGGAATCAATAGACGGCGACCGGGTAGGACCCGAGCACCTTCAGGTAGGCCGCACGCCGGGCCAGTTCGTCCAGGGCCGCCTTGACCCGGGGTTCGTCCCGGTGGCCGTCCACATCGACGAAGAACACGTATTCCCACAGGGTGTGGCGCGCCGGCCGGGATTCCAGGCGGGTCAGGGAGACCCCCGCGTCGGCGAAGGGCACCAGCAGGGTATGCAGGGCCCCCGTATTGTTGGGAATGGACATGATCAGGGAGGTCTTGTCCTTGCCCGCCGTGGAGGGGCCGGCGTCGTGGCGGCCCAGCACCACGAAGCGGGTGGTGTTGTTGGGCTCGTCCTCGATGCTCTCGGCCAGCCGGGGCAAGTCGTAGCGATCCGCCGCCGCCTCGCCGGCGATGGCCGCGGCGCCCTCTTCCTGGGCCGCCATCTGGGCCGCCTGGGCATTGCTGCCGACGGAGATGCGGGGCACGTTGGGCAGGTGGCGGTTCAGCCACTCATGGCACTGGGCCAGGGACTGGGCGTGGGAGTAAACCTTGGTCACCCGGTCCAGGGACGGGGCCTTGGTCAGCAGGTGCTGGTGAATGCGCAGCACCACCTCGCCGCAGATTTTCAGGGAAGTGCCGAGCAGCAGGTCCAGGGTGCGGCCGACGGCGCCTTCGGTGGAATTTTCCACCGGCGCCACGCCGTAGTTGGCATGGCCGGCTTCCACTTCGCGGAAAACGTCGTCGATGGAGGCCTGGGGCAGGAGCCGGGCGGCATGGCCGAAATGCTTGGTGGATGCGCTTTCCGAGAAGGTGCCCAGGGGCCCGAGGAAGGCGATGCCGAGGGGCTGCTCCAGGGACAGGCAGGCCGACATGACCTCGCGGAAGAACCAGGTGACGCTTTCGCTGGAAAGGGGCCCCTGGTTCATGTCCTGGATGCGGCGCAGAACCTGGGCTTCCCGCTCCGGACGGTAGATGAAGCCGGCGTCGCCGTGACGGGCCTTGATCTCGCCCACCTGCTGGGCGCAGCGGGCACGGCGGTTGAGCAGGTCGAGCAGCTGGGCGTCGATGGCGTCGATGTCCGTGCGCACCACGGACAGCTCGGCCAGCAGGGAGTTCTTGCCGTTGTCGCTATTCTGGCGGTCGCTCATGGTTCAGGCCCGGGACTTGGCGAAAGCATCCATGTACGCCACCAGGGCGCGAACCCCGTCCAGCGGCATGGCGTTGTAGATGGAGGCGCGCATGCCGCCGACGGACTTGTGCCCCTTCAGGGCCAGCAGGCCGGCTTCCTTGGCGCCTGCCAGGAACTCCGCATCGAGGGCGGCATCCCGCAGGGTGAAGGGCACGTTCATCTGGGAACGGCAGGCCGGGTCCACCGGATTGCGGTAGAAGCCGTCGCTGCCGTCGATGGCGGCGTAAAGCAGGCGGGCTTTCTCGGCATTGATGCGGGCCATCTCGTTGATGCCGCCGATGCGCTTCAGCCACTGGAACACCAGCCCGGCCACGTAGATGGCGAAGGTGGGCGGGGTGTTGAGCATGGAGTCGTTCTCGGCCATGACCGCGTAGTCCAGGACCGTCGGCAGACTGGCCGGGGCCTTGCCCAGCAGGTCCTCGCGCACGATCACCAGGGTCAGGCCGGAAGGGCCGATGTTCTTCTGGGCGCCGGCATAGATGAGGCCGTAGCGGGAGACGTCCATGGGCCGGGAGAGGATGTGGGAGGACATGTCCGCCACTACCGGCACCCCGGCGGGAACGCCGGCCAGGAAGGCCGCCTCGTCCAGCAGCTCGACGCCGTGGATGGTTTCGTTGGTGCACAGGTGCAGGTAGGCCGCATCAGCGTTGACCTGCAATTTGGCAGAGGCCGGCAGACGGGTGAAACCGTCGGCCACGGCAGCCTTGTCTTCCGTGCTGGCGATGCAGCGGGCGGCGGTTTCACCGCAGACCCGCTGGGTTTCCTTGAAGGCCTTCTTGGACCAGGAGCCGGTGACGATGTAGTCGGCCGGCTGCTTGTCCTTAACGCCGGCCAGCAGGTTGAGGGGAACCTGGGCGAACTGCTGGGTGGCTCCGCCCTGCAGGAACAGCACCTTGTAGTTGGCCGGGATGCCCATCAGCTCCCGCAGATCGGCTTCGGCCCGCTGGGCGATGGACGTGAATTCCTTGCCCCGGTGGCTCATTTCCATGACGCCGCAACCAGCGCCCTGCCAGTCCAGCATTTCGTCCTGAACCTGCTCCAGCACCTCGGCGGGCAAAGCCGCCGGGCCGGCACTGAAATTCCACAAACGCATTACGCTTCCTCGCTGGCAGCGCTGTCCTCGCCGCCTTCAAGCATTTCGCCGTCCGCCAGTTCGTCGCCGGCCTCGGCATCGGTATCGCCTTCGCTTTCCGCCACCTTTTCCAGGCCGGACAACTTCTCGCCCGCATCCAGGGAAATCAGGGTGACGCCCTGGGTGGCACGACCCAGTTCGCGAATCTCAGCCACCCGGGTGCGGATCAGCACGCCGCCGGTGGTGATGAGCATGACCTCGTCCGCATCGGTCACCAGCTTGGCAGCGACGATCTTGCCGTTACGCTCGCTGGCGGCAATGGCCATGACGCCCTGGGTGCCGCGGCTGGAACGACGGAAGTCGCCCAGGCGGGTGCGCTTGCCGTAGCCGTTCTCGGTGGCCACCAGCACGGTTTCCTCTTCGCTTTCGGCCACCAGCAGGGAAATGACGCTCTGACCTTCCTGCAGCATCATGCCGCGCACGCCGCGGGACTGGCGACCCATGGGGCGCACCTGATCCTCGCCGAACCAGACAGCCTTGCCGCCGTCGGAGACCAGCACGATGTCGCTCTGGCCAGTGGTCAGGTCGGCACCGATCAGGTAGTCGCCCTCGTCCAGATCGACGGCGATGATGCCGGCCTTGCGGGGATTGGAGAAGTTGGCCAGGGAAGTCTTCTTCACGGTGCCCTGGACGGTGCACATGAAGACGTACTTGTCGTCGGAGAATTCCTTCACCGGCAGGATGGCGTTGATCTGCTCGCCCTCTTCCATGGGGAACATGTTGATGATGGGCTTGCCCCGGCTGATGCGGCTGCCCTGGGGCACTTCATAGACCTTGAGCCAGTAGCAGCGGCCCCGGTTGGAGAAGCAGAGGATGTAGTCGTGGGTGTTGGCAACGAAGAGGTGATCGACGAAGTCGTCATCCTTCATGGCCGCCGCCTGCTTGCCGCGGCCGCCGCGGCGCTGGGCCCGGTAGTCGGCCAGGGGCTGGGACTTGATGTAGCCGGTGTGGGACAGGGTCACCACCATGTCCTGGGGCGTGATCAGGTCTTCGATGCCCAGGTCCTGGGCGTAGGCCACGATCTCGGAGCGCCGGTCGTCGCCGAACTGGTCGCGGATGGCGGTCAGTTCCTCGCCGATGATCTCGGTGACGCGCTCGGGGCGGGCCAGGATGTCCATCAGGTCGGCGATCTTTTCCAGCAGTTCCTTGTAGTCGGCGACGATCTTGTCCCGCTCCAGGCCGGTCAGGCGCTGCAGACGCAGTTCCAGGATGGCCTGGGCCTGGGCTTCGGTGAGGCGGTAGCCCTGGGCGGAGAGGCCGTACTCGGGCGCAATGCCTTCGGGACGGGTGGCATCCAGGCTGGCCCGGGCCAGCATCTCGGTAACGGTGGCGGAGACCCACATGCGGGCCATCAGCTCGCGGCGGGCATCGGCCGGAGTGGGCGCGGCCTTGATCAGGGCGATGATTTCGTCCACGTTGTCCAGGGCCACGGCCAGGCCTTCCTGGGTGTGGGCCTTTTCCCGGGCCTTGCGCAGTTCGAAGACGGTGCGACGGTTGAGCACTTCGCGGCGGTGGGCGAGGAAGCACTCCAGCATCTGCTTCAGGTTGAGCAGGCGCGGCTGGCCGTCCACCAGGGCCACCATGTTCATGCCGAAGGTGTCCTGCAGCTGGGTCATCTTGAACAGGTTGTTCAGGACCACCTCGGGCATCTCGCCCCGCTTCAGTTCGATCACCACCCGCATGCCGGACTTGTCGGACTCGTCCCGCAGGTCGGAGATGCCTTCGATGCGCTTTTCGTTGACCAGCTCGCCGATCTTTTCCAGCAGGGTGCGCTTGTTAACCTGGTAGGGCAGCTCGTCGATGATCAGGGCCTGGCGGTTGCCCTTGTCCAGGTCTTCCACGTGGGTCTTGGCCCGCATCACCACCCGGCCGCGGCCGGTGCGGTAGCCCTCGCGCACCCCGGCGACGCCGTAGATGATGCCGGCGGTGGGGAAGTCGGGAGCCGGAATGATGTCGATCAGCTCGTCGATGGTCAGGTTCGGGTTCTGCAGCAGGGCCAGACAGGCGGCCACCACCTCGCCCAGGTTGTGGGGCGGGATATTGGTGGCCATGCCCACGGCGATGCCGGAGGAGCCGTTGATCAGCAGGTTGGGGATGCGGGCCGGCAGGATCAGTGGCTCCTGCTCGGAGCCGTCGTAGTTGGGGCCGAAGTCGACGGTTTCCTTGTCGATGTCTTCCAGCAGTTGATGCCCGATGCGGGCCATGCGCACTTCCGTGTACCGCATGGCAGCAGCGTTGTCGCCGTCCACCGAACCGAAGTTGCCCTGGCCGTCCACCAGCATGTAGCGCAGGGAAAAGTCCTGGGCCATGCGCACGATGGTGTCGTACACCGCCGTATCGCCGTGGGGGTGGTACTTACCAATGACGTCGCCGACGATACGGGCGGACTTCTTGTAGGCCTTGTTCCAGTCGTTGCCCAGTTCATGCATGGCAAACAGGACCCGGCGATGCACGGGCTTGAGGCCGTCCCGCACATCCGGCAGCGCCCGGCCGACGATCACGCTCATGGCGTAATCCAGGTAGGAACGGCGCATTTCCTCTTCGAGGCTGATTGGCAGGGTTTCTTTGGCGAATTGATCCATAGGTCTCGGGCGGCCGCCGGAGCGGCTCTGGGAGGATTTCCGGTGGAAATGAAGGGGGAGATTCTAGCACGCCGACCTCCCCGCCGTCAGAACGCCCCCACGGCCGGGGATATCCCGGCGGAATCCCTTCCCGCTCCGCCGGAATCGGTTGTATCCCCCGAAAATCTTTGGTTAAATCGCCCATACATTGCCGTATGTGCAATGGTAGGCAAAGAAAGGCCCCCTAAGGCCACACCTGAGACACCACCCACGAGGAGGGACAAATCTTGAAAAAGCAGAACCTGACCACCATCATCGCCGCCCTGGGCGCCTTCGCCTGTGCCGCCCCGGCCCTGGCCCAGACGCCAACCGCCGCCTATCTCACCGACACCCGCAATGTGGTGGCCAAGAGCGGCTTCGGCCTGTGCTGGCGCACCAGCGCCTGGACCCCGGCGGCCGCCCTGGCCGAATGCGATCCGGACCTGACCAAGGCAGCCCCCGCCGCCGCCGCACCGGCCGCCGCCGCAGCCGCCAAGAAGTGCGACTTCACCGTCACCCTGCAGAGCGACGAGCTCTTCACCTTCAACAAGGCCGCCCTGACCGGCGCCGCCCAGAAACGCCTGGACAGCGACGTGGTGGGCAAGCTGGGCTCCTGCGCTTCCGTCTCCATGATCATGATCACCGGCCACACGGATCGCCTGGGATCCCAGGCATACAACCAGAAGCTGTCCGAAAAGCGCGCCGATGCAGTCAAGGCCTATCTGCTGAAGAAAGGCGTGCCGGCCGACACGGTGGACACCATGGGTGCCGGCAAGACCCAGCCGGCCCAGGGCGTCAAATGTGATGACTCCCTGCCCCGGCAGAAGCTGATCGCCTGCCTGGCCCCCAGCCGCCGCGTGGTGGTCGAGGTCAAGGGCAGCGCCAAGTAACAGCAGTTGCAGACAGACGCCCCGCCCCATACGGCGGGGCTTTTTTGTTCACTCACCACCCCACACCCGATGACCTCCTCCCCCACTCCCGCCGACAACATCGACCTCCTGATCGAGGCGCGCTGGATCATTCCGGTCAGACCCTTCGGCGTCACCCTGGAAAACCATGCCGTCGCCGTCAGCGGAGGCAACATCATCGCCGTGCTGCCCCAGGCGGAGGCCCGGGAACGCTTCACTTCGCGCAAGACGGTACGTCTGGGCGAACAGCTGCTGATTCCCGGCCTGGTCAATCTGCACACCCACGCGGCCATGAGCCTGCTGCGCGGCCTGGCCGACGACCTGCCCCTGATGACCTGGCTGCAGGAGCACATCTGGCCGGCAGAGGGACGTTTCGTCTCCCGGGAGTTCGTCCGCGACGGCACTCTGCTGGCGGCAGCCGAAATGCTGCGGGGCGGCATCACCTGTTTCAACGACATGTACTTTTTCCCCCGGGAAGCGGCCGCCGCCGCCCAGCAGATGGGGATGCGGGCTGCCCTGGGCCTGGTGGTGCTGGACTTTCCCAACGCCTACGCCAGCGGCGCCGAGGACTACCTGGAAAAAGGCCTGGCCGCCCGGGACGACCTGCGCAACGAACCCCTCCTCTCCTTCTGCCTGGCCCCCCATGCGCCGTATACGGTCTCCGACCAGACCTTCGAGCGCATCCTGCCCCTGGCAGAACAGCTGGACATTCCGATCCACCTGCACCTGCACGAAACCACGACTGAAATCGAGGAAAGCCTGAAGCAATATGGCGTACGTCCCCTGGAACGCCTGCGCCGCCTGGGCCTGGTGGGCCCCGGCCTGATTGCCGTTCACGCCGTCCACCTGCAAGCGGCAGAAATTGCCCTGCTGGCCACCCACGGCTGCTCCGTTGCCCACTGCCCGGCCTCCAACCTCAAGCTGGCCAGCGGCATCACCCCTGTTGCCGAACTGCTGCAAGCCGGCGTCAATGTCGGCATCGGCACCGACGGCGCTGCCAGCAACAATCGCCTCGACCTCCTGGCCGAAATGCGCCTGGCCGCCCTGCTGGCCAAGGGCGCCAGCGGCAACGCACAGGCCCTGGGCGCCCACCAGGCCCTGCAGGCTGCCACCCTTGCCGGTGCCCGGGCGCTGGGCATGGAAGACAAAATAGGTACAATTGAGTCTGGCAAAGTTGCCGACCTCTGCGCCATCGACCTTTCATCCCCCGAACTTTCCCCCTGCTACGACCCCGCATCCCACGCCGTATATGCGGCCGGGAGGGAGCATGTCTCCCACGTCTGGGTTGCAGGGCAATTAAGGGTGGAGAACGGCTCCCTGTGCGGAATCGGGAAAAATGATTTGATCAGCCTTGCCAAAGTATGGCAGAATAAAATTCGAGATTAGTCTCGGGCCGAACCCACGCAAAAATAAGGGGTTGCGCCGTTGCTGATTCAGCTGCCTTTCACGAACACGAGGTAAAAGAGAGATGACCAACAAATTCGCCAAAAAGTCCCTGCTGGTTCTGCTTGCCGCCGGCCTGAGCCTGGGCGCCACCATGGCCCAAGCCCAAACCACCGACAAGGGTGCCTACCTGACCGATACCCGTAACGAAGTTGCCCGCAGCGGTTTCGGCCTCTGCTGGCGCACCGGCTACTGGACCCCCGCCGCCGCCATCGCTGAATGTGATGGCGATCTGGTGAAGGCCGGTGCCGCTGCCAAGGACGCCGGTGGCGTCAAGCCCGTCGGCGCCAAGATCACCCTGTCCGCCGACGCCCTGTTCGACTTCGACAAGGCCGTGCTGCGCGCCGAAGGCAAGTCCAAGCTGGACGAGCTGGTGACCAAGGCCAAGGAAATCAACCTGGAAGTGATCATCGCCGTGGGTCACGCTGACCGCATCGGCAAGGATGCTTACAACCAGAAGCTGTCCGAGCGTCGCGCTGCCGCCGTCAAGGAATACCTGGTGAGCAAGGGCATCGAAGCCAACCGCGTCTACACCGAAGGCAAGGGCGAAAAGCAGCCCGTGACTGCCGGCAAGTGCGGCAAGAGCGAAAAGAAGACCAAGGCCCTGATCGAGTGCCTGCAGCCTGACCGTCGCGTTGAAATCGAAGTGATCGGCACCAAGTAATCCTGCGCCGTTCCTGTAAAAAGCCCTGCATTCGCAGGGCTTTTTTCTTTCCTAGCCTCTCCCTTGCCATATTTCAGCCATGATTAACGCCGATCCCAACGAACTGCAGAAATTCAGTGACCTGGCCCACCGCTGGTGGGACCCCAAGAGCGAGTTCAAGCCGCTCCACGACATCAACCCCCTGCGTCTCGACTGGATCGACGCCAATGTGGGGCTGGCCGGCAAAAAAGTGCTGGATGTGGGATGCGGTGGCGGCCTGCTCAGCGAGGGCATGGCCGAACGGGGCGCCCAGGTGACCGGCATCGACCTCTCGGAAAAGGCCCTCGGCGTCGCCCGCCTGCACCTGCTGGAAAGCGGCCGCAGCGTGGACTACCGCCACATCTCCGCCGAGTCCCTAGCAGCCGAAATGCCGGGCAGTTTCGACGTGGTCACCTGCCTGGAAATGCTGGAGCACGTGCCGGACCCCGCCAGCACGGTGGCAGCCTGCGCCAGGCTGGTCAAGCCGGGCGGCCAGGTCTTCCTGTCCACCCTCAATCGCAATCCCAAGTCCTACCTGCTCGCAGTCATTGGCGCCGAATATCTCCTGCAGATGCTGCCCAAGGGCACCCACGACTACGCCAAATTCATCAAGCCATCCGAACTGGCACGTCATTGCAAGGCAGCCGACCTGGAAGTGGCCGAAATCATCGGCATGACCTACAACCCCTTCACCCAGCGCTACAGCCTGGGTCGGGACACTTCGGTGAACTACCTGCTGCGCACCGTGCGCAATGCCTGAAGCGGTACTGTTCGACCTGGACGGCACCCTGGCGGACACGGCTCCCGACCTGGGAGCCGCGCTCAACCGGGTACGCCAGGACTACAACCTACCGCCCCTTCCCCTGGACACCCTGCGCCCCCACACCTCCCAGGGAGGCAGGGGCCTGCTGCGGGTCGGCATGGGCGTTACCCCCCAGGATGACAGCTACGCCGAACTTTACCGCCGCTTCATCCAGCACTATGAAGAGCGGCTCTGCCACCATACGACACTGTTCCCGGGCATGGCCGAGCTGCTCGCACAGCTGGAACAACGCCGCATTCCCTGGGGCGTGGTCACCAACAAGAGTGAGCGCCTGACCCATCCGCTGCTGCAACAGATGGATCTGGCTCACCGCTGCGCCTGCATTGTCTGCGGCGACTCGACCCCCAACCCAAAGCCGGCACCTGATCCCTTGCTGCTGGCAGCCCAATTGCTGGGTCTGCCCACCCAGGACTGCTGCTACCTGGGCGACGACCTGCGGGACATTCAGGCCGGCAACGCCTGCGCCATGATGACCATCGGCGTCCGCTGGGGCTATCTGGGCACGGAACACCCGCCGGAGACCTGGGGCGCCGACCACCTGATCGACCACCCCGACGAAGTATCGCCCCTGCTCGGCCCGGCCCGCTGAAAGCCAGTCGCCTCGCCGCGCCAGGATTACGGCAGATATCAGACCACCGCCCCTTGAAGTTCCGGGGGGCAGCCCCCATAATGCTGGTCATGGTTGTAATTCCGGCAATCTGGAGGCGTTCTGGACGCGGGTTCGATTCCCGCCACCTCCACCTAAGAGTTTCGGAGAGTTCTTAGGTGGGGGTGTACTGGCTTCGACAGGGCGGGCAAAGGTGCGCAGGCAACTCGTCAGGCGATCGACGTTAATGAAGCAAATCTCCAAACGCCAACGATGAGCGTTTCGCAATCGCCGCTTAAGGCTTTTGCCGAGGCTGCTTGAGCCTTGTTACCAAAGAAAAGCCGGTGGGGACTTCGGTCCCCATCGTTATTTTCAGCCTATAGCCACTTCTCTGTAGCCGGTGTTCCGACCCTACCGATTTGGTAGCCGCTTTCAGAACTCCGAATCATTCGGTTCCCAGTCTGGTCGTCCCTTAAAGAACAAGCCACTGAAGAAGGCGGCGCCACCAATAAAGAAAAGGATGGCCGATAGAATCAGCCCCCACTCTCCCTGCACACCAATCGGACCAATTTTGCTGCCAAGGGAAAAGCCGCCCGCAGCTTCTGCCGAAAATGCATTGAGAATCCCACCTATACTGATGATCATTGTGATCAAACCAAATACCAGAAGCCCATTCATTCGCCCCTCCATTCAGCCTTATAGGAATATATTTCAGCCACACTGACACCTCGTCAGTCACGGTGCCCTGGCTTCTTTTTTGGCATTCGCTTAGAAGCATCTGCCCACGGTACGCTCCGTACCAAGTTGGGAAACACATCAACATCCGGTTCCGGAGCATTGACACTGGCGGTCAGGCGGCCAACCATCTGGGCCGAATTGCTTACGCCGCTGCTTTCCAGGCGACAAATGGTCGTCTCTGTTAAATCAAGAATCCCATTTAAAGCGACATCTTGAAGTCTCACCGTGCCGATACGACTCCAAGAAAGGTCAGCATCGCTCAGGGACGACTCGGCCACGATCAGTACGCCTATCTGCAGGTGGGTCAATCTGGCCTTGGCAACTGACGTACGCCTAAGTACCAAGCTGCCTCCACGCCCCCACAAAACCAGTTGATCTCCGGGTTTGACAAAGCGGCTGGCCTTCCCAAAGAGTTGCAAGCTGCTACCGGATGCAAAGACGCAGTCTTCAAAGAGGAGGGAATCGATACTGGATGCCGGGCACCTAAAGCCGCGACCGGCAAAAGCTGTGTGCCTCACGGCTGCTTCACCAACCCAGCCTCGCACCCCACCCAATTCAACATCCAGAAGGCAATGGCTGGCCGCAAAATCGGCGATCCGAACCGATCCCAACTGCAGTTTGGCTATACGGGAATTTACCAGCGAGACGCTAGTGAATGAGCTCACTCCGTCGCAAAAATCCATACGGCCTGCAGGAGCCCGGCAATTCTCCAGATGCAGTGTCCCTCCCCGACTGTGGCACTCCGCCCTGAACTCCTGAACATCGCAATCCAACAATTGAAGGCCTGTGGCTCCCCCCGAACTGAGATAGCGAATATCGCAGTGGGAAAAGCTGGTTATGCCCGTTCGTACTGCGGCATATCCAAAATGCTCCGACCAATCACCCCCCTCTTCCCCCGGAAAGCCACTGAATCGGCAGGACTCAAATCTCACATTGCCGAAGGCCCCATCCAGACAAAAATGGCCGAGCATTTCGCATTGTTGAAAGGTAACGTTGATCCAGTGTGATCCATTCAGGGTCGCGGCCCGAAACCGGCAGTTGTCAAATACAACGTTCTCAAGGTCGTTATCCACCCCCTGGAAAGCATCAAAAAGACAATCAACAAAACGTATTCCTACCAGCGATGCCCCACTAAAATTCCCGCCGCTCCCGCCGAAAATTTTTCCGCGAATTTCCAGAACAGCTTCTTTACCACCTCCACCTTGCTCTCCCCGAGCTGCCAAAGCTCTAGGATCGCTCAGCAGCAACAGATCACTATTTGCAACAGGGCGGAGCGACAGTTTTTCCCAGCGCGACGACAGCGGCGAGGCCTCCTGGCTCCCACAACTCCCAAGCCACGGCACCGCAGCGATCACTCCAAAAAACTGTCGGCGGGAACAATGCATCAGGAACTCCCCTGCACCCCAAAAGGGGAGCCGACATCCATGGTCATTTGTACACTTGCCTGACTGGGCCCACGGCAAACTGTCTCGACAGTTCCATCTGAAACGAATACAAAACCGGCCACGATAGAGCAAAGTAGCTGCGCTGCCTGTCCTTCACTCACGCCAGCCACCACATCCACGCTCATTCGGTTTCGGAAAAATCCAACAGATCCCGCAGCCGGCCAAGGGTGGAATCATCCTTGATGACATGAGCCAGCCATTGCTCCAATGGCATCTCAGCCCACTTGGCAGCTCGTTCAACCAAAGGGGCTACTGGACTATGGGGTTCGGTACGACGGAAAAATTCCGCTACCAGACGCAACTGACGGATGGCCTCCGCCCTATTTGGTACAGGCCCGCCGGCAACACGTGAAGTCGGGGAAGGAGTCGTTTCGGACTGCATGACGAAAACGGGGGATTCTCCGCCATAAGCCTCTTCATCGGCGGAAGCTGCAGGATTTCCATCCGCCCCCGAAGGAACCACATCGTCCACCGCAGTATCCGTTACGACAGATAAGCCACCGCCAAGGGATTTAAGCAGACGTTCAGCAAGATCCGCACATACACGCAAGGAGTCCCGCAAATCCTTGAGGCCTGGTGCATCATGGCCGAAAGCGCGATCGACTCCCGACTCCAGTTCTGCCAAAGACGCTACCGCATCGGCAATCTCAGCATTGAGCTTCTCATAGTAGGCGCGACCGGATGCCACCACCGCCTTGTCGAAGGCATCTCCGGAAAGCCGGCCCTCGGCAATCGCCTTGGCCATGGCATCCCCATCCTTAAGCCCAAGATTGGCAACCTCCCGGGACTCCTCCCAGCGTAACCATGAATAGCCGCCACTTTCACGACTGGTCATGGGAATGCTGCGAACCACCAGGGGTAATTGAACACTCAACCATTCAATCTTGCCTGCCCGTTCGTCAAGATCGCCAGCCTCCAAGGCTGGATGGCAGACCTCCCAGAAGTCGGTAACCATGCTGTTTAGTACGCGCAATCCCCAACGCAAGCCGCGGAAGCCGTTGATCTGGGCCATGGCTTCCGTATACCAACAGGCCAGTTGAAGATCCTTGCTCCGGTTCTTGAGCAAGGATTCGCAAAGCTCCCGTACCTTAGGCCAGTTGGCCGTCTTGACTTCCGTTTCCCATTCGCCTTGGGCCAAATTGGGATCATCGGCCCGACGGGCGTCACGAATGGCATCAAACTCACTGCCATAAGACAAATCCTCCCCTCCTGGCTGATCACCGGGGATGGGGGCCAGCAGGGCTTCCAAAGCCGTATCCTGGGTCATATTGAGATCTCCCTTGGTATTTCCGACGTTCTGCAAGAACAAAAATCAGCCCCGGCCCAGATTCGGCAGGGTGGAAATGAGGCTGGCACCACAACTGGTCTTATGGCCATCCAAGGCCACAGCCCGGCCATCGATGATCCAGGTGGGATCTCCCTCCACGATGACGGCCATGGGATGCCCGTCGATGGGGCAGGTCACCTGATCACCAACCCGAGCCACGCCCTTGCCCATGATGGTGTAGTTGCCGGCGGCGCTAACCACAACGCCACCATGGCTGGTGGGATCGCCCAGACGAATTACGCTTTTCATGCTGCAGCCTCCTGAGGGGGTATTTCCGGAGCAAAGAATGGAACGATGAAACCCAGATCAAAACGGCTCTCACCATCAAACTGAACCCAGCATGTGGGGGTTCCGCTCGCAGCGGTTTTGTTGACGGCCTGGGCCAATAGCCCCAGAGGTAAGGCCCGGCCCAGGTCGCCCACCTTGGCCGGGAAATTGGTGGCTTCATCAATGGGATTCAGGTTGATGTCGAAGCAGTGCAAGGCCAGTCCTACTGCCGCCAGGCGGGGGCCGGAGCAGTCGATGCCGCCGGCGTTATGTACCAGCCAATCACACTCAGGCACTACGTCTGTCTTTTCTGATGGGTCTGCCGATACAACCCCGTAAGGCCAAGGCAAAAGACCAGCATTGACCATGGCCCGCTCCATGGACAAACGGAAAGCGTTACCCAATTCATTGGACCTTCCCGGCTTTCCCCGATAGTCGTCACCGTGGGAACGATGCAGCGTTGCCAAGGGAACGCCATTGCTCAAGCCCTTTCTCGCCTCGGCAGGGAGGCAGGCCAAGGGCATCAGGATGGGACTCAACTCAATGCCTCGTTCCCAGTAGGTGGTGTAACTATCCTCAAGCAAGCCGTTCCTTGGCAAACTCTCCTCCACCACCGCCAGCAACACCGACAGGCGCGGATTTCCAACCGCCATGGCGACCACCCCCTGGGCCGGAACACCATGCCACTGCCGCATCTCCCGCTCCGCTGCTGACAACTCATCATCCTCTTCCCGACTGGCCCAACGGCACCAGGGAGAATCAAAAGCCAGCACCACCAGGCCTGGCAACTCCGGTTCCTGTTCGAACTGCTGGATCAGGATATCGGCAAGGGCGCCTCCTCCAGCCGGCATCGCGAATACCCGGGGAGCAGGAGTCCGGCAGCCCGGAGAGGCAGGACTCCCCTGACGACCGAGGCCGGCATCGTTACTCTGGATGACGACATCGCCAAACTCTGAGGATCCCAGTTGCAGCAGGGCCTCGCGCACCAAGGCACAACAATCATCCGCAGCCAATTCAGCCGGCCCCTGCAGCAGAACGGGAAAGGCCATCGCGCCGGGGCAGGATGAATAAAGGGATTGCATCGCTTCAACAAGATGGGGAGCCAAATGCCGTCCAGCCTGGGGCGCCTCTGCCAAACCATCGTCGTCGCGAAACGCTGGCTCACCATCCAAAGCCAGAACAGTCACACCGTCAGCACCGGGACTAACCGCCCCTGCCCCACCCCGTTCCAACCAACCGCTGATGGCAACAGCGAGGCAATCGGCCCCGGCACGACGACGGGCAAGCTCCTCAATGTGGCGCGCACGAGCCAGTTGCTCCTGTCGCACCTGTTCCTCCCGCTCAAGCTTCGCCCGCTGCAGGGCCTCTTTTTCCTGGCGCTTCTTTCGTCCAACCAGCACATACCAGCCAAGACCATACGCCAGGCACGGCGGGAGCAGATGCAAAGCCAGCAATACCGGAAACGAATGGGCCGACAACTCCAGTCGGACAACAAACCAGAGCAGCAGGGCCCAAACGATGACGAGGGCAACAAAAAGGGTAGAACGCTTGAGCAGAGCTAGCACAGGTTCACATTCCTCGGTTCAGCACTCATTTCTGGCCTCGCAGTGGCGCCCACCAGGGCCAGTAGGCCCAGGCGGCGCTGCGGGCGCGGAACCAGGGCTTGCTTTCGTCCCGGGGCTGACGCTCTGCCGGCGGGGTTACCAGCACCGCCAGGGCGGTGTCGTCTTCCGCCGCCGAAACCGCCAGGGCTGGAGTGCCAGCTGCCTGGACGTGGGCCACGGCCAGGGCCAGGTGCAGGGCGCCGGTGGCGGCGCCGCAGTCGCCGAACAGGCTTTGGACGTCGAACAGGTCCCGCTCCAGTTCGGCTCCCGGGAAGAGAGTCTGCAGCGCCGGCATCAGGCGCCGGATGCGGGCCTTGCCGGTGTCGCTGCGTAGCTGGCTGTCGTGGAAGATACGGCCCACCTGCTCGGGCTTGACCTCCCCCGAGACCAGGGCACCGGCCAGGGCCGTCTCCCAGGCCCGGCGCAGGGTCGGGTGGCCCTCCCTGTGCTGCGGGTTCTTCACCACTTCGTTCTGTACCCGGTGAATCCAGGCCAGGGGCTGGCGCAGGGTGTCGTAGTCCGGATGGGCAAGGACGATCAGGACGCTGTTCTCGTTGGCCTGCCGGGTCTTGGGATAGCCTGGTGCATCCATGGACATGACCCAGGCGGTCTTGTCCGGGTGGGTCTCCAGCCAGTCCAGGGCAGCGGCCAGGGAACGGAAGGGCATGGAGGGACCGCCCTGGCGGACGACGACTTCGGTGAGTTTGTGCTCAGGGTTGTTCTCCGGGCGGTAGGAACCGGAGATGTCCATAATTTGTTCCTGAACAACTCCTCTTATCTGCTCTATCGAAGTCGAAAATGGATAGCGTTCTTTTGTTATGAATACGTCATCTCCCCAACCAAATTCACGTGAAGTTGCGGCATCAATAAGTGCCGGAAGACCTAAGCTATCCGACTCTCGCATAGAACGATCCGGCCCTGAAAACTCCACATGGACATCGGTCCACTTGGGGCGATTGCTCCCCTTCGCATCGCTGTAGAAACCGTTCTTGACTGTGAAATAGGGAATCCGATGTGGGAGTAACATTTCGACAAGATGACGCTCGATAAAGCCACCACCAAAGCTTGATCCTTTGCCGCCGGAACCAATTGCTCGAATTGCCTTAATGCCCTGATAGTCAGGATCACTCTTGGCTTCCTTGTCGTCCGGGTTAGGTTCCGCCAGTCCCATCAAGCGGTAGAGGTTCCACTGAGTCGGATAGTCCCGCCACACCACCGGCCCTACCCATTGCACAGCTACCACTTGGGCGACGAAGCGGGCTTTCTTGTCGGCTGCCGGTTGTTCGCTCCGGGCCGCCACCGCATTGCTCCATTCGGCCGCAACGACGCGACCGCTGGACAGATACGCCAGGGGCAACACCAGAGCACCAAAGGCCAGCAGCAGGGCGGACGAACGTTCCATGGCTTACTTGCCCTTCCGTTCCGGCGCCCACCAGGGCCAGTAGGCCCAGGCAGCACTGCGGGCGCGGAACCAGGGCTTGCTTTCGTCCCGGGGCTGGCGCTCTGCCGGCGGGGTCACCAGCACCGCCAGGGCGGTATCGTCTTCCGCCGCCGAAACCGCCAGGGCCGGGGTGCCAGCGGCCTGGACGTGGGCCACGGCCAGGGCAAGGTGCAGGGCGCCCGTAGCGGCGCCGCAGTCGCCGAACAGGCTTTGGACGTCGAACAGGTCCCGCTCCAGTTCCGCGCCTGGGAAGAGAGTCTGCAACGCTGGCATCAGGCGCCGGGTACGGGCCTTGCCGGTGTCGTTGCGTAGCTGGCTATCGTGGAAGATACGGCCCACCTGCTCGGGCTTGACCTCTCCCGAGGCCAGGGCACCGGCCAGGGCCGTCTCCCAGGCTCGACGCAGACTCGGGTGGCCCTCCTTGTGCTGTGGGTTCTTCACCACTTCGTTCTGTACCCGGTGAATCCAGGCCAGGGGCTGGCGCAGGGTGTCGTAGTCCGGATGGGCAAGGACGATCAGGACGCTGTTCTCGTTGGCCTGCCGGGTCTTGGGATAGCCTGGTGCATCCATAGCCATGACCCAGGCGGTCTTGTCCGGGTGGGTTTCCAGCCAGTCCAGGGCGGCCGCCAGGGAGCGGAAGGGCATGGAGGGACCGCCCTGGCGGACAACGACTTCGGTGAGCTTGTGGTCGGGGTTGTTCTCCGGGCGATAGGCGCCGGAGATGCTCATGATTTGATCTTCGACAGCACCCTCCATCTGCTTGGCGGAACCAGAGCGCAGGTAGCGCTCCTTGGTCATGATCATGCCGTCGGGCCAACCGTATTCGGCAGCTCCAGCGTCGGACATCGAGGTCGGTAATCCCCCGGGACCATCCGGTTGCCGCATAGGCCGATCCGGTCCGGAAAACTCCACATGGACATCGGTCCATTTCGGCCGATTGCTCCCCTTAGCATCACTATAGAAACCGTTCTTGACTGTGAAATATGGAATCCGATGAGGGAGTAACATTTCAGACAGATGAGACTCGATATAACCATCGAAACTTGCATCTCCTGCCTTTGTATTAGATGCAATCGCCCGAATCGCCTTGATACCTTGATAGTCTGGATCAGTCTTGGCTTCCTTATCGTCGGGATTGGGTTCAGCCAACCCCATCAGCCGATAGAGATTCCACTGGGTCGGATAGTCCCGCCATACCACCGGCCCCACCCACTGCACTGCCACTACTTGGGCAGCAAAACGAGTTTGGGGGTTGGTCGCTGCTTGTTGGAGCTGACTCGCTTGCTCCTTTAGAGCCACGGTCTTAACCGACTCCATTGCTTCAGCCCGGGTGCTAAAACCATAGGCACCGATAACCAACAGGCCACCTAACGCCAGCAGGGTGGGCCATTTCACAATACGCATCATTGCGTCTCCTAATCCCATTGAATGCAGTTCCCCTTGCTGGCCTAGCCAATAGCCATAGGCTAGGCATAGAGTCATCCAGCCAAGCAGGGCCAGAGCGATGCTGATTGCCACTCGCTTAAGCGTCATGACGCTCTCCCTTAGGTGCCCAAGCCCGCTCATTCTTGATCTTGGGCGGCAGACCCTCTAGGCGATACCTAGCAAGCTGATGTGGATATTTGTTTTCTTCCAATTTCCCTCTCTCGAAATACAAACGGAATCCATCAGGATCGTTTGGCGGAGTCATCAGCCGCCAATCCGCCACCTTGCGGAAGGTCAGCCAGTCCTCATCCGAGAGCTTGGCCATGCCAATGGCCACGTCCCAGGCCAAAGCCTTCTGGGCATGGGCCGGATTGGTCATGATGGTGCCGTGGTCCACCGAGTTGTTCTCGTCAGCGCCGTTGAGCAGTTCCATCTGCTCTTTTTTGGCCCAGGCGTTCCATGCTTCGTCCGCTTCCGGACCACCCGGGTCTCCCGGGACGGTGCCGTCTTCTCCGACCTTGCCGGCCCGGCGGGTGGAGAGGCGCACTTCGGCCCGGTACTGGTAGCGCAGGGCGGCCTGGGTATCCCGATCCCCTTTGCCCTTGGCATTGAGGGGGTCCGTTCCGTCTTGCGGGTTTTCTTTGTTCAGGGCATCCCGGTCCGGATCAGCGCCCTGATCGAAGTCGCCTTCCTCACCGTAGCGCATGCCGCGGGGCTGGAAAGGTTCCGGTAGCGGCGGGGCGTTGAGGGGGGTGATCCAGTTTTCTGGGGGATCGGCATTGACCGGGGTGCGGGCAGCGGCAGTGCCCAACCACCAGATAGGGGCGGTGATCAGGCTCATCAGTTTGACGAACCAGTTTTCGCCGGACTCCAGGGCGTTCTTGAGGACGTACTTGGCTGCCGGTGACGGGGGATGGAAGAAGCTGCCGCTGCCGGGCGTCTTGCTGCCCCGGGCATTTTCCTTCCAGAAGTCGTAGCTGCCGGCCTCACCCACCGTCTTGCCTTCGGCGAAGACACGCTGGAAGAAGGTCTTGCCGCTCGGATCCACCGTTTTCAATTGATCGTCATCGAGCCCCATCCAGCCGATGCCCTGGATAGTCTTGACCGAGATGAGCTGGTCGTGGGGGTTGAAATAGAGGGTGATGCGACCCGGACCGTCCTTTTCCGCGGTGGGGTCATAGACAAAAGGGAAACTTCCATCCTTGGGGCTACGGTTGGCCATTCGCTCGTTGACCGGGTCGGCGGGCTGTCCCTTGCCAGCCCTGGCTTGAATTAGTTCCACCAGGGCCTTCAGTGTTTCGCTACGGGCGCCGCCGGTCTGGCGGCCGCCGTCGCCGCGCTGGCTCCAGCTTTCCATGAAGTTGTCGGGGACCAGGCTGTAAGGCGGGTTGGCCAGGACGTAGCGATCAGCCACGGCATCCGCATCCAGGGTGTCGCCGATGAAGGCGGCGGCCATGCCGATGATGTTGCCCTGGCTGTGGCAGACGATGGTGATGGGAATATCTTTCTGTTTTTCCCGGATGCGCTGCACCAGCCGGGCGAGCCGATGGGCGGCGTGGGCGTAGTAGGAGCGGGGCGGGCAGTGATAGACCCTGCGGCCCGAGGTACTGTTGAGGTGCTGGGCGGAGAGCCAGAGGAAGAGTCGGGGGTTGAGCCCCTCGCCCCAGGCATCGGGCAGGTTGGTACAACCGTTGGCGAAGGGTCCGCCACCCCAGGCATGGAGTTCGTTGAGCCAGATCTTGTCGCCGTATTCTTTTAGGGCGGCATCGTCGGCCTTGTAGCCCCAACGGAAGCGGATTACCGGGGAATAGTTGGCTTCCTTGATGAAGGTTTCGTGGTCGAACTTGCGGTCGATGAAGCCGTCATCGGTGAGCTCGGGAAGATAGGCGGCCGGGGCCAGTTGCCCGGCGCTACAGACGGCTATGTGTTCATCCTGGCGCCTGAGGCGGTCATTCAGCCCTTTGCACAGCCCCTCTTCGGCCTGCTCGAACCACTCCCCATCCGAATTGACGCCATGGACGAAGATGTAGACACCGGGCAGGGGAAGCCGACTAAAAAGATCGTGGGGAGACCAACCTTTTTTCAGGCTCGACGTATCGCCGTCCACGATCAGGACATCATTTGAGGTATCGCTAGTCATGACTTATGCCGTAGGTTGGCCGGTGGCAAAGAAAATCGAGAAATCGTTGGCATCTCACCCACCACCTTGAGTAGGCGAATCGAAGTACTCGATCTTGAGTTGCTCAAGGGTGTCGCTTTGCACCAAAGGTGTCTTGCCTTCGGCATCGGTGCGCCCCTCGACCACACTTCCGTCCCCGCGAGTAATGCGGAAACGGGCATTGGCAACCGGCTGGCCATCCAGGGGATTGAGCAGACGGAAGGTACGGTCAAAGTCGCCTTGATTGAACTTGGGTAAAGGTGGATTCATGCTGCTCGGACCACTCCAGTCATGGGTAGCACCTTTGACCGAAACGGTGCCGGGGCAATGGATATCGATGTTGCCGTTGGCGATGCGGATGTAGCCACCACCGGAGGTGACGAGAATTTCTTTCTTGGCATTCCACAGTTGCACGCTCTTGCAAGCGGTGAGCACTACTCGCTTCTGGCCGGTAACGGCCATCGGTCCATCCTGGGCCTGCATCTCCACCCTCCCCCTGGCGGCATAGAGCTTGATGGCGGTCTTGTCCTTGACGCCCTGGACGAAGAGGGAGATGGACTGGCCGACGTTGTGGATCCAGCGTCGGGCGGTGCTCTGGTTGGTGTCCCGGGCGGAGACCTGATCGAAGTTCTGTCCCGTGGCAAAGGTGGCGGACTGGGGCGTGGTGATGCCGATCCCGGCCACGGCGCTGGCGACGAGGATGGGCTGCTGCCCGGCTTCGTCCGGCTGTTCCTTGGCGCCGCCCTTGTGCTCCGGATCGGTGTTGCTGCCCTTCTCCCAGGCCGCCAGGGCCTGCTTCAGATGCCATTGGGTGCCCTTGGCCTTGGCCTTGCCTTCGGCATCCTGGCGCTCTTTTCCGGTCTCGGTCTTATCGGCGTTCTGCTGGGCGGCGCTGTCGGCCAGGCTCTGGGCCAGGGCGAAGGCGGCATCGAGCTGGCCTAAAGCCCCTTCCCGGTCCAGCTGTTTGCCGCTGGCCCCGGCCTTGGCTTCGGTACTGAGGAGCAGCCCCTGGGCAGCCCGGATGGCCCCGGCCTTGTCGGTGCGCTGTTCGAAGCCTTCACCCCGGGGCTGGCCTTTGCCTTCGCTCCGGGGGTGAATCAGGTAGCCCTGGTTGTGTTGGGTCTTGCCGTGTTCGCTGGAGAGCTTGGCTCTCAGTTCGCCGGTGCTGTCGTCAAAGAGCAGTTCGTTGTAGCCGTTGCCTTTGTATTCCTTGCTCTTGATCCCGGCCAGCGTCCGGTTGGCCGGCAGGCTGCCGGCCCCGGAGTAGGTGGGGGGGCGGTGGCTGCCGTTGTAGAGCCCGGCCATGACCACGGGCCGGTCGATGTCGCCTTCGAGGAATTCCACCAGGACTTCCTGGCCGATCCGGGGCAGGTACTGGTGGCCCCAGTTAGCGCCGCCCCAGGGCACGGCGACCCGGATCCAGCAGGAGGAGCGGTCGTCCAGGGCGGCACCGCCGTCGGGGTGGTCCTGTTCCCGGGCCCAGTGGAACTGGATCTTGATGCGCCCCAGGTCGTCGGTATGGATCTCTTCGCCCTGGGGGCCGACCACGGTGGCGGTCTGGGGACCTTTGGCGGTGGGCTTCTGGTAGGGGGCGTAGTCGGGGGCGATGGGGGTGTCCCGGCGGACGGCGGTGAAGGTGTTGCGGTAGGGCTGCTCACCGGTGGCGCCGGCAGCATCGCTGGCTGTGCCGCGCTGGCCGGCGGCGCTGGCCAGGAGGCCGGGCAGGCCGTCCGTCAGGTCGCCGGGCAGGTTGTTCCTGGCGTGCCAGTTCAGGCTGCGGACGAGGAAGCGGCGGCTGTCGTCGTCTTCGCCTTCGTGGCGGGGGTGGTCTTCGAGCTGGAACCATTGGCCGGCGGTGAGGCCCCGGACGCTGCTCTGGCCCTGGTAGTCCTTGGCGGCCCGGTCCCGGCTGTCCTGCCGCAGCTGGGTGTAGCGGGAGAGGTCGTCGTTGTCGGCGCCGTAGTAGTGGGCCTGGGGATCGTAGGCTTCGAGCCGGCTTTCGACCTGGCCCCCTTGTTCGCCCTGGTCGGTGGTGCCGGGGGCGTCGGCCTGCAGGGGGGTGACGGGTTTGTAGTCCCAGGCGAGGAGCTGGCTCTTGCCTGAGCGCAGGCGCCGGGCGGTGTCCCAGGCGGTGAGGCTGTCGGCCTCTTCGCTCGCGTCGGCCCGGTGGAAGCGGATCTTCTCCTGCTGGGCCGGGGTGGGCTCGTAGGGGTCGTCGAAGAGGACCAGGGTGTGCAGGGGGGTGGCGTCGTCCTGGCGCTGGCCGCTGCTGTCCTCTTCCTGGAATTCGTAGCGGGTGGCGATGCCTTCTTCGGCCAGGAGGCGGCGGATGAAGTCGCGGTCGGATTCCCGGTATTGCAGGCAGTAGGAGCGCTGGGGGTAGTCCTTGGCCAGGCGGTTCTGCCAGCGGCAGGCGGCAGCCCAGGGGCCACCGGCGTCCCGGTGTTCGGACAGGAGGGTGTGCACGATCTCGGGGACGCTCTTGTCCTGGAAGACCCGGCTGTTGGTGCGGTGGGTGAGGAGGGAAAGGCCGGGGACGATGACCAGGGCGAAGCGGGAGAAGCCGCCGTCGGCGCCTTCATGGCGGGCTTCGGCGATGAGGCCGGAGATGGTCTTGTGGCCGCCGTCGGCCAGCAGCAGGTTGAGTTCGGCGATGCGGCCGATCAGTTGCTTGAGTTCCAGGTGGGTGTCGGGGGAGAGGCACCCCACTTCCACCCGGTAGTCGCCGGAGACGGATTCTTCTCCCCTCGCTTCCACCGGCAGCAACTCCTCCGAACCAACTCCCAGTACCCGGAGCTCCAGCAGCCTCGACTCTTGTACAAAGGCGCTGGCGTAGCTGGAAAGAAGGTCCTTCAAATGGGCTGCAGCCATGGCGTAAAAACAGCAAAAAGGGGAAATGAGGGGCCGGCCTGAAGCCGGCCCGGAATGCCGAGCCGATTAGGCGATGGTCTTGTTGGCGGTAAGGTCCCACCCGGCGCTGACATTGCCGCCACCGGCTCCATCACCGCGCTTCTGCTGGGTGTAGATCCATTTGATCTTGCCGTAGCTGAAACTGACCTTCTCGTTGGGGAACCCTTCGGCGGCGGTACCATGGGGCTCCACTTTGGAGATCAGCACCTGTTCCAGCTTGATCTCCATGTACTTCACCTTGTCACCACCGGCACGACAGAGCTCCAGGGTGATTTCGCTGATGTGCTTGCCGGTGCAGCAGGCTTCGTAGATCTTCGGACTGGCCTTGTCCAACAGATGCACCACATCAAACGTGGAGTGGTTGACCCGTTCGGCGGTAGCACCACCTGCGGAACTGGCAGTGGCAGAAGCGGGCTGGTCCATCTTGTGGGCGAAATGGGAAATTTCGATCCAGTCTTTGTGCTTGTCATCGGTGCTTTCACCGGGAATACCGTCGATTTTCAGAAAGGCGTCAAAAGCCATGAAATGCTCCTTGATGGATTAACAAAATTGCTCAGACAGAAGAAATTTCAGCGAGCAGGCTTGGGCAACTCGGCCACCAGGCGCAGTGAGATGGTGAGTTCGTCCAACTGGAAATGGGGACGCAGGAAAGCCGCTGCCCGATAAACACCAGGCTTGCCGGGAACTTCCACAACGTCCACATGGGCTTCCCGCAGGGGATACTTGGCCTTCGCCTCCTGAGAGGCGGAATCGTCCAGCAGGACGTACTGGGCCAGCCAGGTATTGAGGAAATCCTGTACGTTCTGGCGGGAAGCAAAGCTGCCGATCTTGTCGCGCATGATCGCCTTCATGTAATGGGCGATACGGGAGGCGGAAAAGATATAAGGAAGCTGGGTCGACAGACGGGCGTTGGCATTGGCCGCGTCGGTGTTATAGGTCTTGGCCTTCTGGCTCGACTGTCCACCGAAGAAGGCCGCATAGTCGGTGTTCTTGCAGTGGACCAGGGAAATGAATCCAAGATCGGACAACAGCTTTTCGCTACGATCAGTAATCGCCACCTCGGTGGGACACTTGAGCGCAATCTCCCCGTCGTCGGTCTTGAACGTGTGGGTTGGCAGCCCTTCCACCAGCCCTCCACCCTCAACGCCGCGGATGGCGGCCAACCAGCCGTATTTGGCGAATGCGTCAGTCAGACGGGTTGCAAACGCGTAGGCGGCATTGGTCCATAGATACTTGTTGTGGTCAGAACCGTCAGCGTCTTCTTCGAAGTTGAACTCTTCCACTGGTACCGTGTCCCGCCCATAGGGAAGACGCCCCAGCACGTGAGGCAGAACCAAACCGACATATCGGGAATCCTCAGACTCGCGGAAGGATTTCCATTTGGCATACTCCACCGTGTCGAAAATTTTCGCCAGGTCCCGGGGTTTGCCGATATCGGTAAAACTCTCCAGGCCAAACAGGCCGGATGCTGCTGCGGTAATGAAGGGTGCGTGGGCGGAAGCCGCGACATGAGACATTTCTTCCAGAAGGTAGAAATCCTCGGGATGCCTGGTGAACTCGTAGTCCCCAACCAAAGCTGCATAGGGAGCCCCACCGAATGTGCCGTATTCCTCTTCATAGATTTTCTTGAAAAGGGCACTTTGATCGAATTCCGGAGCTGCCTTGAGGTCCTTGATCAGATCCTTCTTGCTGGCATTCATCACCTTGATCTTCAAGGTGGTACTGGTTTCAGACTGCATCACCATATACTTGAGACCGCGCCAGGAAGCTTCCAGCCGTTGGAAATCCGGATGGTGCATGATGGCATTCACCTGGTCCGATAGCAGCTGATCCAGTTCGGCAATACGCAGGTCGATACTGGCAGAAAGGTCTGACGAAAGAGTCACAGCTCCTTTCAGAACCTGGTCCACCAGTTCGGAAATCAGGTTTCGGGTATGGCGCTTTTCGCTGTCGCTGGTCGCGACCCGGCTCTGATCGATAATGCTGTCGAGCAGGCTGGGGGCTGCAGCATCGGCTACAACGCTCTCAGGCTCTTGCAGTTGGGCTTCGGCACTCATGAATATTTACTCCTGTTCCGGCCCATGACCGGCATTGATCTGTTTCAGCTTCTCGGTATCGCGAACGATGGCATCAAGCAGCTCCTCGAGCTTGTCGTTGCCGACCATCTTGTTGCGCAAGTCCGATAACTTGGCGCGAACCTCGAGCAACTGACGCAAAGGCTCGACCTGCTTGACGACGTTCTGGGGCTCAAAATCCTCGAGCTTCTCGAAATTCAGCTCGACGGAGAGTTGGCTGCCGTCATTCTTCAACTTGTTGTCCACCCGAGCCGCAATGCGAGGAGCCATACCCTTGAGAACATCGTCAAAGTTGTCTCGATCGATGGCTACGAACTTCCGATCCTTGACCTTGGGCAGGGGCTCTTTTGGGTTACCAGAGTAATCGCCCAGAACCCCCATGACGAAGGGCAGCTCCTTGGTTTCGATGGCATCGCCAATTTCGACGTCATACGTAATCTGGACCCGTGGCGGCCGCACCCGGGAGAGTTTCTTCTGCGTGCTTTCCTTTGCCATTACTTCACCTCTCTACTAGTCGATACGCTGCAGATACCGCATCAAGCGGCGCTTAATTTCTTGCCGATCTCAGCCAGCAGATCGGCAACGATGCTCAATGGCTGTCGGGGATCGGACAGCACGCGCCCCAGGGCGAATGCCGTTTCCGCATATTCGGGATGCCCTCGCCACAACTCGTTTTCCTTGCCTAGGTCGAGGGCACTTTCTGCTCCATTACTGCCGTGACCATCGAAGACATAGCCCAATTTGCGCGGCATACGCCCAAAGGAAACACTGAGGCCAGGAGCAGAGGTACCGGCATGAAGAAAATAGCAGCCGGTCCACGGTTTCTTTCCCCATAAGGCAGTTAGAAGCGTCAGCCAAGTGCTGGCATAAAGCGCACCCTCCCCTTTACCAACGGGTAGAGGCAACGCAATCTCCTGGATCACGGCGGGATTCTCGTAGCGGCGGAGGAATGCCAGGTAAAACGCGATGTTGAGCAATGCCTGCTGGAGGGAAGGTATGCCGGTCGCAACCAGGAAGCCCTCCAGCTCGGCTACGGTGTGGGATTCCAGAAACTGCCGAACAAGCCCCCTTGCCAACCCCTTATCTGCATCGTTACGAGCCTCTGCCACACAGTTGGCCTGCAGAAATTCCCGGCATGAGACCGCCTCTACGGAGTTATCGATCGCATTGGCGATCTGTGAATGCAGCCCGTCAAAAAACACCTCAAGGGAAATTGGAACCAGACTGGCTTCGGCGGAAAGATCCTCCACCGGACGGATAACACCAGCCACGAAGGGATAGCGCCGACCGGAACTATCCCGGCTTGCCTGCCAACCACCGTAGAAAACCCAGCGCTTATCCGCAGAGGTGTAATAGAAGTCGGTACGAGGCGCTGCGTCATATCGGGTTTCCCACCCCAGACCGGCAGACATCTGCTCCAGAGCGGTTTGAACCAAGCCGTCGAATTCACCAACCACCGGATGTACGGCATTCAGGCGTACGAAATCCGCCCGATTGGGCAATTTGCCCATCATTGCGTAGGTTCCCGGATCGCTTGCGGGCCGGCTCATAAATGAAAGTGCCATCTTCATTCCGTATGAAAATTATTGGGTGATGCTCTCGGGCAGAACCAGGCGGCGCAGACTAGCCAGCGCCAAAGGATTGGTTCCACTGACCGGATGGAAGTTGAAGCGCACGGTGCTGCCGTCATCCTTGGCCGACGAGCGCCACATGAGTTGCCCACCTTGCCCGTTCGCGTCGGTAACCTTGGCCATCGCCAGGAGGCGCATCAGTCCCATGCGTCCGGAGAAATTCGCCACCTCGGCATTAGCACCGGAGTTGGAAATCACCTGCAGGCGAGCTCCTTGCACATTGGTAGGGCTGGGCCACGAGAAAGTGGTCCAGATCTGGGGGCCGTTGCGGTAGCGCAGGGGCTGTCCATCAATTTCGATCAAAATCTCGCTTAGCCCGGGTGTCGGTACAGGCTGAAGCTCAAACTTGGACCCATCCCCTTCCTGGAACGACGTACTGACGTTCATCAGTTTCCCGGCACCGGAAAGAAAGGCCGGGCTAAACCGGATTCCCAGATTGGCCCAGGTCTTCGGCACCAGCGTTTCTCCCCGAAGCACGGCCAGAGAGCCGATCTGCTGGGTGATGAAGCGACTCAGGATGCCGTCTCCCGGCTTGAAGAACTTCCCCATTTCGGCCATGGACGCTTCATTACTGCTGTCGGCAAATGGGTATTTCCGCGAAAGAGACGACCAGGTGCCATACACCTGGGAAGACCAAGCCTTGTTGATCTCCTTCTCTGTCGGAGGTAGAAGGGCCGCATAACTGTTGATCAGGGGGCGAACCAGGAGGGGGCGCAAGTACTCACGGGCGTCCTCCCCTGTTGTCCCGAGGATGGCCACATCCACCACCTGCAGAGTTTCAGCCAGTTCGGAGCCACTTCCAGACAGGGTTTGCTGCATCAACTGCCGAGAGCCGGCACCGGGCTCATCAGAAGCTGCAATCGTTGCCAGCCGGATGCGAAGCTTGGACAGATGGGCAAGATAATCGGCCAATAGGGGGCCTGCAGCCTCTCCATTCCCAGCCAGGGCAGGAAGAATGGAAAATTGCCCGCCAACTTCCCCGAAGCGTCCCCCGTCGTTGCCCCCGTCTCCGCTGCGCCCGTTGATGAAGCGCTCGGTCTTCTCAATTACGGTGCTTTTTGCCGATTCGAGTCGCTTGGCCAGTTCAGAGGGATTGTCCCAGGCAGTTTCTTGAGAAGCCCGAACGATGATGGTACGCAAGGGCGACTTCTGGGCATCGCCCAGGCGGCCGATCAGAACCTGAGCCTCTTCTAGGCTGGCAAACTCCTTGACGGATATTCCCTGGAGAAATTTCTTCCACTCGCTTGCGTAATCAGCCTGATACATCGCTTCCAAGGCACGGCGATTACGCTCTACATCGCCATCCCGGCTCAGATCATCTGCAAGACTGGCGGCCAAGACCCAATCATCACCCTTGACCTCGCCGCGGCTGGCCTCGGCAATGGCATTCTGGAAATACTTGTCCCACGCTTCGCGAGTGAAGCTGCCTGGCACCGCATAACTGGCAGTGAAAAGGTCGGCATCTCTGTTGTTGAGGAGACGAGCTACGGTCATGGCCGGGAACTGCGTATTCCCCCGGGCCTTGAGTTCGTTGTACACACGCTCTTTTGCGGAAAGGCGCTTCAGGGCACTCCGCAGAATCTGGCGAGAGGCTTCAACCGTCTCCTGGCGGTTATCGATCAGGGGGAGATCAGGCTCCTGCAACTGGGATAAGTAAAAACCCACAATTCGCTCTGCCGAACGAACGACTTCAGGATCAAGTTGCCCATTGCTGCGGGATTCAAGCCATGGCCGCCAATAGCGAGGCAACTGGTCAGACAGATGCCCCATCTCCATTCGCTCCTGGAAATGCAGCATAAGATACGTTTTGAGCGCGTTATAGCCCTCTTCCAAACGTTTCTGCTCTCCCGCAGCACGTTCTCCATCAGGCGGCGCCACATCTCCCCCTGACTCTTTGCGTTGCATCTGCGCAAGCGCCTCCCTTGCATCGCGGGGACGATTGGAAAGTATTTGACTGCCGCTTGCTGCGACACGCTGTAGTCCATCTTGTACCGGAGAAGGAACGGCAGAAGGAAATTGGCGTTGTTCCGTCGGCGATACGCCCAAACCCGCGAGTCTCGCTTCAAGATTGGCTGCTACCGGTTGCAGCAGGAGACGTCTCACGCCGGCAAAATATTCCTGGCGTAGAACCGCTTCCACTTCATTTCCTCTATACAAGCCGAACCCTAGGCCCCAGGGCGAGCCATCCCGACGATAGCTATAGAGTTGCTCAATGCGCAGCTGCAGTACCTGCAAACCCTTCAACTGATCAGCCAGACTCTGACTACGGACCAGTTGCGCAGCAGTTGCCATTTCCGAATTGGCCGTTTCCAGCAATTTTTGATTGCCTACGAATGACCATGTCCAGGCACCGACCAGGAGAGAGGACAATACCAGCCCCCCAACAATACCCGCCAAACGCAGCTTTCCCACACTGGGCCTGGTTTGTCGCCCAACGAGGAACTGGTCCTCAAAGATCACCCGGCGGAATAGCTCGCGAAGAAAATAGCTGTGCCCCGAAGGCGGCTGGGTCACTTCAAAGCCGGACCGGGACAGCTCAAACTGAGCGGAAACCCTGGATCCCGCAGCAATACGGGGAACCCCCTCTTGCAGAGCACTGGTCAGATAGAAACCACGGAGCAGAGGCTTTGTATGGTAGGGGTCATCTTCGAAGAGAAGCTCGACAAAGTGGCAAACCCCCTCCTTGATGGCATGAAATTCGATCGGAAAGGCAAACAAGGAGGCGTTATTTGAACTCCCCCGATTGTTAGCCAGTTGCTCATTTCCACTCTGCACCAAGCCGCGATACAGCAGTTCGAAATGCTGGCCAACAACACGGGGAGCATCAAAGTCGCCAGCCTGCTCATGGGACAAGGTAGCCCCCCAGACACGGTGGCGCTCTTCCTCCGGCAGTACTTCGAAAAATTGACCAAAGCCGCCCAGCAAGTCGATCTTGGTTAACACCAGATAGACCGGAAGCTTGACACCAAACGCATCATCCACCTCGTTGATGCGCTCCCGCACCTGCCGTACATAGCTGGCAAAGGCTTCCGTCTTGTGCTTTGCCAGTTCGGGAAGACTGATGGCGACGATGATGCCGTTTAGCGGGGCCTTGGGACGATGGCGACGCAACAGCTTGAGAAATTCGAGCCACTCCTGGCGATCCTCCCGCTGCGTTGAGTAACGGCCAGCGGTGTCCAACAAGACACCCTCCGTAGAGAAAAACCAATCACAGTTACGCGTTCCGCCCACGCCTTGTATTCCAGCACCTCCCTTTTCCCCCAAAGGGAAGGTAAGGCCGGAATTAATGATGGCGCTCGATTTCCCTGCAGAAGGATGGCCGATCACCATGTACCAGGGCAGTTCATATAGAGCGGCCTTTCCTCTGGTCTTCCCGATATTGGATTTCTTCAGAGTTTCAATGGCATCCAGCAGACGGGTTCGGAGTGCAGCAACTTCCGCCCTCTTTTCAGGGGAAGCGGCCATCACAGCATCATCCCCCTGCTTACGTAGCACGCCCTCCAGCAAACCAGCGGCTCGTTCTGATAGCGCTTTTCCAACCAGAAGGATGGCAACCCATACCAGCATGACAGCGAATATCCACCCAAATCTTGCCTCCGGAGACTTCAGCCCGAACCACGGACCAAGGAACCAGATCAGGACAACAAGAACGAGGAAACCAATGGCCATCAGTACTTTTTGGTTGCGCAACAGATTCCGGAACATGCTCACTTATCCTTTTCTCTACACAAACAGAGTCATTCATTAACGCTGCGCCGACGCTGCGGCGCGGAGATTGTCTGCAATGGTGCCCGGAGCTTCGATATGAACCAGATCACGGAAACTCCATCGCCCCCCCCATACCAAGCCGACGGCCTCGGCCTCCTGCCCATATATTTCATAGACCCTTGCTGCCCACGGGTCTGCCTCCGAAATCACCAGATGCCCGTCCTGGAATGGGGCCAAATCAACAGCCAGGCCATATTGGTGCTTGCTTTGTCCGCCTCGGGCACCGGTAACTTTTGCTTCGCGGGAAGCCAACACTTCCTGTCGTTCCGGAGAGCGATAACCTTCAAGCAAGGCCATCCGCACTCCTCTCGCCTGCATGCGTTCCATGACTCGCAAAACCAATTGGGCAAATACAGGATCGAGCCGCCCCCAATCCCTATCGGCCGACTCAATAGATAGATTCTTGTCGTCCAGGTTCTCAAAGACTGTTGGTGGCAGCGCCTTGGGGGGTACCAACTTCTGCTCCTGCAAAACCAGGCCAACCGCTGCTTGATATCGATGCTCCCGATCGATTGGGGGAGCCAAGTCGACATCCTGACGAAACATAAAAATCAGGGCTGGAGTCATGGCAATTGCAAGCACCGGAGCCAGCACCACCCCGAGATGGCGACGACGAAGCAGAACATGAAAAACGAACCAAGACTTCGAGGCAGGAACAGGTTCGACATTCACCATCTCCGGCCCCTTCCTAGCTGTCTCAAGAGAGAAGCGCCTATCAACAGCCTCTCTCGCTTTTCCCGCCGCCCCCCTTTTCCCGTCACATCCCCTTGACCGGCTATCCGGACGGAGAAAGCAAAACCATCCGACCCATCCCAGAGAGGCAAACAGTCCCGCCATAGATAGCAAGAGCATCGGAATAAACCAGGCGTCAGACATCAAGGCAGGCACCTGCGGAAAACTTTAAAAACATATACAAATGCTCATATATCAATAGCAATACGAAAAACCGGATTTTTTGTCACGAATACAAATATCGCTTGTATTTCAATGCACTACAACGATTAAAAACAATCAATTTCGCAAAATCATACCTACAAAAGTGATATGACGATATGCAGAACACTACTTTAGTTGTACTTATGCAACGTTTTTTATAAATTTTGCACATAATCCGACAATGAACTAATATAGTCAACCGTCATAACCCAAACGCATCAATACACACTGCCAACGTCTCCAAGGACTTACCATGCGCCTGAACTCAAGGATTTTTTTTGCAACCAGCATTGTTGCCACCCTGCTTGCCAGCGGCTGTGCCTCCGGCCCTACCCGTTTTGATATCAAGACTTCGGGCGACCCAGTCATCAACCGGGACATTTCGGGCAAGCCTCTCTCGGTGGTGGTTCGTCTGTACCAGCTGAAGGATGCCAACGAGTTTTCCAAGCTGACATTTGCAACAGCTGCCAGCGGTCGCAGTGATGCCGAACTGTTCGGCCAAGAGTTCATTGAGCGCACGGAAGTTGTCGTGGTACCTGGAGCTCAAAAGGTCAATGCGGGAACCATTCTTCCGGAAGCCAAATACCTGGGTATCGTCGGTTACTTCCGCAATCCGGATCGCCATGCTTGGCGTTATCTAGTCAAAGCTGAAGACATTCGCCGCCACGGACTCACATTCACCGTACGCGACTGCTACCTGGAGCTTTCAGGAATCAAACCCGTAGCGATTCCGTCCCAACCCGAAGGCGCCAAGGCTGAATGTATCGACCCAGACCACCAGCCATCGGCCAATGGTCGTCCGTCCCCCACAAACAAGGCGGCCCCCATAGCCAAACCCAAAGCTAAGCGCCCTTCCGCAAAGCCCATCACCCAGCCCACCACTCCTCAGTGACGGAGCCATCTTGACTGTATCTTGTCGAGTTCTTTGGGGCGAAGGGATGTTCCTTCGCCCCCAGCACTTTCAGCAACAGGCACGCTACTACGAGTCACAACTCGCAAAAGTAGCCCGACTGAGTCTTCTGCATCCCTGGGGATTGCAGCGCCTGGAGATTGATCGGGAAGCGCTAGCGGGAGGCTTTCTTCGCCTGGCCCATTTGGAAGCCTTGTTCCAGGATGGAACGGCCTTCAACGCCCCCGCGGAGGAGCCGCTCCCGCCCCAACGCAATCTCAACGATCTGCCGCAGATATCCATGACTACGGTCGTCCACGCCTGCCTACCGGCCTACGATGAGTTCGGCGGAAATGCAATCCAGGACATTGGGCAAGCATCCAAGCCAATCCGCTATTCCCTAAGGCAGCGCCCATTGGCAGACCTTTTCACCAGTGCATTGGAGTCCGAGATCACCACGCTTCAAGCCAATGTTAGATTGATGCTTGAGGAAGAAAACCGCGATGGATTCATTTCGTTGCCGATCGCGCGTATTGCCAGAAATGCGGCTGGAAACTGGGGGATTGATGAAGACTACATCCCTCCGTTAATCGCCATTGAAGCCTCTACAGCTTTGATGGCCCAACTACGCCGGCTGATCGATATCCTTGAAGTCAAAAGTCAGGCACTTACCGCTACCCACAGGGAACGCAGCAAGGATGTGGTCGAGTATGGGACTACCGACATTGCCTCATTCTGGCTGCTGCATACCGTCAATCGTAGCTTTCCCTTGTTGAACCACATTCAACAATTCCCTGGCACCCATCCCGAACAGCTCTACTTGCAGCTGGCTCAATTGGCCGGTGAGTTGCTGACTTTTTCGTCGTCCCTGTCGCTAACCGAGATTCCAAACTACCGCCACCAGGACTCCACCTCGGTGTTCCGCAAGCTGGACGAACTGATCCGTACTCTTCTGGATACAGTCATCTCCAGCCGATACATGGTCATTCCCCTCACCAACAGCAAGACCTCGTTCTATGTTGGTCACCTGGAATCAGATCGACTCCTGGAAAAGACGGACTTCTATCTCTCAGTTTCCAGTGAAACAGCAATTCCAAATCTCACCGAAACGGTCCCGGTGAAACTCAAGGTTGGCGCTCCTGACGATGTGGAACGGGTACTCAATTCGGCCCTCGGGGGCATTCGACTGACCCATGCGGCCCAAACCCCCGCAGCAATTCCGGTCCGCGTAGGGAACCATTATTTTGCACTCGAACCCCACGGCACCATCTTCGAACGAATGATGAAGTCCCGGACTATCTGCATCTATGTTCCACAAGGGCTAATCGATTTGAAACTTGAACTGATTGCGGTATTCCGCTGAATGGAGACGATCCATGAATCTGGCCACAGCGCTTCCTACCTCCGAATCCCCTGCATTGCCACTGACAACGACGCCCACGGGACCGACTCTCAATGACCTACTCGAAGATGGTATCTATTTGCTATTCCTGTTGAGGGACGGCAATGCACCTGCCAGTGCTGCAGAGTTCAACAGTCGCATTGACCGCTTTCTATCCCAGTTTGAAATCAATGCCCGCAACTTCGGCAAAAGCCCGGAAGCAATCGCTGACGCAAAATTTGCGTTTTGTGCTCTGCTGGACGAAATCATATTCGCCTCGGACTTCGCCATCCGGGACGACTGGGAGTTGTCTCCCTTGCAACTGCGGCTTTTTGGCCAGCATCTGGCCGGGGAAGTGTTTTTCGACAAGCTGGAGAATCTGCGCCTCGACCCATTGGGCAATGTTGAAAGCCTCGAGGTATTCCACACCTGCCTTCTCCTGGGCTTTCAGGGGAAATACCTGATCGAGGGAACCGAACGTCTCAACTATCTGGTGGCTCGTCTCGGCCAAGAAATCATGCATGCACGGGGAGGTAAAGCTGAATTTGCCCCCCACTGGCGCTTGCCCTTCAAGTTCCAGGAATTTGTTCGTCATGAACTCCCGCTATGGCTTTACTACGCGCTACTGACCGGCATCGCAATTATCCTGTTCGTCACATTCAACTGGCTGCTGGGTAGCAAGGTAGGTACGTTGGCCAAGCAGGCCCCACCCAATGTCAGCGCGACCGCCCCGGTGCAAACACCTGCTCCGGCAACAATCCAGCAATAGACATGCACGCCGGTTACCACAAACTCGCGGTCAGACCCTCGGTGCTGGACCGTCTTCTCGATGATCACCCTCGGAATGCCGAAGATCGGGCAGATGAATCCTCACTGGATTTACGTCAATTCCGGCAAGTGGTAGCTCGGGATTTGGAAGCGCTCCTCAACACCAGGCGCTCTGACCCAAACGAAACGGCAATGGACTATCCGGAGTCCGCACAAACCATGCTCACCTTCGGGGTCATGGACCTCAACAGCCTATGTCTGCAGAACCCCGATGATCGCTCACTGTTACGGGAAGATATCCGGCGCGCGATTGAACGCTTTGAGCCACGGCTAAAACGGGTTCGAGTCTCCCTCGATACCGGGGGTGCCAGTGAGCGATCGCTGCGTTTTCGGGTTGCAGGAGTCCTGGCCCCCTATCCGAACCGGCCAACCGTGACCTTCGACGCCACTTTGCAGCTAGCTTCGAACTCCTATCGAGTAGAGAACAAGGACTGACATGCTGGACGAACTCCTGCCCTACTACGAACGGGAACTTGGCTACCTGCGCAAGCTTTCCGGAGAATTCGCCCAGCGCTATCCAAAGATTGCCCGGCGCCTGCAACTAGAAGGGGAGCAATGCGAAGATCCTCATGTGGAGCGCCTGATTGAGGCGTTCTCGTTCCTTTCGGCTCGCATTCATCGAAAAATCGATGATGAGTACCCGGAAATAGCCGAGTCCTTCCTTCAGGTTCTCTACCCCCACTACACCCAACCGTTCCCTTCTGCCACCATCGTTCACCTGGAAATCGATCCGATCAAGCCAGGTATTGCTGGTCGCTATGAAATTCCTCGCCACCACCCTCTGACATCACCTTCTGTTTCGGGAACGCAATGTCGTTTCCGAACCGCTTACGATGTTGAGTTGTGGCCCTTGACGGTAACTCAAGCAAAGCTCGAGTCGACTCAGGCATCGGAGTACCTGCGCCGCCTGACCTCCGGCAATGCAGCCGTTACCCTGGAACTGGAAACACTCGGCGGCATCCCCTGGTCTGCCCTGGACATCCACCGCCTTCGCTTCTTCCTCGATGGCGAAGCCCCCCTGATGTATTTGCTGCATGAGTTGCTCCTTTCCCGGATGACAGGCATCCGTATCGACGACGGCAGTGACGACCCAAGTCGCACCGTTCTCCTCGATAAAACGTCCCTGACTGAGGTGGGCTTTGCCGCCGAGGAAGGACTTCTCGACTACGACCATCGTTCCTTCCTCGGCTATCGCCTGCTCAGCGAGTACTTTGCCTTCCCGGAAAAATTCCTCTTTCTTGACCTTGCCGGCCTGGATGCTCCGGCCTTGCGCCACCCCGGAACAACGCTACGCATTCAGTTCTTCCTTGAACGCTACGGCAACGACGAGCGTCATAACCGGCTGCAGCAGACCCTCAGCCCCGGCAATTTCAAGCTAGGTTGCACGCCCGCCATCAATCTGTTCCGCCAGGCAGCCGAACCGATCCGGCTGAGCCATCAGCGTGAATCCTATGCGGTGGTGCCGGACAGCCGGAAACCTCGCTCCTTCGAGGTCATTTCCGTGGATTCCGTCACCCGGGTTGAAAAGGTTGGCACCAGAGAATCATCGGAACGCATCCCCCCCTTCTACAGCATCGGCCAGCATGGCCAGAAGCGTGTGCCATATTATTGGTATGCCAGCCGCAATAGATCTACCAGCGAAGGAGATCTCGGAACCGAAGTTGAAATGCACCTGGCAGACCTGGATTTCTCCCCGGTACGCCCTGAAGCAGAGGTCCTAAGTCTGGAACTCACCTGCAGCAACCGGGATGTGCCGGCCACCTTGGCATTTGGGGGAAATCAAGGGGACTTCCAACTCCCAGGACACTCCGTCGTCAGTCGCGTCCGCCCCCTGCGCAAGCCCACCGTCAGCCTGCGACCTCCGGCAAAGAGGGGAATGCAATGGCGCCTGGTATCCCACTTGGCCCTGAATCATCTCTCGATCGCGACCCAAGGCAAGGAGGCCTTGCAAGAACTGCTGGGGCTATACAACCCAGCTGAGGCCCAGGGTATTTCAAGGCAGATCGAAGGCATCCTGGCCATTGACAGCCGGCCCCATACGGCAAGGGTCACAGGCCCCCAGTTTTCAGGTTTCGTTCGCGGCACAGAGATTGATCTCATGTTAGACGAGCTCCATTACGTCGGCGTCGGCATTCATCTGTTCGCCACCGTACTGGAACGCTTCTTTGCGCTGTACTGCGCCCCCAACAGCTTTACCCGGCTACGGGTCTTCACCAAGCAACAGGAAGGTATCGTTTACCAATGGGCTCCTCGAGCGGGAACGGCTCTCGTGATCTGATCGCCGAGCTATGCTCGGCACCCGAACGCTTCGGCCTGTTTCAGGCGATACGTCTGCTCGCCTTGGCCGAAGGCACCCGGCATATTGATCAGGCGCTACCTGAAAGGGTCCGCTTCCGCACGCCGGCCACCCTGGCATTCCCGCCTAGCGAGATTGCTGCAATTCGTTCCACTGCGGGGCAAGACGAGGAGGAATTGCCATCCCTCGCATTGACTGTCGCCTGCATGGGGCTGACCGGCCCCTCCGGTGCCCTGCCGACCCATTACACCGAGTTGCTCATCGAGCGTCGCCAGCAATTCAAGGACGACACCGCCCATGCCTTCTTGGACCTGTTCTCCCACAGGGCCATCGCACTGTTTTATTCGGCATGGCGGAAATACCGTTTCCCACTCGCTTTCGAACAAGGCGGGGAAGACAGTTTTAGCCGCAGCCTGCGCTCCTTGATTGGACTGGGACTCACCAGGAAAGACGTAAATGGGCAGAAGGGAGCAGGACGAAACACCGCCGCCTCCCCGGAACTGAAGGAGCGCCTTCTCTTTTTCTCCGGCTTGCTGGCCCAAAGGCCCATCTCCGCTGAAGCCAGCGTCTCCATCGTACGCGGACTATTCCAGGTCCCCGCCAGCCTTGAGAATTTCGTCGGCCATTGGATTGCCGTTCCGCTACAGGAACAAACCCGTCTTGGCCAAAACGCGGCCGTCTTGGGTAGCAGCGCCTTCGCTGGCCAACGCATCTGGGACCGGCAAACACGGATTCGACTCAGCCTGGGGCCCTTGCGGGCTGAGGCATACCGCAACTTCCTCCCTGGCAATCCGGCAGCAGAGGAACTGGCTGAGACCTTGCGCTTTTGTGTCGGCCACGGTCTGGCCTGTGATGTTCGATTGATTCTTGACCGCAGGGACACGCCCTGCCTGCGCCTGGATTCTCGATCACCCGACCAAGCACGCCTAGGATTCGACACCTGGCTGACGCGCCAGGCATTTCAACACGACCCGGACGATGCCGCATTCGCCCTCCTTGCCTGAAAGATAAACCGTGAGCATTGATCGACTTCTATCTTCCTACGCCAGCGCCTTTGTACAAGAGTCGAGGCTGCTGGAGCTCCGGGTACTGGGAGTTGGTTCGGAGGAGTTGCTGCCGGTGGAAGCGAGGGGAGAAGAATCCGTCTCCGGCGACTACCGGGTGGAAGTGGGGTGCCTCTCCCCCGACACCCACCTGGAACTCAAGCAACTGATCGGCCGCATCGCCGAACTCAACCTGCTGCTGGCCGACGGCGGCCACAAGACCATCTCCGGCCTCATCGCCGAAGCCCGCCATGAAGGCGCCGACGGCGGCTTCTCCCGCTTCGCCCTGGTCATCGTCCCCGGCCTTTCCCTCCTCACCCACCGCACCAACAGCCGGGTCTTCCAGGACAAGAGCGTCCCCGAGATCGTGCACACCCTCCTGTCCGAACACCGGGACGCCGGTGGCCCCTGGGCTGCCGCCTGCCGCTGGCAGAACCGCCTGGCCAAGGACTACCCCCAGCGCTCCTACTGCCTGCAATACCGGGAATCCGACCGCGACTTCATCCGCCGCCTCCTGGCCGAAGAAGGCATCGCCACCCGCTACGAATTCCAGGAAGAGGACAGCAGCGGCCAGCGCCAGGACGACGCCACCCCCCTGCACACCCTGGTCCTCTTCGACGACCCCTACGAGCCCACCCCGGCCCAGCAGGAGAAGATCCGCTTCCACCGGGCCGACGCGAGCGAAGAGGCCGACAGCCTCACCGCCTGGGACACCGCCCGGCGCCTGCGCTCAGGCAAGAGCCAGCTCCTCGCCTGGGACTACAAACCCGTCACCCCCCTGCAGGCCGACGCCCCCGGCACCACCGACCAGGGCGAACAAGGGGGCCAGGTCGAAAGCCGGCTCGAAGCCTACGATCCCCAGGCCCACTACTACGGCGCCGACAACGACGACCTCTCCCGCTACACCCAGCTGCGGCAGGACAGCCGGGACCGGGCCGCCAAGGACTACCAGGGCCAGAGCAGCGTCCGGGGCCTCACCGCCGGCCAATGGTTCCAGCTCGAAGACCACCCCCGCCACGAAGGCGAAGACGACGACAGCCGCCGCTTCCTCGTCCGCAGCCTGAACTGGCACGCCAGGAACAACCTGCCCGGCGACCTGACGGACGGCCTGCCCGGCCTCCTGGCCAGCGCCGCCGGCCAGCGCGGCACAGCCAGCGATGCTGCCGGCGCCACCGGTGAGCAGCCCTACCGCAACACCTTCACCGCCGTCCGCCGGGACACCCCCATCGCCCCCGACTACGCCCCCTACCAGAAGCCCACCGCCAAAGGTCCCCAGACCGCCACCGTGGTCGGCCCCCAGGGCGAAGAGATCCATACCGACGACCTGGGGCGCATCAAGATCCAGTTCCACTGGGCCCGGGAACAGGACCACCCCGACGGCGGTGCCGCCCTGGACGACCGCTCCTCCTGCTGGATCCGGGTCGCCGTGCCCTGGGGCGGCGCCAACTGGGGCCACCAGTACCTGCCCCGGATCGGCCAGGAAGTCCTGGTGGAATTCCTCGAAGGCGACATCGACCGGCCCGTGGTCATGGCTGGGCTCTACAACGGCAGCCACCGCCCCCCCACCTACTCCGGGGCCGGCAGCCTGCCCGCCAACCGGACGCTCGCCGGGATCAAGAGCAAGGAATACAAAGGCAACGGCTACAACGAACTGCTCTTTGACGACAGCACCGGCGAACTGCGAGCCAAGCTCTCCAGCGAACACGGCAAGACCCAGCACAACCAGGGCTACCTGATCCACCCCCGGAGCGAAGGCAAAGGCCAGCCCCGGGGCGAAGGCTTCGAACAGCGCACCGACAAGGCCGGGGCCATCCGGGCTGCCCAGGGGCTGCTCCTGTCCACCGAAGCCAAGGCCGGGGCCAGCGGCAAACAGCTGGACCGGGAAGGCGCCCAGGGCCAGCTCGACGCCGCCTTCGCCCTGGCCCAGAGCCTGGCCGACAGCGCCGCCCAGCAGAACGCCGACAAGACCGAGACCGGAAAAGGGCGCCAGGATGCCGAAGGCAAGGCCAAGGCCAAGGGCACCCAATGGCATCTGAAGCAGGCCCTGGCGGCCTGGGAGAAGGGCAGCAACACCGATCCGGAACACAAGGGCGGCGCCAAGGAACAGCCGGACGAAGCCGGGCAGCAGCCCATCCTCGTCGCCAGCGCCGTGGCCGGGATCGGCATCACCACGCCCCAGTCCGCCACCTTTGCCACGGGGCAGAACTTCGACCAGGTCTCCGCCCGGGACACCAACCAGAGCACAGCCCGACGCTGGATCCACAACGTCGGCCAGTCCATCTCCCTCTTCGTCCAGGGCATCAAGGACAAGACCGCTATCAAGCTCTATGCCGCTAGGGGGAAGGTGGACGTGCAGGCTCAGAGCAGCAGCGTAGACCTGATCGCCAAACAGGAACTGGCCTTCACCGCCGCCACCCAGGACATCACCGCCAGCGCTGGCAAGGAACTGGTCGTCACCTCTGGCGGCGGCTATTTCAAGCTGGCCGGCGGCAACGCCAATTTTCACTGTCCCGGCACCCTGTCAATCAAATGCGCCAAGCTGGATTTGTCGGGGCCGGCAAGCATGACACCTTCCATCCCCCTACTCCCCGGAGCGTTAAAACGTTACGACGAACAGTTCCAAGCCCTGGGCCTGAGTGGCGGCAAAGCGCTTGCCAATCTCCCCTACCGTGCCACCTTCAGCGATGGTCGCATCATCACTGGCATCACCGACGAAGAAGGTCGTACGCAGCGCTTCTATGGAAGCTCCCCTCTCCCTGTCGAAATAAGCTGGGGAGGCCTGGTAGAAGGGCTGATGGACGAAGACCAGGACCGCTCATCCACTGACGACTGCTGTTAACTGCCATGACCAAGCCTGAAAAGAGCCAATCTGCAAACGCCCAGTGCGACATCAAGGGACTGCTCAACGAACAGGAAAACTCCTGTGTCACCCAACATCTCCCGGCACAAGTTGCTGTGACGTACGAAATCCATTTTGACCAGAAATTACGGCTGCCCTACGCCTTCTATTGGAACGGTGCCAAACAGCCGGAAAACAAGGTACTCAAACCAAAGCAAGCCACTGCCATCCTCACCATTCAAGCTCTGGTCAAAGAAGGGGACAAAATCGGTCTTTATCTAGGCAGTGACGCCTCCCCCGAATTCAGACAGGAACTGCTTTACCCCCTGACTGTGGGCAGCAAAGACATCAAAGCCATTATTAAAACCAAGAAAGATCCACAGGACGATGTCGCCGAACTGAAACCAGTCACCCTAACAGATGCCGATAAAAACAGCACGGAATCACGATATGAAGGATGGCTTACCGGTGACATCTGGATGCGCTTCAGCCACCGATACAGTGCGAAAGAGGCGACCGCTCATCTTCTGAATGCCGGAGAAAAAGATACTGGCATCGCCAAAGCAATAGCCGATTTATACGGTGGTTCCGTCAATACAAAAACAGGATACAGCGTTCAATTTGACAACAAAAACAATTGCCAGATTATTTTTCAAACAGGATCAGACGCCAACTGTCGGGCAAATATCAAAAAGGGCTACGACTTTGCTCGGGAGGGTCTGCCCCGCGTCCATCCCCGTACCTGGATTGCTTTTCTTCAGGCAGCGAGAGACTGCAGTATTTCATCTATGGAAATAACATCCGGCTGGCGCCCAATGCTCGGCAGTGCAACACATCGAATTGGTTTAGGTTTGGACATAAAATCTGTCAAAAAATCCGATGGAAGCACTGCAGTTTTCGATAAAACAAATAAAAGCCTTTGGCAAAGTGAAGAAGAAAAAGCAGCCCATACCGAATGGGTGAAGTCTGAACAAAAACTAACAGAAGCAAAAATTGCACTCGCGAATGCAAGTAAAAATGTAAAACAAGCAAAAGGCGAGATTGGGATTCAGAATGCAAAAGAGCGAGAGGCACAATCAAAAAACGAATATAAAGAAGCAGAGGTGAAAGCCAATGATACAAAAGATATTTTTCAGAAAAAACACAAAAACTCTACGACAAGCAATTTTGAACAAACTTTAACCAAAAATCCTTTGATAAAGCAAATTTTTGATCCTCTCCTAATGGATATTGACACTCACGACCAGCAGGAAGCAGATGCCAACTTAAACCTGTCTGGCAACGATAAAAATCACCAAAACCATTTGCATATTACTGCAAATGATACATATCTCCTGCCATGAAAAGTACTCTATGCATGCTATCTCAATCGCCCTTCTGTCATTAACACTATCATTCACTTCTTACGCAGCAACGTATGACTCCGAATGGTATCACTGGCTAAATGACTACCCTTGGCCTGCACGCTACATCATTGTTGTAGCTGAGCGCTACGATGGGGTTATAAATGTTTCTCGAATGATAAACAAAAAAGCCGACGAAAAGAAATCTCCAGAATTCAGAAGCTATGAAGAGTTGTTCGATCCAATATTTCCCTTACAGGGATTGTCATTTTCGAATCAAGAATTAAATATCTACGACGACAATTACGACCGATACGAACAGCTTGGCCTTCAACTTATTGAATTTGATAAAACCGGTTTAGTGCTAACACCTAATCGCTCTCTTCAACCACTTCGTGCAAGACAAACTCGGGATGGGGAGAAGCAACGCGTAGTTATGTTAGTCGAAGGAGATGGAAAACCGGGGAACTACTGGTATCGGCTAGGAAATTGGTTTGATGGATTCCCTTCGGGAGACGGGGGCGAATTCACTCCAGCCCTATGCCACCGACACTGGGATGACGGCCGCTACGCCAAAAACAGCAGCGATGCCTATTTCCATCCCAAACAAAAGTTTGACCGCAAAAAGGTGGAAGCGGATATCGGTCTTTTTGGTTGCCGCGAATGGACTTACCAGCTTTACCGTCGCCCGCCCCATATGGGCCTGCAGGACTCCCCCCCGGGGCCGCCCTATATCGATGTCACCAGCTACGGCGGCAAACATGGGGAGAAAACCCGTATCGGCGATTTTCTCGGCTGGGCCCAATTCGACGACCCGCCTCGCCCCGTAATCGGTAAACACGGTAAATACTGGGTTTGCCTGCACGAATGCCCAGATGGGGAGAAACCCGGACTTATCCCGGACATCAAGGAGTGGACCGGCAAACGCGGCTGGCCCCTGCCCAAGCCCACCCCCACATTCCCTGACAGCAAATTCAAGAACCCATATAAACCGGAGAACCCGGATTGATCCGGAATGCAGAGTGAATCCACCGACATCGATGGCTTTCCTCCTAGCCACTCCTTGATAGCCTCAGCCGCCCCATACGCAGACATGATGGCCATTTTATTTTTTCTCTCACGTCCCTAATGACCACCAACCTCAAATCTCTGTTCGGTAAACTGACCACGAGCATATGCAAGAGCGTTGACAGTGTTCGTTTCCATATTGTTTTTGCATCCCTTTTCGCCCTTCCAATTTCAGTTTTGGCAGAAAACGATGGCTCTGAGTGGTATCGCTGGCTTAATGATTACCCATGGTCCGCTCGATATATCATATTGGTTGCAGGACGATATGAGGCCGTACTATATGCTGCACGGAAAGCTAATGAACGTGCAGACAAGAACGAAAGTCCAGAATTTAGGAATTATGAGGAATTGTTTGATCCAATTTTTCCTCTACAGGGCGAACCATTCGCCAATCAGTATCTAAAAGTCTATGACGACACTTACGACGAATACGGCCAACTAGGTGTTCAAGTCATCACATTTGACAAGGACGGTCGAGTATTAACTCCCAACCGTTCAAAACAGCCGCTACGAGCAAGACAAACGCGGGGAGGCGAAAATCAACGCATGACCCTACTGGTAGCAGGGGAGGGACAGCCAGGAGACTACTGGTACTGGCTTGGAGACTGGTTCGACGGCTTTCCATCTGGTGACGGCGGAGAATTTACTCCCGCCCTCTGCCACCATAGTTGGGACGACGGCCGCTACGCCAAGAACAGCAGCGATGCCTATTTCCATCCCAAACAGAAGTTCGACCGCAAAAAAGTGGAGACGGATATCGGTCTATTCGGTTGCCGCGAATGGACTTACCAGCTTTACCGTCGCCCTCCCCATATGGGCCTGCAGGAGTTCCCCCCGGGGCCGCCCTATATCGATGTCACCAGCTACGGTGGCAAACATGGGGAGAAAACCCGTATCGGCGATTTCCTCGGCTGGGCCCAATTCGACGATCCGCCTCGCCCCGTCATCGGTAAACACGGCAAATACTGGGTTTGCCTGCACGAATGCCCGGATGGGGAGAAGCCCGGGCTCATACCGGACATCAAGGAGTGGACCGGCAAACGCGGCTGGCCTCTGCCCAAGCCCACCCCCACATTCCCCGACAGCAAATTCAAGAACCCATACAAGCCGGAGAACCCGGATTGACTTCTGATGCATGCCCCCTCAAGTCAACTTGATAATAGCCAGACCATATCGAATGGAGCAGCACTGGAGCAATGAAATTTACAATTGGAATTTTCCTAGTACTACTTACACCAACCTTAAACGCCAAAAACATCTATTCATTTGATGATTATTACAAAAGCCAGACCGATCATGTTTTCAGAAAAATCGACAATACTGATCGAAAAACGCTATATGAAAGCAACGGAAAAATTACAGATAAAATCACCACAAAGTCGCAAAAAACAAAAATAACTTACAACGGGGAAAATTTATACTTAAATAACAAGCCCGTTAAAATTAAAAACCTAACAAACAAAAAACTTCCAAAACTAGACGCCAGCTTATTACAGCTATACACCCCAGTATCCAACAAAATGCCGCCCAATTTCTTTTGTATTGACACATGGGCATTGCATGCAAACAGTACCGCTCAGCGCGAGAAATACATCATTTTCTTTACAGACAAAAGAAACCCATCCGGATATCTTATCCCTGGATACCTATCTTCATGTATTGCAATTCGTTATTCGAGCAGCAAAAAAATAACATTCCCAGTTATTCAAATAAAAAACGAAAAATCAAATGAACAGTCCATCACCATCCAATACAAAATACTGAGTCATGGCAAAACATTAGATACAGAAGAGAAACACACTGGAAAGTTCATTGATGCAGATGACGTACACCACTTTTATCTAGACAACGCAGAATAAAATCAGACATAAATCTATGTGGAACGTAAAAGTATTATTCTTGTTATTCGTGACCTCTATGGCTCAAGCAGCCCAATATAGCTTAAATTGGTATCACTGGCTTAATGATTACCCATGGCCCGCTCGATATATAATCGTGGTTTCTGGTCGATATGAGAGTGTTTTGTACGTTGCGCAAAAAGCTAACAAACGAGCCGACACAGAGAAAAGTCCGGAATTTAGAAAATATGAAGAGCTATTTACTCCGACCTACCCACTAAAAGACACACATTTCTCAAATCAAAACTTGATGGGCTATTCGGATTACTATGAAGAATATGGGCAACTTGGCTTTCAAGTAATTGAATTTGACAAAACCGCTCAAGTACTAACATCAAATAGTTCTTTATCTCCACTGAAAGCACGCCAAACACGAGATGGAGATAAAAATCGAGTCGCAATGCTAGTAGCTGGAGAAGGGTTACCCGGCGATTATTGGTACTGGCTGGGAGACTGGTTCGACGGCTTTCCATCTGGTGACGGCGGAGAATTTACTCCCGCCCTCTGTCACCATAGTTGGGACGATGGCCGCTACGCCAAAAACAGCAGCGATGCCTATTTCCATCCCAAACAAAAGTTTGACCGCAAAAAGGTAGAAGCGGATATCGGTCTTTTCGGTTGCCGCGAATGGACTTACCAGCTTTACCGTCGCCCACCCCATATGGGCCTGCAGGAATTCCCCCCGGGGCCGCCCTATATCGATGTCACCAGCTACGGTGGCAAACATGGGGAGAAAACCCGCATAGGCAATTTTCTCGGCTGGGCCCAATTCGACGACCCGCCTCGCCCCGTCATCGGTAAACACGGCAAATACTGGGTTTGTCTGCACGAATGCCCGGATGGGGAGAAACCCGGACTCATACCGGACATCAAGGAGTGGACCGGCAAACGCGGCTGGCCTCTGCCCAAGCCCACCCCCACATTCCCCGACAGCAAATTCAAGAACCCATACAAGCCGGAGAACCCGGATTGACTTGGAATGCGGCTCGAAACCATCGACATCAATAGTTTCCCCCCAGTCATTCCTTAACAAACTCAGCCGCCAGCGCAGACATGGTGGCCAATTTCAACTTTTTCTCTCAACGCCCCCATGACCACCAACCTCAAATCCCTGATCGGCAAACTGACCCCGGCTACGCGCCGGGCCCTGGAATCGGCGGCCAACGTTGCCCTGGCGCGAACCCACCACGAGGTGGACATCGAGCATGTCCTCCTGGAAATGCTTGACCAGAGCGAAGGAGACCTGCCCCCCATACTCAAGGCCCTGGGTGTGCCGGAAGGTCGCCTGCGGGAAGAGTTGATGGCCGGACTGGCCGGGTTGAAAAGCGGCAACAGCCGCAATCCGGCGCTTTCCGAGCGGATTCCCCGCTGGCTGGAAGCTTCCTGGCTGCTGGCCAGCGTCGATTTCGGCGCCCAGCGGCTGCGCGGCGGCTTCCTGTTGCTGGGCTTGCTGGCGACACCGGAACTGTTCCGGGCTATCGAGCATTCCTGTCGCAGCCTGGCCGGGCTCTCCCTTGGGGAATTTCGGGAACAACTGCCAGCCCTGCTACGCCATGCACCTGAAAGCCGCAACCAGGGAGAAGGCGCCTCCGGTCTCGCGGCCGAAGCCGGCACAGACACCATCAGCGGACCGGCCACGGCCGGCCCGGCGCCCAACCTGGACCGCTACACCGTGGACCTGACGGCCCAGGCCCGGGCCGGCAAGATCGACCCGGTGCTGGGGCGGGAAGGGGAAATCCGGCAGATGATCGATATCCTGCTGCGGCGGCGCCAGAACAATCCCATCCTCACCGGCGAGCCGGGAGTCGGCAAAACTGCGGTGGTGGAGGGTTTGGCCCTGCGTATCGCCGCCGGAGAAGTCCCCGAGCCCCTGCTCAACGTGGCTCTGCGCACCCTGGATCTGGGGCTGCTGCAGGCCGGCGCCAGCGTCAAAGGCGAATTCGAGAACCGGCTGCGGGGCGTCATTGACGAGGTCAAGGCCAGCCTGGTGCCCGTCATTCTTTTCATCGACGAAGCCCACACCATGATCGGCGCCGGCGGTCAGGCCGGCCAGAACGATGCCGCCAACCTGCTCAAGCCGGCCCTGGCCCGGGGCGAACTGCGCACCATCGCCGCCACCACCTGGGCCGAATACAAGAAGTACTTCGAAAAGGACGCGGCCCTGGCCCGCCGTTTCCAGGTGGTCAAGGTTGAAGAGCCCGATGAGGACAATGCCGTCCAGATGCTGCGCGGCGTGGTGCAAACCATGGAGGAGCACCACAAGGTACGCATTCTGGACGAAGCGGTGGTGGAAGCGGTGAAGCTCTCCGCCCGCTACATTGCCGGCCGGCAACTGCCGGACAAGGGCGTCAGCGTGCTGGACACGGCTTGCGCCCGGGTCGCCCTGTCGCGGGCCGCCAAACCGGCCGTGGTGGAAGACCTGACCCGGCTGGTGGAAAATGTGGATCGGGAAATCGCCGCCCTCACCCGGGAGCAGGACGAGGCTGCCCACGGCCCCCGTATCGCGGAATTGCAGGCCCGGCGGGCCGTTCTGGCCGCAGACCTGGCGGTGCAGCAGCAGGCCCAGGCCGAACAGCAGACCCTGATCGAGGCCATCCACAATGCCCGGCAGGAACTGGCGGCCCTGCCCGCCTCCACAGACACCATCCAACCGGCCGCCAAGGGCAAGCGCAAGATCGCGGCGGCGGACGATCCTCGGTCGGCGGCCCGGGAGCGCCTGCTGGCGGCCCAGGCCCGGCTCCATGAATTGCATCAGGTGGATCCCCTGGTCTACGACTGCGTGGATGGTGCCACCGTCGCCGAGATTGTCTCTTCCTGGACCGGCATTCCCCTGGGCCGCATGTTGACCGACGAAATCGACAACGTGCGCAACCTGCAATCCCTGCTGGAACAACGGGTGGTCGGCCAGAATCACGCCCTGGACCTGATCGCCCGACGCCTGCGCATCGCCCGGGCAAACCTGGAAGACCCGGGCAAACCCAAAGGCGTCTTCCTGCTGGTGGGCCCCTCCGGCGTCGGCAAGACGGAAACGGCCCTGGCCCTGGCGGACGTGCTCTACGGCGGCGAACGCAATCTGGTCTGCATCAACATGTCGGAATACCAGGAGGCCCACAGCGTTTCTGGCCTCAAAGGCTCCCCCCCGGGCTACGTCGGCTATGGCGAAGGCGGCGTGCTCACCGAAGCGGTACGGCGCCGGCCCTATACGGTGGTTCTGCTGGATGAAGTGGAAAAGGCCCACCCGGACGTACTCGAGCTGTTCTTCCAGGTCTTCGACAAGGGGGTTCTGGAAGACGCAGAAGGACGGGAAGTGGATTTCCGCAACACCGTCATCCTGCTCACCTCCAACGTCGGCACCGATCTCATCATGAAGGCGGTGGAACACGGGGTGAAGGTGGACGGCAAATCCCGGGCACCGACCCCGGAGGACCTGGCCGAACTGCTGCGGGCCGACCTGCAGAAGGCATTCAAACCCGCCTTCCTCGGCCGGCTCAACGTGGTGCCCTATTTCCCGGTGCAGGACGAAGTCCTGAAACGCATCATCCGGCTCAAGCTGGAACGGGTCAAAGCCCGCATCAAGACCAACCACGGCGCTGAACTGGAGTATGGCGACGCCCTGGTGGAACTGGTGGCCAGCCGCTGCACCGAAGTGGACAGCGGCGCCCGCAACGCCGATGCCATCATCGCCGACGCGGTGCTGGCAGCCATTTCCGATGCGGTGCTGGAGCGCATGGCTGCCGGCGAGCCGGTGCACAAAGTCAGTCTTAAGGTGAAGAAGGGCCAGCTGTCCGTCAGCGTTGCCTGACGCCCGGCCTGGGCAATCACTCGCCCAGGCGCAGGCCGCTTTTTTTCAGGATGCGGGTGGAAAAGAGGATGTCCCGGGCGCCCAGGGCGCCGGGGAACTCGGCCTGGATCAGGGTGGCGATGCGCCCGACTTCGGCTTCGACTTCCGCCCGGCTCTTGCCGTGGACCATGGCGAAGAGGTTGTAGGGCCAGGCCGGCGGATGGTCCGGTCGGCGATAGCAGTGGGTGACCGATTGCAGCCCGCCGACCCGCTCGCCGACGGCGTCGATCACCGCCGGGTCGATCTGCCACACACTCATGCCGTTGGCGGTGTAGCCGATGGCGTAGTGGTTGGGCACGGCGCCGATGCGGCGGATGGCGCCCGCTTCCAGCAGGCGGGCCAGCCGCTGCCGCACTTCGGCTTCGGCCACGCCCAGCTGCTCCGCCAGGACCAGGTAGGGACGCGGCACCAGGGGCAGGCCGGCCTGGGTGGCAAGCACGATGCGGCGATCCAGGTCATCCATGGGGAAAGTGGCGTCCATCAACGGTTTCCTGGCAGGCAGCTTGCAGACGCCATACCCGTCCCCGACGGAACGGCATGCCGGCATTGCCCCCGGACAGCACGGGCCGCCCGGGTGGAATGGGCCTGCAGCGTGAGCCAAAGCGCCACGACAGGTTGGGAAATGCTGAGATCGACGGTCGCGGCGTTCATGCCTGCAGCTTCATTTCAACGAAGTATTCCTTCTCTTTCGGGAAGGGATAGACCGGGTAGCCGGTGGCGGCCTCGATGGCCTGCACCGCAGCGTCGATGCCTTCCGGCGTTTCCGTCGCCAGCACGAACCACATGTTGAAGGCGTGCTCCCGGGCGTAGTTGTGGGCCACCTGGGGCAAGGCATTGACCTGTTCCGCCACCCGCTCGAATTCGGCTTCGGGCACGGCCATGGCGGCCAGGCAGAAGGCGCCGCCCAGGCGCTCGATCTGGAACATGGGGCCGAAACGGGTGAGGATGCGGTCGTCCAGCAGGGACTGCAGCCGAGTCAGCAGTTCGGCCTCGCTGATGCCCAGCATGGCCGCAGCCTCGGCGTAGGGTTCCGGGCTCAGGGGAAAGTCGCCCTGGAGGGCGTTGATGATGCGCCGATCCAGTTCATCCGGTTCCCGGGCCGGCGCCAGGGCGGCGCGGCGGGAGGGCTTGGCCTGCTCCACCGCGTCAGCCATGGGCGGCCTGCCTCAGGGGATCGGCATCTGCCCGGGGCGCCTGGGGCGCGTAGCGGGCGCCGGTCTGCTTGTAGCGCCGGGTGGAAAAAAGCAGCTCGTTGGGGAAAGCATCCAGCCCCAGGCGCTCGCCCAGGCTGCGGCGCAGTTCCACCACTTCCTCCCGGGCCTTGCCGTGGATCATGCAGAACAGGTTGTAGGGCCAGTGGGGCGCCATGGGGCGTCGGCGGTAGCAGAGGGTGACGCCGGGCTCGGCGGCGAGGCGCTCGCCCAGGGCGCTCACCTCCCCTTCCGGCACGGCCCAGACGCACATGGCGTTGGCGGTGTAGCCCAACTCATGGTGCCGCACCACCACGCCGAAGCGCTTGAGGATGCCCCGCTCCAGCCACTGGCCGAGCAGTGCCAGCAGACGCCCTTCCTCCAGGCCAGCCCGGTAGGCCAGGGCGCGGAAAGGCTGGGGCTCCAGGGGCAGGCCCTCCTGCAGCACCGGCATCAGCCCCTGCTCTTCCCGGGTCAGTTCGATGGGCTGCTCCAGGGAGGGCACCGCCGCCACCGGCTGGCGCCGGGCGCCGCCGCCAGTCAGGTCGAAACCCAGGTCGATGTGGAACTCTTCCACCAGGGGCAGGGAAATGACAGGGCAGCCGGTCTCGGCCTCGATGGCCGCCAGCACCGCATGCAGACGCAGGGCGTCCGGCGCGGTGGCGACGAACCACAGGTTGTAGGCGTGTTCCCGGGCGTAGTTGTGATTGACCTCGGGATGGGCGCTGACCCGGCCGGCCACCCATTCCAGCCGCTCCGGCGGTGCCTGCAGGGCGGCCAGGGTGCTGGCGCCGACCCGGCGCGGGGCAAAGACGGCGCCGATGCGGTTCACCATGCCCTGCTGCTGCCAGTGGCGGTATTGCTCCAGCACCTCCGCCTCACTCAGCCCCTGGGCCGCACCGATGGCTGCAAAGGGCCGGGAGACCAGGGGGAAGTCCCGCTGGTAGTCGTTAAGCAGGGGGAAGCGGGCGGCGTTCATGGGCATGGACGGGCGAGGCGTCAGAAGCCGGTGCGGGCAGCACGGCTAGTGAAGAAGATGCCGCTCGGGCTCTCCGCCTTCAGTTCGGCCACCGGCGCCTTGGTGCGGGTGTCGAAGACGGTGACCTTGTTGTCGTCCCGGGCCGAGAGCCAGACGGCTTCGCCGCGGGGCGCGAACTCCATGTGCAGGATGGCCTTGCCCGGCTGCAGGGTGTGGGTCACCTTGCCTTCCAGGGTGTCGATGACCTGGACCCAGCCGTTGTCGGGGAAGGCGAAATTCACCCAGATCTCCCGCCCGTCGGGCCGGGCCATTACGAACACCGGCTGGCTCTTCACCGGAATGCGGGCCGTCTCCTTCCAGGTCTTGGTATCCACCACCAGCACCTCGTGGCGGCCGATGGCGGGTAGGTAGGCCTTGCCCCCGGCCACGGACCAGCCCCGCAAGTGGGGCATCTTGTACACCGGCAGGGGCTGCTCGCCCTTGCCGTAGCCGGCGAGAATCTTCTGCACGCCCTGCTCCGGCTGCCAGGTGTCAAGCATGGCCAGACCGTCCTCGCCGAAGAGGCCGGCGATGTAGTAGCGCCCGTCCGGCGTCACCAGGGCGTCGTAGGGCTGCTTGCCGGCGGAGTACTTCTGCACCTTGGGGGCCTTCAGGTTGGAGAGGTCGGCCACCCAGATTTCCCCGGCTTCGAAGAGGGAAAAGGCGAAGCGGTTGCCCGACAGGTCGGCCAGGCCCACCACCTTGGAGCGCACCCCGTTCATATCCACGGAAGGAATGTCCGCCACCAGCTCCAGGGTCTCGGCGTCGAAGGCCTTGATGCCGCCGGGCTCGTAATTCTGGGCCACCACCAGCTTGCCGTCCTGGGAAATGGCGCCGCCGATGGCGTTGCCGGCCTGGACGATGCGCTTGGCAATGGAGGCGGTGAGGATATCCACCTTGGTCAGGCCGCCGTCACGGCCGAAGACGTAGGCGTAGCGCTGGTCCCGGCTGAAGACCACGGAGGCGTGGGACAGGTCCCCCAGCCCGGGCACCTTGGCCAGAGCCGTTTTCGAGGTGGTATTGACCACCTGCACCTGGCCGATGGAACGCTCGATCACCACCCCCAGATCGCCGGTACCGCGCGGCGCCGGGGCGCTGGCGCAACCGGCCAGAAGGGAAAGCAGCAGGGCGGGCAGGAGCAGCAGACGGGAGACGGCAGGCTTCATGGCAGTCTTTCGCGGGAAATTCATTTTGGGATTATTCAGTAGGGAAGCCGGCCTGGAGCTGCTGCACGATCCACTCAGCCTCGGCTTGGCTGACAATACCCTTGAAGGGCGGCATGGGCGTACCCGGCCGGCCGTGCAGGATGGTGGCCACCATGCTCTCGGCAGGCCGCTGGCGGAAGGTCTCAGCCGTCAGCGCCGGCCCCAGACCACCCTTGAGGGTCAGACCATGGCAGGAACCGCAATCCTGGCGAACCATATGCACCAGTTCCTTGGCGCGGGGAGCAGGAACCACCGCTTCCGTGGCACTAACGGAAAGGGGCAGCAAGGCCGCGGCCAAGCCAAGGTCGCTCAGGCAAAGTCGGGGAAAAGAAATGGTGGGCTTCATGGGCACCCATCTTGCCGCCCGGCCCGCCAGGGCACTTTGATAAGCATCAGCTTTCGATGCAGAAAGCCCGTGAGGTTTGTAGGGGAAAATACAGACAGAGGCTGAAATAAGTTTGCCTCCAGTACGACTAATCTGGATTAAATCACCAGCTGGATATGCCCTTGAAGTAACAATCAGGAGAGTTGGTGCCAACGCCCATTTCTCATTCGTTTTACAACATGCTGGCGGAACTCTTCAGGACGCAATTGATGCACCCTCTTATGGCGTCGTGTATTGCAATACCAACATGCTGCTGCAATATTGCCAGGAGAGTTCTTCCCGCCATCCTGTCGGGCTCTAAGGTGCTCAGCCGTACACTGAAGCAAGCGAGCCTGGGCTAACGAATAATTGTGGGAATTTGCAAATCCTGCTAAATCAGCCAGCCACATGGCACTTCCACAATAGAAGCACCGGCCCTGCTGATTTCTATATGCAGATTCGCGAAGACGAACGGGAATTTTGTACGGCATAGCGGTTCTTTCAATAGGATTAGAAATGAACCCCGCTAGCCGCTTTGCGGTCACGGGAACCAGTTGATTTGATCTAACTGGCCCTACATGCATTTCTTTAGAATATGCACGCTTCGATCATACTGAATTACTAGCCTTTTTCCAATGCGGAGGCTCCTCCTCTGTAGAGGAGCCCCCCAACCCTCTCAGCGGAAAAACTCCTCCAGCCTCTCAAACACCGCATGATCCGCCCCATGGCGGCGGACCGTGCGCACGTCTTCCAGCTTCTCCACCTGCTTCACCATCTGCTCCAGGCGCCGGTCTTCCAGGACCAGTAGCCAGATGCGGCTGATGCTGCCGTCGCCTACGGGCAGGCAGAGGATGCCTTCCACGTTGTAGGCGCGGCGGGAGAAGAGGCCCACCACGTGGGACATGACGCCGGCGTGGTTGTTCACTTCCAGTTCCAGCACGGTGCGCTGGGGGCGGGCCAGGGCGGCATTTTCGTTTTTGCTGACAGCGTTCATCTCAGCCTCCAATCATGTCGGTGTTGGCGGCGCCGGGGGGCACCATGGGGTAGACCTTCTCGTTCATGTCGATGAAGGCGTGGATGAGGCAGGGGCCGGGCCGTTGCAGGGCCTGGCGCAGGGCGGCCCGGGGATCGGCGGCGGTGTCCAGGTCCAGGGTGTCGATGCCGAAGCCTTCGGCAATCTTGAGGAAATCGGGCTGGCCGGCGAATTTGGAGGCGAAGTAGCGCTTGCCGTAGAACAGCTCCTGCTGCTGGTACACCAGGCCCAGGGCGTCGTTGTTCATGAGCACGATCTTCAGGTTGGCGCCGGCTTCGGCAATGGTGGCCAGTTCCTGGATGTTCATCAGGATGCTGCCGTCGCCGGTGAAGCAGACCACGGTGCGCTCGGGCTCGGCCAGGGCGGCACCGAGGGCGGCGGGAACGCCGAAGCCCATGGTCCCCAGGCCGCCGGAGGTGAGCCACTGGCGCGGCCGGCGCAGGGGGTAGGCCTGGGCCACCCACATCTGGTGCTGGCCCACGTCGGTGGCGATGGCGGCGGAATCGTCCAAGCAGTCGGCCACCGCCTGGATCAGGCCGTAGTGGCTGCGCGGGTCTTCCAGGTTGGGCCGCTGCAGGCGGAAGCGGGAGCGCAGATCGCCCATGTGGGTGAGCCAGCGCTTGCGCAGGTGGGCCTCCACCAGGGGCGAAAGTTTTTCCAGCACCTCGCCCACGTCGCCGGCGATGCCCACGTGGGCGTTCTTGATCTTGTCCAGTTCGGAGGGGTCGATGTCGATGTGGATGATCTGGGCCTTGGGGCAGAAGGCGGCCACCTTGCCGGTAGCCCGGTCGTCGAAACGGGCGCCGACGGCGATGAGCAGGTCGCACTCTTCCAGCAGCAGGTTGGTGTAGCGGGCGCCGTGCATGCCCAGCATGTGGATGGAGAGGGGATGGTCCACCGGCATGGCACCCAGGGCCATGAGGGTCATGGTGGTGGGGAGCGATGCCTTCTCCGCCAGGGCCACGGCGGCCTCGGCGGCGCCGGAATGGACGACGCCGCCGCCCAGATAAAGGATGGGCCGCTCGGCGGCGTTGATCATGGCGGCGGCCTTCTCGATGGCCGCCATGTCCGGCGCCGGCAGGGCCTGGCGGCCGCCGGGGGCGGGCCACTCGCTGACCTCGATGGCCTGGGCCTGGACGTCCTTGGGAATATCCACCAGCACCGGGCCGGGGCGACCGGAGGCGGCCAGGGTGAAGGCCCGGGGAATCACCTCCAGCAACTCCTCGGCGGAGTTCACCAGGAAGTTGTGCTTGGTGATGGGGATGGTAAGGCCGTAGGTATCCACCTCCTGGAAGGCGTCGGTGCCGATCATGCTGCGGGGCACCTGGCCGGTGATGGCCACCAGGGGAATGGAATCCAGCTTGGCGTCGGCGATGGCGGTCAGCAGATTAGTGGCACCGGGGCCGGAGGAAGCAAGGCAGACGGCGGGCTGGCCGCTGGCCCGGGCCATGCCCTGGGCGATGAAGCCGGCGCCCTGCTCATGGCGGGCCAGCACGTGGCGAATTTTCTCCGAAGCCGAGAGGGCGTCGTAGAAGGGCAGGATGGCGCCGCCGGGAATGCCGGAGACGGTGGTGACGCCCTGGTGTTCCAGCAGGCGGACGACGATCTGGGCGCCGGTAAGGGTTTCCGGCGCCGGGGCGGCATCCGTCTGGCGGGCGGCTTGGGGGGCTGAGGCATTCATGGCTGGGCTTCTCCTTGCGTAATCCGGTTTGGCTTGCCGGTCGGAGGGCCCAAAAACAAAACCCCCGCCGGGCTGTCGCGCCGGCGGGGGGTTGGTGGAATTCGGTTGGTTTCTTTACCGGACTTCGCTCATCCCAGCGGCGCACGCGCGTACTACTACGACTACGCGTACTACAGCGCCTACTACGCCAATGACGGACGCGCCCGCGCCGGCCCGGGAGGGCAGCGTGTTGCAGCGGTCGAAGTCGGCGAAGTTGTGCATGGGGCTGATAAAGGATTCGCGGTTGGTGGCGGAAAAAAATCCGCCGGTAAAAAAAGTTTTTGCCACTGCTCCGGCAAAAACGATCCGACGATTATGCAGAAATTCCGGCGGGGCATGCAACAGGAAATTCACAGTTTCTGTGGATAAGTCTGTGGGCCGTTCCGGGACAGCCGGTGAAAAGCCACAGTATTACTGGGGATTAAACACTCTGCCCGTTTTCTGGGCAAAACGCTCCCGGCTGTGGAAAAGGCCCTGCCGCCAAATACACTATATGTAGTTGTCTATTACTCTCGTACTACTACCTGTAGTGTCCAACCCCTTGCCCTCCGCTTGAGGGCTGGGGTAAAGTCTCCTCCGCGACGGTTCCCCGATTTCGGGACAAATGGGAATCCGGTGCGGCGATCAAGGAAGTCGGGATCAGACGGATTCCCCGCGAATCCGCAGCGAACTTTCCGCCCATGCCGGAGCTGCCCCCGCAACTGTAAACGGCGAGTTCGATGTCCACGCGTGCCACTGGGAGGCAGTTCCACCGGGAAGGCGGGCATCGGGCCAGGACCCGTGAGCCAGGAAACCTGCCGTCGCCAATTTTTCAGTCTGACCAGGGGCGGGGTGCCCCCCGGTGGATCGGGATTGTCCGCTGTCGGCCGCCATGGGCGTGCCCGCCGGCGCCTCGGCAGTCCCGCCGCCCTGGGCCCCCGTTCCGTTGATAACGGGAGTTCCACGATGCAAGCCGGCCTCTTCGCCACCCACCAAGCGTCATCCCACCTGCCCTCCGACAATCTGGACGACAGCCTGCCCAACGCCGCCGATCTGGCCGGCCGGGCCCAGTCCTTCGAGGTCATCCGCCGCAACGGTTCGGTGGTGCCCTTCAATGCGGAGAAAATCTCCGTCGCCATGAACAAGGCCTTCCTGGCCGTGCACGGCAGCCAGGGCGCCGCCTCGGCCCGCCTGCGGGATCTGGTCTCCCGCCTCACCGCCATCGTGGTCCAGGCCCTCACCCGGCGCCTGCCCGGCGGCGGCACGGTGCATATCGAAGACATCCAGGACCAGGTGGAACTGGCCCTGATGCGCTCCGGCGAGCACGACGTGGCCCGGGCCTACGTGCTGTACCGGGAAAAGCGGGCCGCCGAACGGGCCGCCCAGGCGGCGGCCGCCCCCGCTGCCGCCGGCCCCCTGCTGCACGTGGTGGACGGCGACCGCCGCTTCCCCCTGGACCGGGCCGCCCTGCTGCAGCAATGCCGGGAAGCCTGCCAGGGCCTGGCCGACGTGGCCGCCGAAACGGTGCTGGAGCAGGCCCTGCACAACCTCTACGACGGCGTGCCCCTGGCCGCCGTGCGCCAGTCCCTGGTGCTGGCCGCCCGCACCCTGATCGAGCGGGAACCGGGCTACAGCAAGGTGGCCGCCCGCCTGCTGCTGAGCAGCGTGCGCGTCGAAGTGCTGGGGGAGGAAGCCAGCCAGGAGGCCATGGCCGCCCGCTACGCCGAAGCCTTCCCCGGCCTCATCCGCACCGGCGTGGACGCCGAGCTGCTGGATGCCCGCCTCAAGGACTACGACCTGGAACGCCTGGCCGCCGCCCTCAAGGCCGAGCGGGACCTGCAGTTCGACTACCTGGGCCTGCAGACCCTCTACGACCGCTACTTCCTGCACGTGGACGAGCGCCGCATCGAGCTGCCCCAGACCTTCTTCATGCGCGTGGCCATGGGCCTGGCCCTCAACGAGATCGACCGGGAAGCCCGGGCCATCGAGTTCTACAACCTGCTCTCCTCCTTCGACTTCATGAGCAGCACGCCGACCCTGTTCAACAGCGGCACCCGGCATTCCCAGCTCTCTTCCTGCTACCTCACCACCGTCTCCGACGACCTGGAAGGCATTTACCAGTCCATCAAGGAAAACGCCCTGCTGCAGAAGTACGCCGGCGGCCTGGGCAACGACTGGACCCCGGTGCGCTCCCTGGGGGCCCGCATCAAGGGCACCAACGGCAAGAGCCAGGGCGTCATCCCCTTCCTCAAGGTGGTGAATGACACCGCCGTGGCGGTGAACCAGGGCGGCAAGCGCAAGGGCGCCGTCTGCGCCTATCTGGAATCCTGGCACCTGGACATCGAGGAATTCCTCGAGCTGCGCAAGAACACCGGCGACGAGCGCCGCCGCACCCACGACATGAACACCGCCAACTGGATTCCCGACCTGTTCATGCAGCGGGTCATCAACGGCGGCGAGTGGACCCTCTTCTCCCCCAGTGACGTGCCCGACCTGCACGACAAGTTCGGCAAGGAATTCGAAGTCGCCTACAACGCCTACGAGGCCAAGGCCGACCGGGGCGAAATCCGTCTGTTCAAGCGCATTCCCGCCGTGCAGCTGTGGCGCAAAATGCTGACCATGCTGTTCGAGACCGGCCACCCCTGGATCACCTTCAAGGACGCCTGCAACCTGCGCTCGCCCCAGCAGCACGTGGGCGTGGTGCATAGCTCCAACCTGTGCACCGAGATCACCCTCAACACCTCCGACTCCGAGACCGCCGTGTGCAACCTGGGTTCGGTGAACCTGCCGGCCCACCTGATCCTGGTGGATGGCCAGCTGGTGCTGGACCAGGCCAAGCTGCAACGCACCATCCGCACCGCCATGCGCCTCCTGGACAACGTGGTGGACATCAACTTCTACGCCACCCCCAAGGCGCGCAACGCCAACGTGCGGCACCGCCCGGTGGGTCTGGGCATCATGGGCTTCTCCGACTGCCTGCACCGCCTGGGCCTGCCCTACGCCTCCGAGGCCGCCGTGGAATTCGCCGACCGCTCCATGGAAGCCGTCTGCTACCACGCCTACTGGGCCTCCACCGACCTGGCCGAGGAACGGGGCCGCTACTCCAGCTTCAAGGGCAGCCTGTGGGACAAGGGCATCCTGCCCATCGACTCCCTGCAGCTGCTGGAAGACGCCCGGGGCGGCTATGTGGAAGTGGACCGCAGCACCACCCTGGACTGGGACGCCCTGCGCGAGCGCATCGCCCAGGTCGGCATGCGCAACTCCAACTGCGTCGCCATTGCCCCCACGGCCACCATCTCCAACATCATCGGCGTCTCCGCCGCCATCGAGCCGGAGTACCAGAACCTCTACGTCAAATCCAACCTCTCCGGCGAATTCACGGTGGTGAACGAATCCCTGGTGCGGGACCTGAAGGCCCTCAACCTGTGGGACGAGGTGATGATCTCCGACCTCAAGTATTTCGACGGTTCCCTCGGCCCCATCGACCGCATCCCGGACGAGCTGAAGGCCCGCTACGCCACCGCCTTCGAGATCGACCCCACCTGGCTGATCCGGGCCGCCGCCCGCCGCCAGAAGTGGATCGACCAGGCCCAGTCCCTCAACCTCTACGTGGCCGCCCCCTCCGGCAAGAAGCTGGACGAGATCTACAAGCTGGCCTGGACCCAGGGCCTGAAGACCACCTACTACCTGCGCACCCTGGGCGCCACCGCCATGGAAAAGACCAGTTCCCCGGTGGACCGGGCCGCCGCCCCCGCCGCGCCCGAGCCCAAGTTCTGCTCCATCGACAACCCGGATTGCGAGGCCTGCCAATGAGCCAACTGCGTTTCGACGACTGGGACGACGCACCCGCCGCCGCCCAGCCTACCCCGGCTGCAACGCCCGCCCGGCAAGCATCTCCAGCCCCCCTGCCCGCCCAGGCAGGAACGGCGGCGTCCCTGGCCGGCACTACCCCGGCAGCCGCGCCCCGCCTGCCTGCCGGCGGCATCTCCCTGGCCCCCATCAACCCGGAAGACAAGCGGGTGGTGAACGGCAAGGCCGACATCAACCAGCTGGCGCCCTTCAAGTACCCCTGGGCCTGGGAGTTTTTCCTCAACGCCAACCGCAACCACTGGACGCCCCTGGAAATCTCCATGGCCCAGGACGTGCATGACTACAACCACAAGCTGACGCCGGCCGAGCGCCACGTCTTCGAGAACGTGCTCTCCTACCTCACCACCTCCGACATCCTGGCCATGCGCAACATCGGCCTGGCGGTGATGGAGAAGATGAGCGCGCCGGAACTGCAGATCTACCAGGCCCGCCAGGTCTATGAAGAGGCCCTGCACACCTGGACCTACCAGCACTGCATCGAAAGCCTGGGCCTGGACCAGAAGGAAATCTACAACCGCTACCGGGTGGTGCCGGAAATCCACGGCAAGATCGCCCTGGCCAACCGTCGCCTGGAGCGGGTGATGCGTTCCGACTTCGACCTGACGGACCGGGACAACCTGCACGAATTCGCCCTCTCCTACCTCTTCTTCGCCGGCATCTTCGAAGGCTGCTGGTTCTACAACGGCTTCACTCCCATCTTCGCCCTGCAGCGCCGGGGCCTGATGAAGGGCACCGCCGAGCAGCTGCAGTACATCATGCGCGACGAAGTGCTGCACTGCGCCTTCGGCATCCGGGTGGTGCGCCAGCTCCTGCAGGAAGAAAACCTGACCCTGGACCCGGTCCAGGTCAAGGCCTTGTGGGAAGAGGCGGAAGCCGCCGAGTCGGCCTACGCCGGTTACATCCTGCGGGAGCCCATCCTGGGCTACAACGCCGACCTGCACCGGGACCAGTTCCGCTTCATCGCCAACCGCCGCGCCCGCCAGCTGGGCCTGGCCGAGCCCTTCCCCGGTGCCGAGAACGTGCTGCCCTGGCTCGACGAACAGGCCAATATGCGCAAGGAAAAGAACTTCTTCGAAACCCGCGTCACCGAGTACCAGACCGGCGGCGCCCTGGCCTGGGACTGAGCCGGGCGACAACCAGCGGCACCGTGCCCTGGACGCTACCCCGGCCCCAGGCGGGGATGGGGCAGCCCAGGACACAGACTTTTGTCATAGATGGGATTGGGGGTATGATCGCGCTCCTGATCGCCTGCAGTTGCGATCCCGGCTCCCCAGGGAGCCATTAGCAGTCAAAGGTGTCCGGCGGCAGCAGCCGCCGGGTGAAACGGGAACGAAGTAACGGCCATCACGGCCCCAAGCTTCGGCTGCCCCCGCAACGGTAAGCCAGTGCGGATGTTCCACGGCCCTCCTCCCCGGAGCGCCAGCCACTGAGCCAGCCCGTCGCCCCCTCACCGGGGTCGGCGACTGGCTTGGGAAGGCGGAACATCAAGACTGGCGAGCCCGGAGACCGGCCTTTGATTTTTGCGTGCCCGCCGTCCATGGAGGACGGTGCCGGCACGAACCTGCCACCGACCGCGGGGTTGCGGACGGAGCGGAGCATGAATCGAAGCGCCGGCCTTCCCTCTGAGCCGAGTTTCTGCCGCCTGCCCTCGGGCCGGCGGTCGCGCCTCATCCTTTGTGCCCCCGTTTCCCGAAGCCCGGTCGGTAGCCATCGACTGGAGTCAGACAGCAACATGGGGAGCATCAACAACCAACAACCGCGGCGCCTCCTGGCCGCCGCCATCGCCGCCCTCTTTTCCCAGGCCGCCCTGGCCGCCGGAGAGCAGGGCGAGACGGAACTGGGCAGCGTGGTGGTGACCGCCTCGCGCATCGAGCAGACCACCCTGGAGGCCCCGGCCGCCGTCACCGTCGTGACGGCCGACAAGCTGGACGCCTCGGGTGCCGTGCGCATCGGCGACGCCCTTACCGCCAAGGTGCCCAGCTTTTACATGCGCAACGGCCTGGGCACCAGCACCCGCATCAACACCGCCCCCATCGTCTCCTTCCGCGGCCTCTCCGACGGCCGGGTGAAGATGATGGTGGACGGCATGAGTCTCTCCGACGGCAATGCCGGCGGCCTGGCCAGCCTGATGGGCATTCCCATGGGCGAGGTGGAGCAGATCGAGGTGGTGCCCGGCTCCGCCTCGGCCCTCTACGGCAGCGACGCCATGGGCGGCGTGGTCAATGTCATCACCAAGGTGCCCACCAAGCAGGAAACCCGGGTCAAGGTCAGCCGGGGCTTCGGCGACGGCGAGCGCAGTGCGGTGGAAGCCAGCTACCGCAACAAGTGGGACAACGGCCTGGCCGCCACCCTGGGCTTCGGCTACGAGGACATGGCCGGTTTCGCCGGCAGCGACCTGGTGGTGCTGCCGGTGGGCACCACCGGCAGCGGCGCCAACGCGGTCCAGGGTGGCCGGGCCACCACCACGGTGGATGGCAAGAAGGCCTATGTGGTGGGGGACCAGGGCGCCATTTCCTCCCACGCCAACAACCTGCATGCCAAGGTCTATTACAGCCTGGATGCCCAGTCCCGCTTCTTCGCCGGCTTCAACCGCAGCGAAAGCAGCATCGGTTTCGAGCGCTTCAACAACTACCTGAGCAAGAACGGCGCCCCCCTCGCCCTGCCCGCCAGCAACGTCTCCATCAACGGCGACAAGCTGGGCAGCATCAAGGAATCGAGCTTCTGGAATTCCAGCAATCCCAACTACCGCCAGGAGACCCGCTATTTCGCCGGTTTCGACGGCAAGCTGGGCAATGGCTACGACCTCAAGGCCAATGTGGGCTACTTCGACCGGGAGGCCTTCTACGTCGGCTCCGGCACCGGCGCCACCTTCGACAGCGGCCCGGGCACCCGCACCAGCACTCCCAACACCACCCTGGATGCCTCGGCCCAGCTGGGTTTTGCCGCGGGCAGCAACCAGTACCTGATCGTCGGTCTCTCCTCCAGCCGCAGCCACCTGCGGCGCAAGGTGTACCAGCTCACCAGCTGGCGCGATCCCGACAGCACCACCGGCGCCCTCAACGAACAGTCAAACGGGGAAAGCACCACCAATTCCCTGTTCCTGCAGGACCAGATCTTCGTCGGCGACGACCTCACCCTCTACCTGGGCGGCCGCCACGACCGCTGGAGCAGCCGGGGCAACATGCAGAAGTTTGTCGGTACGCCCCGAAGCAATCTGGACATCCCGGAGCGCTCCGAATCCGCCTTCTCCCCCAAGGTGGCGGCGGTCTATCGTCTGACGCCGGGCACCAGCCTGCGCAGCTCCCTGGGCAAGGCCTTCCGCGCCCCCTCCAACTACGAGATGTACGCCACGCCCAGCATCAGCAGCCGCCGCCTGCTGGTGGCCGACCCCAACCTGAAGCCGGAAACCTCCACCTCCTGGGACCTGGGCATCGAGACGGCCCTGGCCGGCCAGGGCTCGGCCAAAGCCACCTATTACCGCACCCGGCTGCAGGACATGATCTACCGCAAGCTCAGCCCCTACAGCGGCAGCCTGGCCAATGTGGACTTCTTCGCCACGGCCACCAACGCCGGCCAGGCCGAGGTGGAAGGCGTGGAACTGGCGGCGGAAATGCCCCTCGCCTCCTGGCTGCGGGCTTCCGCCAGCTACACCTGGACCGACAGCCAGATCACCCGGGACGAAAGCGGCACCGGCCTGCAGGGCAAGCGCCTGCGCTATGTGCCGAAGAACACCGCCTACTTCGCCCTGGACGCCCAGTGGCAACAGTGGCGCGCCTACCTCTCCGCCGCCTACACCGGCGAGCAGTTCAGCAAGGAAGACAACAGCGACGTCATCAAGAACGTCTACGGCGGCGTCAGCAAGTACTGGCTGGCCAACCTCAAGCTGAGCTACCAGTTCGACAGGAATTTCAAGGTCAGCGCCGGCATCAACAACCTCTTCGACAAGACCTACTACGAGTACTACCAGATGCCCGGCCGCAATGCCTTCATCGAGCTGAGCGCCTCGTTCTGACCCTGGGAGCCATCATGGAAATCGTCACCCTCATCGAGCAACTGCTCTACCAAGTCTCCACCGCCCTCTACCTGCCGGTGATCGGCGGCTGCGCCCTGCTGGTGGCCTACGTGCCCCTGCAACTGGGCATCACCCTGTTCGACGCCTGGCAGCGGCGCCGCGGCCATCTGCCGGAGGTGGAAAGCTTCAAGCTGCGCCTGGGCCAGCTGCGGCACCGCCTGAAGGGCTATCCGCGCCGCCTGGAGATCGAAGTGGAACGGCTGCTGCAGGCCGAGGAACTGGAACTGTCGCGGCGCCTGGACCGCATCCGCTTCGTCATCAAGGTGGGGCCGGCCCTGGGCCTCATGGGCACCCTCATCCCCATGGGCATTTCCCTGGCCGCTCTGGCCGAAGGCAACATCCCCAAGATGGCCGGCAGCATGGTCACCGCCTTCACCGCCACCGTGGCCGGCCTGGGCGCCGGGGTCCTCGCCTATCTGCTGGCCCTCTCCCGGGAACGCTGGGTGCGGGCCGATGTGCGGGAAATGGCCCACGCCGCCGAACTGACCCTGGCGGAAAGCGGCCAGGCCCTCCCCCACCACCTGCAGACGGAGGCCGACGATGCGGTTGCTGCAGCGGCGTAGGCGCTTCTCCCTGGACGGCGAGGCCCTGGAAGACCCCATCGCCGGGGTCGCCAACCTCTTCGACGCCAGCATCGTCTTCATCGTCTCCATGATGATCGCCCTGTTCATGGCCTACAACATGATGGACCTGCTGGACCCCAGTTCCGAAGTGACCATGGTGAAGAAGAACGCCAACGGCGAGATGGAGATCATCACCAAGAAGGGCAACGAGATCAAAGCCGCCAAGGTCACCGACCAGAAGCTCTCGGGCCGGGGCGAACGCCTCGGCACCGCCTACAAGCTGCCCGACGGGAGGATCGTCTATGTACCGGCCGACTGAGGGCAAGCGCCCGATCCTGTTCCACCTCCGGCACCTCTTCCTGGGCCTGGCCCTGCTGCTCCTGGGCCTGGCGGCCCAGGCCCGACCCCTGTCATTGGTGCTGTTCCCCGGCGACCCGGCCACCCTGACGGCGGTCAATGCGGTGCAGCAGCTGCAACGGGAACCGGTCCTGAAAGAGGTGCGCTTCCACATCGCCTCCTCCTCCCAGCCCAGCCCGGCGGACCTGGAAGCCCTGGCCAAGGCCGACCTGGCCCTGATCTACAACATGGGCCGGGACCTGGCGAAGCAGATTGCCCCCGCCGTGGCCGAAATCAACCGGCGCGGCGCCAAGGCCTACGCCGTCGGCTCGCCCTTCGAGGAAGGTGAACGGGATGCGGGCCTGAGCCGCAACGAGGAACTGCGGGCCTACGCCCAGGCCGGCGGCGTGGACAACTACGCCGCCATGCTGCGCCTGGCCCTGGCCCGGGAATTCGGCCTGCCCCTGGCGGCCCCGCCGCCCCGCCCCTTCCCCGCCGTGGCCCTGTGGAATCCCCGCAGCGGCCAGCTCTTTAGCCGCTTCGAGGACTACGCGGCAGACTACCTGCGGCAGCGCCCCGGCGCCGCCGAGCGGGTCTGGGTGGGCATCGTCTTCAACCGGGTCACGGCCCAGGCCGGCCGCTCGGCCCTGCTCGAAGCCATGGTGGAAAGCCTGGAGCGGCGCGGCTTCAACGTCGCCCCGGCCTTCGGCTTTCCTTCCGAGAATGCCGTCAAACAGTACTTCATCGACCCCAGGGGCAAGGCCCGGGTGGCGGCCTTGGTGGGCCTGGCCCTGAAGATGGGCAACGTGCCGGAGAAAACCATCCCAGTCATGCAGGCCCTGGACGTGCCCGTGGTCAATGCCCTCTCCCTCTTCAACCAGAGCCGCCAGGAATGGGAGGATTCGCCCATGGGCCTGAGCCTCAACGAGCGGGCCTGGCAGATCGCCGGAGCCGAATTCGCCGGCGCCGTGGCTCCCACCGTGGTGGCTTCCAAGGAGCGTCTGACCGATCCCCGCACCGGCCTGGAATACGTGGTGGAGGCCCCCATTCCCGAGCGCATCGAGCGCCTGGCGGACCGGGTGAAGAAGTGGGTGGAACTGCGCTACGAGCTCAACACCAACAAGCGGGTGGCGGTGATCTACTACAACTATCCGCCGGGCAAGGAGAACATCGGCGCCTCCTATCTCAACGTTTTGCCCCGCTCCTTGTGGCAGATCCTCTCCCGCCTGGAGCAGGCCGGCTACAACACCCAGGGCCGCCCGGCCACGGAAGAAGCCCTGTTCGACGCCCTGCGGGAACACGGCACCAACATCGGCAACTGGGCTCCCGGCGCCCTGGAAAAAATGGTGCGCAGCGGCCACGCCATGCTGCTGCCGGTGAGCGACTACCGCAAATGGTTCGACCGCCAGTCGGAAAAGCTGCGCCGCGCCATGGTCCAGGCCTGGGGCGAGCCGGAAAACTCCAGGGTGATGCTGTGGAAGGACGGCAAGGGCAAGCCCCACTTCGTCTTCCCCGCCCAGCGCTACGGCAATCTGGTCTTCGCGCCCCAGCCTTCCCGGGGCTGGGAGGGCGACCTCAAGAAGATGTACCACGACGTGGCCCTGCCGCCCCACCACCAGTATCTGGCCTTCTACCTGTGGCTGCAGAAGGGCTACCAGGCCCATGCCATGGTGCATGTGGGCACCCACGCCACCCATGAATGGCTTTCCGGCAAGGAGGTGGGCTTCACCGCCGCCGATCCGGGGGAGGCCATGGTGGGCGACGTGCCCCAGCTCTACCCCTACATCGTGGACGACATCGGCGAGGCCCTGCAGGCCAAGCGGCGCGGCATGGCCACCATCATCTCCCACATGACGCCCCCCTTCGACAGGGCCAGCCTCAACCTGGAGCTGGTCAAGCTGCGGGGCCTCATCGACGACTACGTGGTGGCAGCCCAGAAGAGCGAATCCGCTGCCGCGGCCGCCCTCGGCGAGATCAACGCCCTGGGCCGCAAGCTGGGCGTGCTCAAGGATATCGGCAAGGACGCCCTGACTGACGGCGAGGAGGTGGAGGAACTGGAGCACTACCTGAAGGAAGTGAGCGAACACCAGGCCCCCTACGGCCTGCACACCTTCGGCATCGCTCCGCCCAGGGAGATGCAGCGCAGCACCGCCGAGGCCATCCTGGCCCTGGCCGGCAAGCTGGCTCCGGCCGAATACCAGCGCCGCCTGGAAGCCCTGATGGCCAATATGGGAGCCAGCGGCAAGGCCGAGCTGGACGCCCTGGAGGCGGGGCTTGCCGGGCGCTACGTGGCCGCCGGCCCGGGCAACGACCCGATCCGCAATCCGGACTCCCTGCCCACGGGACGCAACCTCTACGGTTTCGACCCCTCCCGCCTGCCCACTCCGGGCACCTGGGAACAGGGCCGCAGCCTGGCCGAGAAGTTCGTCGCCGACTACCGGCAGCGCCACGGCCAGTACCCGGACCGGGTGGTGTTCAACCTGTGGAGCACCGAGGCCATGCGCCACGAGGGCGTCACCGAGGCGGAAATCCTCGCCCTGCTGGGAGTTAAGCCCCAATGGGACGAACGGGGCCGGGTCAGCGGCCTGGAGATCATTCCCCGCCGCGACCTGGGCCGGCCCCGGGTGGACGTCACCGTAGTGCCCTCGGGCCTCTACCGGGACGCCCTGCCGACCCTGATGCTGCTGGTGGACGAGGCCGTCTCCAAGGTGAAGGACCTGGAGGAGGACGACAACCCCATCCGCGCCAATGTGGGCAAGACCCGCCAGGCCCTGGAGCAGCGGGGCATCGCCCCGGCCGAGGCGGCACGCCTGGCGGCAGTGCGGGTGTTCACCGAACCTTCCGGCGCCTACGGCACCGGAGTGGACAACGTGGTCCAGGCCGCCAACACCTGGGATAAGGAAAGCCAGGTGGCCGACGTGTACTTCAACCGGGTCGGCCATCTCTTCGGCCAGGGCTACTGGGGCGACCGCCCCGGCGGCGCGGCCCTAGCGGTGGACATCTTCAAGATGGCCCTGAAGGACGCCAAGGCGGCCATCCATTCCCGCTCCTCCAACCTCTACGGCACCCTGGACAACGACGACGTGTTCCAGTACCTGGGCGCCACGGCCATGGCCATCCGTCAGGTGAACGGCAAGTCGCCGGAAACCCTGGTGCTCAACCTGGCCGACGGCAAGGGCGGCAAGCACGAGACCCTGGACAAGTTCATGGGCCGGGAAATGCGGACCCGCTACACCAACCCGGAATGGGTCAAGGCCATGCTCAAGGAAGGCTATGCCGGCGCCCGCTTCGTCATGAAGGTGACCGAGCACCTGTGGGGCTGGCAGGTCACCGTGCCGGAGGCGGTGGACGGCGCCAAGTGGCAGGAGATGTACGAGACCTACGTGGCCGACCGCAACCAGCTGGGCGTCAGGGACAAGTTCCGGGAAGCCAAGAACCTGCGGGCCTACCAGGCGGTGGTGGACAAGATGCTGGTGGCCATCAACAAGGGCTACTGGCAGGCCGAGCCCCGGGTGAAGGCCCATCTGGAACAGGTGAACCGGGAAGTCATCGCCGAAGCGGGCGTCGCCTGCAATGCCAACAGCTGCAGCAGCGCCGAAGTCACCGCCCTGGCCCAGGCCCAGGACGCCCGGGACATGGCCGAGGCCCGCAGCCTGCCCGCCCCGGGCAAGGGCGCCCGCGCCCCCGGCCGCAGCAGCGCCCTGCCGGCCGCCGCAAGCAAAGCCGCCCAGGCCGCACCGCCCCCCGGCGCCAAGGCGGCACCGCCCCCGGCCACCAGGCCGACGCCGCCCGCCCAGGCCGGCGAGCCGGTGCAAGGCTACGCGGTGCAGGAAAGCAAATCCGCCAACAGTCCCCTGCCGCCGGCCGTCACCCACTGGGCCCTGGCCGGCCTGGGGGCCCTGGTGCTGCTCGGCTTCGCCTGGCGCGCCCGGCGCCGGCCATGAGCACGGCCTAGGCCGGACCGTCCCCCTCCGGGGTGATCCTGCTGTCACCCCGGCGTTTGCGCGCAGCCTTCGGGCTGCGTTTTTTTTCGCCGGGCTTTTGCCGAGCCTCCGCCGAGGCCAGGGGCCGGCCGAGGAATAGGGCTTTCCCCGGGAAACCCGGATAATGGCGGCCGCTTCGCTTTATTCGTCTGCACACATTTTTGGATTCGCCATGGAAATCAAGGTCAATTTTCTCGACAAGCTGCGCCTGGAGGCCAAGTTCGACGACTTCACGGTCATCGCCGACCAGCCCATCCGCTACAAGGGCGACGGCTCGGCGCCGGGGCCCTTCGACTATTTCCTGGCCTCCTCGGCCCTCTGTGCGGCCTACTTCGTCAAGCTGTACTGCGAGACCCGCGGCATTCCCACGGAGAACATCCGCCTCTCCCAGAACAACATCGTCGATCCGGAAAACCGCTACCAGCAGACCTTCAAGATCCAGGTCGAGCTGCCGGCGGACATTTCCGAGAAGGACCGCCTGGGCATCCTGCGCTCCATCGAGCGCTGCACGGTGAAGAAGGTGGTGCAGACCGGCCCCGAGTTCATCATCGAGGAGGTGGAAAACCTGGACGCCGACGCCCAGGCCCTGCTCACCGTCAATCCCGATGCCGGCCACCAGACCTACATCCCGGGCAAGGACCTGCCCCTGGAGCAGACCATCGCCAACATGTCCGCCTTCCTGGCGGGCCTGGGCATCAAGATCGAGATCGCCTCCTGGCGCAATCTGGTGCCCAATGTGTGGTCCCTGCACATCCGCGACGCCCATTCCTCCATGTGCTTCACCAACGGCAAGGGCGCCAGCAAGGAAAGCGCCCTGGCTTCGGCCCTGGGCGAGTACATCGAGCGTCTGAGCTGCAACCACTTCTACACCCACCAGTACTGGGGCGAAGAGATCGCCAACGCTCCCTTCGTGCACTACCCCAACGAGCGCTGGTTGAAACCCGGCAAGAAGGACGCCCTGCCCAAGGAAATCCTCGACGAGTACTGCCTGGAAATCTACAACCCGGACGGCGAGCTGCGCGGCTCCCACCTCATCGACACCAACTCCGGCAACGTGGCCCGGGGCATCTGCTGCCTGCCCTTCGTGCGCCAGTCCGACGGCGAGGTGGTGTACTTCCCCTCCAACCTCATCGACAACCTCTACCTCAGCAACGGCATGAGTGCCGGCAACACCCTGGCCGAAGCCCAGGTGCAGTGCCTGTCGGAGATTTTCGAGCGGGCGGTGAAGCGGGAAATCCTCGAAGGCGAAATCGCCCTGCCCGACGTGCCTGCGGAAGTCCTGGCCAAGTATCCCGGCATCGTCGCCGGCATCCAGGGCCTGGAAGAACAGGGCTTCCCCGTGCTGGTGAAGGACGCTTCCCTCGGCGGCCAGTTCCCGGTGATGTGCGTCACCCTGATGAATCCGCGCACCGGCGGCGTCTTCGCCTCCTTCGGCGCCCATCCCAGCATGGAAGTGGCCCTGGAGCGCAGCCTCACCGAGCTGCTGCAGGGCCGCAGCTTCGAGGGCCTCAACGACCTGCCCCGGCCCACCTTCGAAAGCCAGGCGGTGACCGAGCCCAACAACTTCGTGGACCACTTCATCGACTCCAGCGGCGTGGTCTCCTGGCGCTTCTTCAGCGCCAAGGCCGACTACGATTTCGTCGAGTGGGACTTCTCCGGCCACGGCGAAGAATCCAATGCCCATGAAGCCGCCACCCTGTTCGGCATTCTCGAAGAGATGGGCAAGGAGGCCTACCTGGCGGTGTACGACCAGTTAGGTGTCACCGCTTGCCGCATCCTGGTGCCCGGCTACTCGGAAATCTACGGGGTGGAAGACCTGATCTGGGACAACACCAACAAGGCCCTGGCCTTCCGCGAGGACATCCTCAACCTGCACCGCTTGAGCGACAAGCAGCTGGCCGCCCTGCTGCAACGGCTGGAAGAGAGCGAGCTGGACGACTACACCGACATCATCGGCCTCATCGGCGTCGAATTCGACGAGAACACGGTGTGGGGCCAGCTGACTATCCTGGAACTGAAGCTGCTGATCCATCTGGCCCTGGGGCAGCTGGCGGAGGCCCATGACCTGGTGGGCGCCTTCCTGCAGTTCAACGAGAACACCGTGGATCGGGGCCTCTTCTACCAGGCCATGAACGTGGTGCTGGAAGTGGTGCTGGACAAGGATGAAGGCGGGGACCTGGACCTGGCCGACTACGAGGCCAACTTCCGCCGCATGTTCGGCAACGAGCGCATGGACGCGGTGATCGGCTCGGTGCAGGGCACCCTGCGCTTCCACGGCCTGACCCCGACCAGCATGAAGCTGGAAGGGCTGGACCGGCACCAGCGGCTGATCGACAGCTACAAGAAGGTGCATGCCGCTCGGGCCAAGGTGGCAGCCGGCGGCTGACCCGGAACGGCGGCCCCGCATCGGCCGCCGCCCCACTCCCATAAAAAAAAGCCGGGCCCGAGGGCCCGGTGAAATTCGTTCCAGGGAGGGAACGAGCGCTATTCCTGCGTGTGCTTCGCTTCCAGCCACAGGGCGTTGACCACCGCCAGCAGCACGGCGAAACCCAGGCCGAGAATCCAGGTGAAATACCACATGGCATGTACTCCTTTGCTTGATTAGTAGAGGGCCTTGTCGTTGGCGACGATGTAGTCCCGGGTCACCTTGCCGGCCATCACCCGGTAGGCCCAGCCGGTGTAGGCGATGACGATGGGGGTGAAGATCAGGGCCACGTAGAGCATGACGTTGAGGGTCACGTAGCTGGAGGTGGCATCCCAAGCGGTGAGGCTGGCCTTGGGCAGGGTGGAGGACGGCAGCACGAAGGGGAACAGGGCGACGCCGGCGGTGAGGATCACCGCCAGGCAGGCCACGGAGGAGCCGATGAAGGCCACCAGGGTCTTGCCGGCCCGCAGGCAGGCCAGGACCAGCAGCCCCCCCGCGTAGGCCAGGGCAGGCACGGCCCACAGCAGGGGATACTTCTGGTAGTTGGCGAACCAGGCCCCGGGCTGGCGGACCACTTCCTTCATCAGGGGATTGAGGGCACCGCCCACGTCGGCGATGGACTGGATGACGAAGCCGTCGAGACGGCCCACCCATACCCCGGCGGCGGAGAAGGCGGCCAGCAGCAGCACCGCCAGCACCGTACCGGCGCCCCTGGCGCGGGCCTGCAACTCCCCTTCGGTGCGGTGGGCGAGGAAGGTGGCGCCCTGCAGGGCCAGCAGGGACAGGCTCACCACGCCGCAGAGCAGGGCGAAGGGATTGAGCAGGGCCCAGAAGCTGCCGGTGTAGAAGGAGCGCATGGTTTCGTCCAGGTGGAAGGGCACCCCCTGGAAGAGATTGCCGAAGGCCACGCCGAACACCAGGGCCGGCACCGCGCTGCCGGCGAACAGGCCCCAGTCCCAGGCGCTGCGCCAGGCCGGATTGGGCAGCTTGGAGCGGTACTCGAAGCCCACCGGACGGAAGAACAGGGCGAACAGCACCAGCAGCAGGGCCCAGTACATGCCGGAGAAGGCGGTGGCATAGACGAAGGGCCAGGCGGCGAAGATGGCGCCGCCGGCGGTGATGAACCACACCTGGTTGCCGTCCCAGTGGGGCGCCACGGTGTTGATCATGACGCGCCGGTCGGTGTCGTCCCGGCCGAGGATGGGCAGCAGGGTGCCGACGCCCATGTCGTGGCCGTCCATGATGGCGAAGCCGATGAGCAGCACGCCCACCAGCAGCCACCAGATGAGTTTCAGGGTCAGATAATCGAACAGCATCTCAGTCGTCTCCTCAGGCGTTGGCGGGCGCGGCGGCGGGCTGCAGGGCGGCGGGGCCGAGGCGGGCGTACTTGAACATCAGGTACATCTCGGCGACCAGCAGCAGGGTGTAGAAGCCGACGAAGCCGGCGATGGAGCCCCACAGGCTGGCGGCGGAAAGGCTTGAGGCCGACAGATGGGTGGGCAGCATGCCGAACACCGTCCACGGCTGGCGGCCGTACTCGGCGACGAACCAGCCGGACTGGATGGCGATCCAGGGCATGGGGATGAACCACAGGGCCCAGCGCAGCAGCCAGGTCTTCTGCTGGAAGCTGTTCTTGACGCTGTACCAGAAGGCCAGCCCCACCAGCAGCAGCATGGCAAAACCCAGCAGCACCATCAGGCGGAAGGTCCAGAACAACGGCGCCACCCTGGGCACGGAATCGTGGGCCGCCTGGTCCAGCATGGCCGGGGTGGCCTGGGCCAGGTCCGGGCTGTAGCGCTTGACCAGCATGCCGTAGCCCATGTCCTGCTGGTGCTTGGCGAAGGTGGCTTTGGCCGCTGCGTCGGCCGGATTCTGGCGCAGGGCCTCCAGGGCCAGCACCGCCTGCACGCCGCTTTCGATGCGCTGCCGGTTGGCGACGCGGATTTCCTTGATGCCGGGCAGGGTCTCGGACACGGAGCGGGTGGCGATCAGGCCCAGCACGTAGGGAATGCGGATTTCCCAGTCGTTGGCCTGGCGTTCCTCATTGGGCCAGGCCAGCAGGTTGAAGCCCGCCGGCGCCGCTTCCGTCTCCCACATGGCCTCGATGGCGGCCAGCTTGGACTTCTGGGATTCGGACACGGCATAGCCGGACTCGTCCCCCAGCACGATCACCGACAGGCAGCCGGCCAGGCCGAAGGCGGCGGCGATGCGGAAGGAGCGGCGGGCGAACTCCACGTGCAGGCCCTTCAGCAGATACCAGGAGGAAATGCCGAGCACGAACAGGGAGCCGGTGACGTAGCCGGCGGCCACCGTATGCACGAACTTGGACTGGGCCACCGGGTTGAACACCAGGGCGGCGAAATCCACCAGTTCCATGCGCATGGTCACCGGGTTGAAGGTGGAGCCCACCGGGTCCTGCATCCAGCCGTTGGCGATGAGGATGAGCACGGCGGAAAGGTTGGTGCCCAGGGCCATGAGCACGGTCACCGCCAGGTGGCCGGCCTTGGACAGGCGCTGCCAGCCGAAGAAGAACAGGCCCACCATGGTGGATTCGAGGAAGAAGGCCATCAGCCCCTCGATGGCCAGGGGGGCGCCGAAGATGTCGCCCACGTAATGGGAGTAGTAGGCCCAGTTGGTGCCGAACTGGAACTCCATGGTGATGCCGGTGGTGACGCCCAGGGCGAAATTGATGCCGTAGAGCTTGCCCCAGAACTTGGTCATGTCCCGGTAGATTTCCTTGCCGCTCATGACGTAGGCGGTCTCCATCACCACCAGCAGCCAGGACAGGCCCAGGGTCAGCGGGACGAAGAGGAAGTGGTACATCGCCGTGGCGGCGAACTGCAGCCGCGACAGGTCAACGACCGTCGAATCGATCATGGTGAACCTCCCTTATGGGTTGTTTTGTGGAACCGGTGAGCTGCTGAGCCATGCGCTGTTCATCCACGGCGACCCGGTAGGGGGCCACGTAGTTGAGCCACAGCACGCGCAGGAGAATGATCTTGAGCAGGAGCACCACGGCCAGGTGACAGGCCAGGCGGTGGCGGGCGAGGAAAGCGGAGAGGCCGCGGCGGGGCCGGGCGGACGAGACATGCTGGGCGGACAAGGGACACTCCCTTCCAGGCGGGGCGGCGAAGGCCCCGGGGAAAAAGGACGCCCCATTGCTGGGGCGTCAATCCTAGTCGTTAGTCCAGGCTTGGAAAGCTTAGACGGGGCGGATTCTGACCGCCGGCGGCAGCCTCGGGAAGTGACTAAATGTCACGCGACAAGCGGTCACGCCCTTGTCCATAATGCCGCCGTCGCCACCCCTTCGGAGCCGCCTGCATGCCCTCGCCAGCGCCCTTCCCGCCGCCCCGTCCCCTGCGCCGCCTGCGCCTCGACGCGGACCTCCTGATCGCCCTGCGCTGGGGCTCGGTGCTGGCCATGGCCGCCATCACCCTGGGCTTTCCCCGCCTGCTCGGCATCACCATCGCCCCCCTGCCCCTGCTGGCCACGGCCACCTTCCTGGCGCTGGTGAACGGCGCCGCCATGTTGCTGCGCCACTGGGACCGGGAACCCATTCCCGCCATGACCCAGCTGATGGTGGACCTGCTCTCCTGGAGCATCGTCATCTACTTTTCCGGCGGCGCCACCAATCCCCTCATCTCCCTGCTGCTGCCCGTGGTGGCCATCGGCGCCGCCATGCTGCCGACCCTGCAGGCCTGGCTGCTGGGGGCCTTTTCCATCCTCACCTATTCCTTCCTGTGGAATTTCTACCAGCCCCTGGAAGTGAAGGACGCCACCATCGCCGTGCAGCTGCACCTGCTCGGCATGTGGCTGACTTTCCTCGCCTCCGTGCTCATCTCGGTGTGGTTCATCACCCGCATGACGGCCGCCATCCGCATCCGCGACCAGGCCCTGGCCCGGGCCCGGGAAAACGAGATCCGCAACGGCTGGGTGGTCTCCCTCGGCACCCTGGCCGCCGGCGCCGCCCATGAACTGAGCACGCCCCTGGCCACCATGAAGCTGGTGGTGGACGATCTGGTCGAGGATGCCGAACTGCCGCCCCGGACGCGCCAGGAACTGGGGGGCCTGAAACTGCAGATCGACAAATGCAAGAGCGCCCTCACCCGCCTCACGGCGGAGGCCGGCCGGCCCCGGGCCAAGGAGCGCCGCCAGCGGCGGGTACAGGACTGGCTGGAGGAATGCGCCCACGGCTGGCGGGCCCTGCATCCGGCCGCCAGCATCGCCCTGCGCATCGATGCAGAAGCCGCCGGGCGCCTGGTGGCCGCCGACGTTGCCCTGGAACAGGCCCTGCACAACCTGGTGGACAACGGCGTGCGCTTCAGTCCCGAATGGCTCGAAGTCAGCGCCGCCGTGCATGGCCCCTGGCTCCACCTGGTCATCGCCGACCAGGGGCCGGGCATTCCCGAAGATGTGCTGGCCGCCGCCGGCCAGCCCCTGCCGGTGCATTCGGACTCGGGCCTGGGCATCGGCCTGCTGCTGGCCCGCAGCGCCATCCAGCGCTGCGGCGGCCAGCTCCATTTGGCGCCCCGCCAGCCCCGGGGCACCGACGTCACCCTCAAACTTCCCCTCAAGGATTGCTGACATGAATCCCGTCACCGACGCTGCCGATGGCAACGAATCCCCCCTGCTGCTGATCGTGGACGACGACCAGGCCTACTGCAGTGCCCTGGCCAAGGCCATGGGCCGGCGCGGCTTCCAGACCATCGCCGGGCACGACCCGGAGAGCGCCCTGGCCCTGGCGGCCCGGCACGAACCGGAGTACGTCGTGCTCGACCTCAACCTGGAAGGCAAATCGGGCCTCAACCTGATCGAACCCCTGCTCGAATGCAGCCCCGGCGCCCGCATCGTGGTCCTCACCGGCTACGCCAGCATTCCCACCGCCGTCGGCGCCATCAAGCTGGGGGCCCTGGAATACCTGATCAAGCCGGTGGAGGCCGGCGACATCGTCAAGGCCCTCACCGCCGACCACTGGGAAATCCCCCCCATCGCCACGGACGAGCGCATGACGGTGCAGCGGGTCGAGTGGGAATACATCCAGCGCATCCTGCGGGAAAACGGCGGCAACATCACCGCCACCGCCCGCTCCCTGAAAATGCACCGGCGCACCCTGCAGCGCAAACTGGCCAAGCACGCCCCCGCCGCCTGAAGCCCATGGCGGCGCCAGATCTGCACCGCGGCTACGATCCGCGGCCATCCGTCAAGCCTTGAAAAAGGCGGGAAAACCGAGGAACATCCGCCCCCTTCGTCGATCCGCGCCGGCCTGCCGCCGCGGATCGCGCCACTACCAACCGACGGCGGAGGGGCCATGGCCTTCAAAGACAATCCCGCGGAATTCCGCATCATCGACATCGCCCTGATCGAGCCCGGCCCGGACCACGTGCGCCAGCACTTCGACGAGGCCAGCCTCAAGGGCCTGGCCAACTCCATCGGCCGCAAGGGGCTGATCCATCCCCTGGTGGTGCAGCCGGCGGACGGCACCGGGCGCCACGCCCTGGTGGTGGGCGAACGCCGCCGCCGCGCCGCCCTGCTGGCGGGCGAGACCGCCGTGCCGGTGCTGGTGCGGGCCTGCAGCCCGGAGGAAGTGCTGGAAGTGCAGGTCTTCGAGAATCTGGGTCTGGGCGTGCGCGCCGCCCTGGACCCGCGGGACATGGCCAACGCCATCCAGACCATTGCCGAGCGCTTCGAGAGCAAGGATGCGGCCGCCGAACACTTCGGCCGCACCGCCACCTGGCTGGCCCAGGCCACCGCCGCCGCCAACCTGTCGCCCCAGGTCAGCGCCCTGCTCGAGTCAGGCAAGATTTCCAGCACCAGCACCGCCATCCAGCTGGAGAAGCTGGCCCAGAAGAACGAGGCCAAGGCGGAAACCCTGATCGGCCAGATCGCCCAGCTGCCCGAAGGGGAGAAGCTGCCCAAGCAGGTGGTGGAAAAGGTTCTGGTGGAAGAAGGCCTGCGCCGCGGCAAGAAGCCGGACACCCCGCCGCAAGCCGCGCCGGATATGGCTCCCAGCCCGGCTGCAGCCCAGGCGGCAAGCCCCTCCCCGGCCGCGGCCGAAGTGCCGCCCTGGGAAGAGGCCCCGGTCGCTCCCGCGGCGCCCGCCATGCCGGCGGCACCGGCGACGGAACGGCGCCGGGTCAATCCGGGCAAGGTGAAGATGGTGGCCGAAATCCTGGGCCTGGAAGCGGAAGACGAAGAGGCCGTGCTGGCCCGCCTGATCGACGAATTCCTGGCCCTCAAGGGCGCCTGAAACATCCCCCGCCAGGCCCGCTCCGGGCCTGGAAGGCAGCCCTGCGGCTGCCGGCAGGCAACAGCGGCGGCGCCCAGGCCGCCGCTTTCGTTTTTACTTCACGTCAAACTCGAAGCGGGCGGCCACCTGGCCTTCCACCAGCACCTGCAGGCGGCGGTGGCCCGCCGGCTCGTTGGGGCCCACCGACCACTCGGCATAGATGTGCCCATCCATGGGGGCCAGCAGGCGCTCGCTGACCTGGGTCCGCTTGTCGTTGGAGAGGCCCAGGTTGCGCGCCACTTCCTTCTCTTCCGCCGTGCCCTTGTTGGGCCGGGGCTGCACGTATTCCTCGCTGACCTTGAGGGTGCGCTTGCTGGTCTTGACCTCGATCACCCAGCCGTAGCGCTGGCCCAGCACGTGGGGCACCACGTCGGTGGGAGTGAACACCAGGTCGCCCTTCTTCTCTTCAAAGATGCCGAATTCGGCGGCCACCACTTCCACCGGGGCTTCCGCCGGCGGCGCGCCGTGGGCCAGGCTGCAGACGAGGAGGAGGGAGAACAGGAATGGGCGCAGCATGGATGGCTCCAGTGGGTGTGGGGGAGGCGCCGCCGGCTTCAGGGGCGCGGCTGCCGGCGCCGGGGCGCCGGGCCGGAAATGGCCTGGGACGCAGGGGCCTGGGGACTGCTCGGGTCCTCCGCCAGGCTGCGGGCCCGCAGCTGGCCGCAGCCGCCGTCGATGTCCTGGCCGGCGGAATTGCGCAGCTTGGTCAGGATACGCCGCTGGTGCAGGTAGCGGGCCAGATGCCGGGCCCGTTCCCAGGCCGGGCGGCGGAAGGCGCCCTCGCCGGCCTCATCCTCCCCGCCGACGGCGTTGAAGGGGATCAGGTTCATGATGGCGTATTTGCCGCTGAGGAGGTGGACGATGCCGTCCATTTCCGCCTCGCTGTCATTGACCCCATCGAGCAGGGTCCATTGGTACTGGATGGGGTAGCCGGTGCTGCGGGCATATTCCTCGCCCAGTTCCACCAGTTCCTCCGGCGTCAGGCGCGGGGCCTTGGGCAGCAGCTGGGCCCGCAGCTCGGCCCGGCTGGTGTGCAGGGAGAGGGCCAGGGCCGGCTTCACCGCCTGCCGGGGCAGGCGCTCGAAGACGCGGCGGTCGCCGACGGTGGAAAAGACCAGGTTCTTGTGGCCGATGCCGCCGGCGCTACCGAGCAGGTTGATGGCGGCCAGCACGTTGTCCAGGTTGTGGGCCGGTTCGCCCATGCCCATGAAGACCACCTTCTTCACCGGCCGCCGGGCCCGGGCCAGCACCACCTGGGCCACGATCTCGCCGCTGGAGAGCTGGCGCAGCAGGCCGTCCCGGCCGGTCATGCAGAAGGTGCAGCCGACGGCGCAGCCCACCTGGGTGGAGACGCAGACCCCGTCCCGGGGCAGCAGCACGCTTTCCACCGCCTGGCCGTCGCCCAGGCGCACCAGCAGGCGCGCCGAGCCGTCGGCCCCCGGGTGTTCGGAATGGACCCGGGCCAGGGCCTCCAGGTCGGCGGCCAGGGCCGGCAGTTCCTCCCGGATGGCCTTGGGCAGGTAGTCCTGGGCCTGGCGGCGGCGGGCGCCGGCATCCAGGGGCTGGGCCTGGAGCCAGGCGCGCAGCACCCGGTCCTCGTGGCAGGTCTTGGCGCCGAGGGCGGCCAGGCGTTGGCGGATGTGTTCGAGTTGCATGGGGGCGGAATGCTAGCACCGCCGGCAGCGCCGGCATAGGCGCCGCGCCGCTTGCGGCTCCTGGCGGCGGTGCCCCTAGGCCCCTGGCTCGGCCCAGAGTTCCAGCAGGGCCCCCACCAGGTCCGCGTCGCCGCCGCTGCGGGGGCAGACCAGGGACAGCTGGTAGTCCGGCAGGGGCACGGCCAGGTCATAGACGCGGAAGGCCGGATCGGCGCCCGCCGCCAGGCTCTCCACCTCCGAGGCCGGCAGCACCGCCAGGCCGCGGAAGCCCTGCAGCAGCAGGTCCCGCAGCATGCCGGCGTCGGAACTGTAAAGGGCCACCCGGGGCAGCAGGCCGGCTTCGTGGAACTGCTGCTGCAGGCGCTCGTAGGTGCCGATGCCGACGGAGCGGCGCAACAGCAGCAGGGGATGGGCCGCCAGCTCGGCCAGGCCCAGGCGCTGCCCGGGGGCGAAGAGGTCGGCGGGCCCAAGGGCCACCGAGGGCGAGGCCCGCAGGCGGTGCACGTTGAAGCTGTCGGGCTGCAGGGGCGGCTGCATGAAGGCCAGGTCCAGCTGGCCGGTGCGCAGCAGGTGTTCCAGGTAGCTGGAATCCCCAACCACCAGGCCGATCTCCCGGGCCGGGAAGCGGGCCATGAGGGCCTCGCAGCGGGCCAGCCAGGGGGCGCGGCAGGTGGGCGAGAGGCCGATGCGCAGGGCCGGACCGCTCTGGGAGGCGAGACGCAGCACCTCGTCCCGGGAGGATTCCACCGCCCGCAGGATGTCCCGGGCGCGGCGGTAGAACAGGCGCCCGGCCTCGGTCAGCTCCAGCTGCCGGCCCTTGCGCAGGAACAAAGGGGTGCCCAGTTCCTCCTCCAGCTCCTTCAGACGCTGGCTGAGGGGAGGCTGGGCCATGTGCAGTTCCCGGGCGGCCCGGCTGATCTGGCCCTGCTCGACGATGGTGCAGAAGTAGTGCATGCGCTTCAGGTCCATGGGCCACCCATATCAATCCGATATTCCAGACAACGAAAACGGTATTTTATTCGCCACGCCGGAATCCTTAACATACCGGATTGCTTAATCAAGCCGCCACGTCATGCAGAGCCCCCGCGGGCCGCCGGCGGCCTTCCCCGGAGAAACACCCCATGCTGGGACCCCTGGCCAACAGCGCCGCCCTGATCCTGGGCGGCCTCGGCGGCGCCGTGCTCGGCCGCCGCCTGCCCCGCCGCGTGCGGGAAACCCTGCCCCTGACCTTCGGCATCATCGCCGCCGCCATCGGCACCACCCTGATGAACAAGGTGCACGCCCTGCCGGCGGTGGCCCTGGCCCTGATCCTGGGCTCCCTGGCGGGGGAGCTGGCCCATCTGGAACGGGGCCTGGAGAAGGCCATCGGCTGGGCCCAGCGCCAGGCGGAAAGGCTCATGCCGGGGGAGAAGGGCAATCCCCGGGTGGAAGGCTTCGTCGGCAAGTTCGTCACCCTGCTGGTGCTGTTCTGCGCCAGCGGCATGGGCATTTTCGGCGCCACCCAAGAGGGCATGACCGGGGATGCCCACATCCTCCTGGCCAAGTCCATCCTGGACCTGTTCACCGCCCTCATCTTCGCCGCCGAACTGGGCCCGGCGGTGGCCCTCATCTGCCTGCCCCAGCTCCTGGTGCAGGGCGCCCTCTTCCTCGGCGCCGGCCTGCTGGTGCCCCTGGCGACGCCGGAGATGCTGGCCGACTTCTCCGCCTGCGGCGGCGTCATCATGATGGCCACGGGCCTGCGCATCTGCGGCATCAAGTTCTTCCCCATCGTGAACATGCTGCCGGCCCTGTTCCTGGCCATGCCCTGCTCCCTGCTGTGGGCCCGCTGCTTCGGCTGAGCCCGGGGCCGCGCTGCGGCTGACAGCCGGCCGCCCGCTTCTCCCGCCACCCGCTTCTCCCGCGCCCGCTTCTCCCGCCGAACGCATCGGCCCCGGCGCTGTCCGACCACTTTGGCCAGCACGCCGCTCCCGGCTCCCCTCCTGCCGTTTCATGACTTTTGCCCGCCGGAGCCGGGGCCGGCCTATGCCATACTGCTAGGCGAACGGGATGGAGCGCCATCCCCGCCGACCATTCTCGCCCTCCCCTTTCCAGGTGGCCCGATGACGCAGTTCCCCGCCGTCCCCGCAATCACCCGCCTGCTCGGCACCCTGCTCCTGGCGTGCTGTGCGGCCCTGTCCGCCGGGCCCGCCGGTGCCGACGAGCCGCCCCTGCGGGTCACCAGCGACGACAACTATCCGCCCTACATCTTCCGCGACCCGAGCGGCCAGCCCGTGGGCTATCTGGTGGACCTGTGGTCCCTGTGGGAGCAGAAGACCGGCCGCCGGGTGCAGCTGATCGCCACCGACTGGGGCCGGGCCCAGCGCCTCATGGCGGAGAACGAGGCGGACGTGATCGACATGATCTTCCACACCGCCGCCCGGGACGCCCTCTACGAATTCTCCCAGCCCTACGCCAACCTGCCGGTGGGCATCTACAGCCACAGCTCCATCAGCGGCATCAGCAACACGGACAACCTCAAGGGTTTCCTCATCGGCGTCCAGGTCGGCGATGCCTGCATCGAGGAACTGCAGGGCAAGGGCGTCACCAACCTGCGCCAGTTCAAGAACTACGCGGAAATGATCGCCGCCGCCATGGCTGAGGAGATCAAGCTTTTCTGCCTGGACCAGCTCCCGGCCAACTATTACCTCTACCGCCTGGACCTGCAGCGCCAGTTCCGCAAGTCCTTCGACCTCTACCAGGGACGCTTCCACCGGGCCACGCGCAAGGGCGACACGGCCACCCTGGCGGCGGTGGAACGGGGCATGGCCCTCATCAGCAACGAGGAACGGGCGGCCCTGGAAAAGAAGTGGATGGGCTCGGCCATCGACTACGTGCCCTACATGCCCTACGCCCGGTATTTCGGTCTGGGCCTGGCCCTGCTGCTGGTCGCCGGCGCCGGCCTGGCCCTCTGGGTGCGGGTGCTGCAGGCGGCCGTGAAGCGCCGCACCGCCGAACTGGAGCGGCAGCGCAGCCACCTGCACACCCTGCTGCGGGGCATTCCCGATCCCCTCTGGCTGAAGGACGAGGCCGGCGTCTTCATCGCCTGCAACCCGGCCTTCGAACGCATGATGGGCCGCCCGGAGCAGGAGATCATCGGCTGCAGCGACTACGACTTCGTCAGCCGGGAACAGGCCGATTTCTTCCGCGACAAAGACCGCCAGGTGCTGGTCGCCGGCACGCCCCAGAGCAACGAAGAATGGATCACCCAGGCGGACGGCTCCGGCCAGCGCCTGTTCGAGACCGTCAAGACGCCCATCGTCGAGCCCCAGGGCAAGGTGCTGGGCGTCCTCGGGGTGGCCCGGGACATCACCGAGCGCAAGCGCCTGGAGGCCGAGGTCAGCAATTACAGCCACCACCTGGAAGAGCTGGTGGCCGAGCGCACCGAGGAACTGGCCCGGGCCCGGGATGCGGCCAATGCCGCCAACGTGGCCAAGAGCGCCTTCCTCGCCAACATGAGCCACGAGATCCGCACACCGATGAACGCCATCATCGGCCTCACCCACATCCTCAAGAAGGGCGAGCCCTCGCCCCAGCAGCAGGACCGCCTGGACAAGATCGACGATGCGGCCAGCCACCTGCTGTCCATCATCAACGACATCCTGGACCTCTCCAAGATCGAGGCCGAGCGCCTGGTGCTGGAGGAACAGCCGGTGGAGCTGGGGCGCATCGTCAGCCACATCTTCTCCATGCTGGCCGAGGGGGCGCGCAAGAAGGGCATCGTCCTCAAGTCGGAAGTCGATCCCCTGCCGCCCTACCTGCTGGGGGACCCGACCCGCCTGACCCAGGCCATCCTCAACTACGCCAGCAATGCGGTGAAATTCACCGAATGGGGCAGCGTCACCCTGCGGATCAAGGTGCTGGAGCTGACGCCGGCGGACGTCTTCCTGCGCTTCGAGGTGGAGGACACGGGCATCGGCATCGCCCCGGAAGTCCAGCCCCTGCTGTTCGCCCCCTTCCAGCAGGCCGACGGCAGCACCAGCCGCCGCTTCGGCGGCACCGGCCTGGGCCTGGTCATCACCCGGCGCCTGGCCCAGATCATGGGTGGCGACGCCGGCGTGGACAGCCGCCTGGGCTTCGGCAGCACCTTCTGGTTCTCCGCCCGGCTCAAGCTGGGCGAGGCCCGGGCCGCCCTGCCCGAGGACGGCCCCCGCCCCGATTCGGCCGAGGGCGAACTGCTGCAGCACTACCGGGGCACCCCCATCCTCCTGGCCGAAGACGACTCCATCAACCAGGAGGTGGCCCGGGAACTGCTCGAATACGCCGGGCTGCGGGTGGATATCGCCGCCGACGGCAACGAGGCCGTGGCCTGCCTGGAACGGGGGACCACGCCCTACGCCCTGGTGCTGATGGACATGCAGATGCCCGGCATGGACGGCCTGGAGGCCACCCGCCACATCCGCCGCCTGCCCGGCATGGAAAGCCTGCCCATCATCTCCATGACCGCCAACGCCTTCGGCGAGGACCGGGAACGCTGCCTGGAGGCCGGCATGAATGACTTCGTGCCCAAGCCGGTGAATCCGGAAGTGCTCTACGCCATGCTGCTGAAGTGGCTGCCCCGGCCGCAGACGCCCAACGCCTGAGCCATTTTTGCCGCCCGCCCCACGCTTTTGCTGGCCGTGGCGGCCCGGGCGGCTACAATAAGCCCCTGCCGCCACGGCCCCCTGCCCCGCTTCCGGGGCAATCCGGCCCGCCCGGCGCGGCCTCTTTCTGACCACTTCACCAACGGAACCAGCGCACCATGTTCGAACACGTCGACGCCTACGCGGGCGACCCCATCCTCACCCTGGTCGAAACCTTCCACAAGGACTCCCGGACCACCAAGGTCAATCTGGGCATCGGCCTCTATTACGACGAACAGGGCCGCATCCCCCTGCTCGGCTCCGTGCGCCAGGCCGAGGCCGCCATCGCCGCCGCCCCCGCGCCCCGCTCCTACCTGCCCATGGAAGGCGCCGCCGACTACCGGGCCGTGGTGCAGAAGCTGCTCTTCGGCGCCGACAGCGCCGCCCTCAAGGCCGGCCGCATCGCCACCATCCAGACCCTGGGCGGCTCCGGGGCCCTGAAGGTGGGCGCCGACCTGCTCAAGCGCTACTTCCCCAAGAGCGAAGCCTGGGTCAGCAACCCCACCTGGGACAACCACCGCTCCATCTTCGAAGGCGCCGGCATCGCCGTGCACGACTATCCCTACTACGACGCCAACACCGGCGGCGTGGACTTCACCGGCATGGTGGCCTGTCTCAAGGGCCTGCCCGAGCAGAGCATCGTCCTGCTGCACCCCTGCTGCCACAACCCCACCGGCGTGGACCTCTCCCGGGAGCAATGGCAACAGGTGATCGCCATCGTCGCCGAGCGCAAGCTGATCCCCTTCCTCGACATCGCCTACCAGGGCTTCGGCGACGGCCTCGATGAAGACGCCTACGCCATCCGCGCCCTGGCCGATTCCGGCCTGCCCTTCCTGGTCAGCAACTCCTTCTCCAAGAACCTCTCCTTCTACGGCGAGCGGGTCGGCGGCCTCTCCGTGGTGTGCAAGGACGCGGAAGAAGCCGGCCGGGTCCTGGGCCAGCTCAAGTTCACCGTGCGCCGCAACTACTCCAGCCCCCCCATCCACGGCGAACTGGTGACCACCATCGTCATGAACGATGCCGCCCTCCACGCCGAATGGGTCAAGGAAGTGACCGAGATGCGCACCCGCATCCAGGCCATGCGCCAGAAGCTGTATGAAGTGCTGACCGCCCGGGTGCCGGGCAAGGACTTCTCCTACTTCACCAAGCAGCGCGGCATGTTCAGCTACACCGGCCTCTCCCCCGCCCAGGTGGACCGCCTGCGGGAAGAGTTCGGCGTGTACCTGGTGCGCTCCGGCCGCATGTGCGTGGCCGGCCTCAACACCGGCAACGTGGCCTACGTGGCCGAAGCCATGGCAGCGGTGCTGCAAGGCTGACGGGATTTCCCCGGCGATCTGCCGGGAGAAGCAAAAGGGACGGCCCTCCCGGCGATGCCATTGCCGGGAGGGCCGTCTTTATTGGGGTGTGGCTGGGTGGGTTGGCTTGATTTGCCGCCCGGGAATGGCGGACTGTTTCTCGAGGCGAAGCCGGGTGTGATTCCTCGAAGGCGGGATGCCTGAGTCTTCAGGCGCAAGGGGTGTCTGAATCTTCAGACGTGGTGGGTTTAGTTACCGCTGTGTTCCGCGCCTGACGCGCGGGTTACTTATTCTTGTCTCGCCAAGAATAAGTAACCAACAAGAAGGCGAGCCCGGTTTGGCGCCCCGCGTGCCGCGGGGTTCCCTGCGCTACTCACTTCCGGCGGGGGCTGCGCAACTCGGGCCTAAAGGCCCTCAAACAGTGCTCGCCCTTTTCCCGCCACAAGCTCCGTTGCTCGGCGCCGCACAGGGCGAGATTAACGCTCTCCGAATTCAGCTATCGACCCCAAACGGTAATTGCCAGGGGAAAGCAGATGTTCAACGTTTGAGTTCACCGGACTGCGCGGCTTTTCGCGCAGCTCCGGTGGAATGATGGGTTGGGCATCTGGGCAATAAGCGGTGAATGGCATTGCTCAAAGAAATTTCTCAAGCGCCATACAAACGAGGTCGCCACGTCTGCGTGAGAACTTACTGAGGTCTACTGTTAGGGGGTCGCCTCCCTGCTGTGTCAACGTGATTAGCATCTCCAAAGCGTCAAGTTCTACAGCACGTATTGTTCCCAATGCTTCGCGTCGCTCTTGTCGTTGAGTCCCGGTAGGAACCTCACCTCGAGTCGCCGCCTGAAGCCTGTAAATGGATTCTTGCTCAATAGCTTCCCAGGCCCGGAATACCTCGTGAACCGACTCAACCTGGGTAGAACGCCACCGATAGGGAAAGGTAAGCTGATCCACATCTAATGGGCCAGCAATCAGGTTCTTCTGTTGGTAATCGTCGACAAGAGGGGTGCCTGCCTCAAGGCGTACTTCCTTTGTTAGACGAGCATCATGAAACCAAAGCCCGCTACTCCGAAGAAATGTCAGATTTGTGGCGGCTTCTTGTAGCGTCATTTCAGGATCGAAGAAAATGAATCCAATGTCCATGCTTAGACCTGCGCGACGCAAGATTTGTAGTGCCCGGAGGTTTCGGTCGGTGGTTGCTGGCTTACGATATCGTTTTGCTTGTTCTCCCGCGCCAGACTCAATACCAACAAACACTTCTCGTAAGCCGGCTTCCTGAAGAGCCGTCAATACAGTTACCCCAGATGGATGATGGGCCGTCTTTCCAGCAAGAATACTCGCAACGCGCATATCAACGTATAGAGAAAAGTCACCTGAGATATTTCCCCGGTCCTTCTCGTTTGCGATTGCTCTAGCCAGAGATAGCGCCCGAGTAGGATCGGCGCCCATGAAGTCTTCGTCGGTGAAGTAGGGATGTCGAACGCCGGCTGCTGACAGCTCGCATAGTTCTTGAACGATGCGCGGAACGTCAATAACACGCCATTCGATCTTGTCGTTGTACTTATGCTGGATAGCGCAAAAAGTACACCGACCATATGAACACCCCCGGGATGACTCTGCCCTAACTATTCCGCCAAGCGAGACTAGCTGCTTTAAGAATGGGCGGGATGGTGCGGGATACTTGGAGAGGTCGACATTCTTACGACGAGTACTAACGACACCTCTTGTGGTACGGAACTTCAGATTTGGAATCGATGCCTCGCCGAGCACTTCGCGCCAGTGCTCACGTGACACCTCTTGCATGAGCTTCACTAATAGAGTGAATGCTTCTTCACCCTCACCAATCACCACAATAGCCTCTGGAAACTCAGACAGAAGACTCTCGGGGGCAAATGTGGCTATAACTCCCCCAAGTACGAGCACTGGCTTTATCTCGGGCTGGATAAGTTTCCACTTTGCCACCAATCCCCGTACTGTTCTCAAACTGCCTAACGGAGTGGAGATGCCAATTACATCTGACTGACGTATTTCGTCTGAGGTTGGCAAACCGGTTATCGGCTCAAAGTACTGAGATACATGGGCTCTAGTGCCGAGTTCTTGTTCAACGGCTGCCGCAATCATGCCTATGCCAATTGGCTCGTTGATCTCTTCTCGGGATGACCCCGGATCAACTAGAACGATTTGCATGGCTGAGAACAACTACAAATGGGGAAAGGAAAATGCGCAAGATCAAGATGCCCAACTAGTAATAGACGACAAAAACGTCCAATAAAAACGGGACTGTCCAATATCCTGGAACACCGGACAGCCGAATCTATTGTCCCGCATGGGATTCAGCAAACCTTCCGTTTACTGGCCCCACTAAAAATCCGTGAAACCGGACAGCCTCAAAGTTACCGTCGGCACACTCACACCGCAACCAAAAGTTGCAAATCGCATATCCAAAGCAACTGAATCACCCACTCCCAACCGGTGCGATCACCTTCGCCACGTCACAGGCTTCCCATCCCCTTCCACCTCCGCCGAGCAGCGCAAGGCGGGCGGGGGGATTTCGGCGAGGACTGTCTGAGGCCCGCAGGGCCGAGTTCCGCAGCCGCCCCGACCGACTGAGCAGCGCAGGGGAGCCCGCAGGGCCGGGGGTGAGGGTCGCCTTCTTGTTGGTTACTTATTCTTGGCGAGACAAGAATAAGTAACCCGCGCGTCAGGCGCGGAACACAGCCGCAAAATCAACAACCCACGCCCGAAGCCCCCCCACGACAAACCAGCAAAACCCCATAACAAAAACCCGCCCCGGAACCTCCGGGACGGGCTTCTTGCTGGCTTGCTACAGGAGAAACAGGAAATAACTCAGGCCAGGGCCGAGCTGCGGATCAGGTGGTCGAAGGCCGAGAGGCTGGCTTTGGCGCCCTCGCCCATGGCGATGATGATCTGCTTGTAGGGCACGGTGGTGCAGTCGCCGGCGGCGAAGACGCCTTCGGCGGAGGTCTCGCCCTTGGCGTTGATGACGATCTCGCCCCGGTCGGAGAGTTCGACGGTGCCCTTGAGCCAATCGGTGTTGGGCAGCAGGCCGATCTGCACGAAGATGCCTTCCAGGGCGACGGTCTTTTCCTCGCCGCTGACCCGGTCCTTGTACTTGAGGCCGTTCACCTTCTGGCCGTCACCGGTCACTTCCGTGGTCTGGGCTTCGGTAATCACCGTGACGTTAGGCAGGCTGAGCAGCTTCTTCTGCAGCACGGCGTCGGCCCGCATTTCCTTGCCGAATTCCAGCAGGGTGACGTGGGCGACGATGCCGGCCAGGTCGATTGCAGCCTCGACGCCGGAGTTGCCGCCGCCGATCACGGCGACGCGCTTGCCCTTGAACAGGGGGCCGTCGCAGTGGGGGCAGTAGGCCACGCCCTTGGTGCGGTACTCGGCTTCGCCGGGCACGTTCATTTCACGCCAGCGGGCGCCGGTGGAGAGGATCACGGTCTTGCTCTTCAACACGGCGCCGTTGGCCAGGGTCACTTCGGCGGGCTGGCCGTTGGCGGCGGGCTTGAGGGCGGCGGCGCGCTGCAGGTTCATGATGTCCACCTCGTATTCGCGCACGTGCTGCTCCAGGGCCATGGCCAGCTTGGGGCCTTCGGTTTCCTTGACGGAAATGAAGTTCTCGATGCCCAGGGTGTCCAGCACCTGGCCGCCGAAACGCTCGGCCACCACGCCGGTGCGGATACCCTTGCGGGCGGCGTAGATGGCGGCGGCGGCGCCGGCCGGGCCACCGCCCACCACCAGCACGTCGAACACTTCCTTGTCGGAGAGCTTGGCCGCATCCCGGGCGGCAGCGCCCGTATCCACCTTGGCCAGGATTTCGCCCAGTTCCATGCGGCCGGAGCCGAAGGCCTGGCCGTTGAGGTAGATGGCGGGCACGCCCATGATCTGGCGCTCTTCCACTTCCTGCTGGAAGACGCCGCCATCGATCATCACCGCTTCCACATTGGGGTTGAGCACGGCCATGGTGTTGAGGGCCTGCACCACGTCCGGGCAGTTGTGGCAGGAGAGGGAGATGAAGGTCTCGAAGCTGAACTTGCCGTCCAGGCCCTTGATCTGCTCGACCACCTCGGCCTCCACCTTGGGCGGGTGACCGCCGCTCTGCAGCAGGGCCAGCACCAGGGAGGTGAATTCGTGGCCCATGGGGATGCCGGCGAAATGGATGCGGGGACTCTGGCCGGCCCGGGCGATGCCGAAAGAGGGACGGCGTGCGGCCTGGCCGTCTTCGCGCAGACTCACCTTGTCGGACAGCTCGGCGATGTCGGCCAGCAGGCTGCGCATTTCCTGGGCGGTGGCGGAATCGTCCAGGGAGGCCACCAGTTCGATGGGCTGGACGAGTTTTTCAAGGTAAGCCTTGAGCTGGGTCTTGATGCTGCTGTCGAGCATGGTCTTATCTCCCTAAATCGAAGTGATGCTGTACGGAAACGGATGAAATACGGTGCGGCATGCAATGGAAAGGCGCCCGCATGGGGATGGATGTGCGGGAGCACACCCGGCGGGCGCCTTTGCGCTGCAATCCGCCGCGGCGGGCCCGGCTGGCCGGGCACCGCGCTGCGGAAGGAAGAAGGTCTTAGATCTTGCCGACCAGGTCGATGGAGGGAGCCAGGGTCTTGGCGCCTTCCTTCCACTTGGCGGGGCACACCTGGCCGGGGTTGGCGGCGGTGTATTGGGCGGCCTTCAGCTTGCGCAGGGTTTCGGAAACGTCGCGAGCGATTTCGTTGGAATGGATTTCCAGGGTCTTGATCACGCCGTCCGGGTTGATGATGAAGGTACCGCGCAGGGCCAGGCCTTCTTCGGGGATATGCACGCCGAAGGCGTTGGTCAGCTGGTGGGTGGGATCACCGATCAGGGGGAACTTGGCCTTGCCCACGGCGGGGGAGGTTTCGTGCCACACCTTGTGGGAGAAGTGGGTGTCGGTGGTGACGATGTACACCTCGGCACCGGCTTTCTGGAATTCGGCGTAGTTGTCGGCGGCGTCTTCGATTTCGGTGGGGCAGTTGAAGGTGAAGGCGGCGGGCATGAAAATCAGGACGGACCACTTGCCCTTCAGGTCGGTGTCGGAAACGGTGATGAACTTGCCGTTGTGGAAGGCATTGACGTTGAAGGGCTGGATGACGGTGTTGATCAAGGAAGTGCTCATCGTTTTATCTCCTGAGTTGAGTGAAACAAAGTTGGGGTTGGGTGAGGCGATGGGTGAATAGTAAAGACCCCGGCGAAATTACTCTAATTGATTGTATTCATATTTAAGATAGCCAATGACTATCGACAAATGAAGCAGCTTCCGGCACGGGGCCCCGACCGGCGGCAGACGCCGACATGGGGGTGGATGAAACCTGGGCTTAAGGGGGAAGGGACAGCGAAAGGCCGGCAGATGTTCCGCGGCAGCGGGGAAAGTCATCCACATTTCCTGTGGATAACCCTGTGGGAGAGCTGGGGGCAGTAGCCGCCAGGGCCCGCCGTTACTGGGATTGCCTTACCCTGCCACGAAAAGCGGCAGGGGCGGCGGAGGGCACATTCAGGCCGAGGCGCGCAAGACCCCGGGGAAAAAATATTCCGGGCCGTGGGGAGTGAGAACGAGATGGAAACGGAGGTTGCCGCTGCGGGCCGCCTCCTGGCTGACCAGGGCTTTCTGGGCCTTGGCGTCGCCGGCCAGGGCCTGGTACTGGTCGACGAAGGCCTGCTGATCGTCGGCAGCCTGCACGGTCTCGGCCGTGGCGGCGATGGCGGTGAAGCGCTGGGTCAGTTCGGCATTGGCGGCGAACAGGCGCTCGATCTGCTGGCGGTCGGGAGTGTTGTTGACCACCGTCACATGCCCGTCGGAAGCGACGGCCAGCATGGGTTCCGGCGAGGTGCGAAGCCCCTCTTCGCGGAATTTCTTGCCGACCTCGGCGGCAAAATCCGCCACCTCGGCGGACAGCCACTGCCGCGCGGCATCGACCTGCTGGCCGTCCACCGCTTCGGTCAGACTGGCCGCAACGGCTGGAAGCACCTGTTTTGGCGCAGCTTCCGGGGCGCTGCCGGCCCGTGCCTGGGCCTGATAGGCTGCCTGGGGAAAGGCGAGCGACGTGGCGCTCACAAACATGAAAAAGCCTCCGCATATGGTTTTGCGAAGGCTTATTGCAAGACGGATGCCAGCCGGGGCGGCGGGCCCCGGGGCGCTTAGGGCTGCAGGCGGCGGCGGGCTTCGTAGAGGCAGACGCCGGAAGCGACGGAGACGTTGAGGCTCTCGACGCTGCCGAACATGGGAATGCGCACCAGCTGGTCGCAGGTCTCCCGGGTCAGGCGGCGCATGCCCTCGCCCTCGGCCCCCAGGACCCAGGCGGTGCCCTTGGGCCACTCGGCGGTATACAGGTCGCCGTCGGCCTGGTCGGCGGTGCCGATGATCCAGATGTCCCGCTCCTTCAGTTCGCGCAGGGTGCGGGCCAGGTTGGTGACGGTGATGTAGGGCACGGTCTCGGCGGCGCCGCTGGCCACCTTCAGCACGGTGTTGGTGAGGCCCACGGAACGGTCCTTGGGAGCTATCACCGCATGGGCGCCCACTGCATCGGCCACCCGCAGGCAGGCACCCAGGTTGTGGGGATCGGTGACCCCGTCCAGGATCAGCAGCAGGGGCGGCTCCTCCAGGGTGTCGAGCACGTCGTCCAGGGTCACCTGGCGCTCGTTGGCGTCCACCTTGGCCACCACGCCCTGGTGCCGCTGGCCCGGGGCCAGGCCGTCGAGGCGCTTGGCGTCGGCGGGAATGACGCGGATGCCCTGGGCCTCCGCATGGCGCAGCAGGTCCTTGGCCCGGGCGTCCTTGCGGCTCTGGTCCAGGTACACCTCCTTCACCGCATCCGGATTGTGGCGCAGCTTGGCGATGACGGCATGGAAGCCGTGGATGAGGCGGGTGGGGTGATTCTTTTCGGGAGCGGCCTGGGACATGGGGAGGCAATCGGAAACGGTTCGGGCCGCCATTGTAGACCAAGGCCCGGGCCGGCCCCAGCCCGGCGCCGGCAAGAGAAATGCCTTGCCCGCCCCATAGGCCCCGGCTAGTATTCAAGTCGGCGGAACTGATGCCGTTAAATCAGTCAGTTGAAGGCTTTTATTACAGCGATTTTTTAACTACGGCCCATCATGCTCGATCACGCCCTTCCCAGCCTGGATTCCTGGGTCCTGTTCTTCTCCGAACAGGAACTGCCCGTCTTGCGGCACACCGTGCGGCGCCTGGAAGAGGCGCGGGAACGCATGGACAGCATCAGCGGCCGGGAGATCGCCAGCATCATCCTGCAGGACCCCATGATGACCGTGCGCATGCTGGCCTACATCCAGCCCCTGCGCGGTTCCCGCCTGCGCAACGACGTCACCACCATCGACCAGGCCGTGGTCCTTTTAGGTATCGAACCCTTCTTCAAGAAGTTCGAAAACCTGCCCATGGTGGAAGACACCCTGAAGGAGCAGCCCCAGGCCCTGCTCGGCCTCATCAACGTGGTCCGGCGCGCCCAGCGGGCCGCCCAGTACGCCTACGACTGGGCCCTGTGGCGGCACGACCTGAACATGGAAGAAATCGTGGTGGCCACCCTGCTCCACGAACTGCCCGAACTGCTGCTGTGGTGCTGCGCCCCCAAGCTGGCCCTGCAGATCAAGGCGCTGCAGAAGTCGGACCGCGCCCTGCGCTCGGTCACCGCCCAGGAAACCGTACTCGGCGCCCACTTCGCCGAAATGCAGCAGGCCCTGTGCCGGGCCTGGAACCTGCCCGAGCTGATGCTCAAGCTCACCGACGAGGAACAGGCCAGCGCCCCCCGGGTGCGCAATGTCCTGCTGGCCGTCAATCTGGCCCGCCATTCCGCCAACGGCTGGGACGACGCGGCCCTGCCCGACGACTACCGGGACATCGCCGAATTCCTGCACGTCCATGTGTATACGGTGATGAAGAAAGCCGGCGCCCCCATCCCGCCGGAAATGGAAGCGGCGGAACTGGGCCTCAGCGACGAGGCCGAGGCCGGGACCGCCGACCCAACCGAGCCCCCGGCTCAGCCGCAGTAGCGCAGGTTGGCCAGGTCCAGCAGCAGTTCCGGCGCCTGGTAACCGAGGAAGATCAGCACCAGCAGGGCGGCCGCCAGAGCCGCCCCCACTCCCCAGAAAAACCAGCGCCAGTGGCGGGCCATTTCAGGCACCTGCCGGCTTCGGCTCGGCCCGCTGCACGGGCCGCTCGTCAATGGGCCAGCAGAGGATGGCGGCGATCACCGAAAGGCCGATGGAGAGCAGCCAGGCCAGGTCGTAGGAGCCGGTCTTGTCGAAGATCATGCCGCCCAGCCAGGCGCCGAGGAAGCTGCCCAGCTGGTGGCCGAGGAAGACGATGCCGGCCAGCATGGACATGAAGCGCAGGCCGAAGACCTGGGCGATGAGCCCGTTGGTGAGGGGCACCGTGGCCAGCCACAGCAGGCCCATGCAGGCGGAGAAGATCCAGATGCTGGCCACCGACAAGGGGGCCAGCATGAAGGCGCCGATGACCACCACCCGGGCGCCGTAGATCAGCATCAGCAGGTTTTTCTTGCTGCCCTTGCCGCCGGCCCAGCCGAAGAGGAAGGAGCCGAAGATGTTGAAGAGGCCGATGAGGGCGATGCCGGTCATGCCGACGTTGGCGGAGAAGCCCGAATCCACGGCGAAGGACGGCAGGTGCAGCATGATGAAGGCGGTCTGGAAGCCGCACACGAAGTAGCTCCAGAACAGGTAGTGGAAACTCCTCTGCCCGCCCGCCTCCACCAGGGCGGCCCCGGCGGACTGGCCGGCGCCGCTCACATGCTTGTGGCCGTCGGCCATGGCATAGGCCAGGGGCGCGATGAGGCCGACGCCGCAGGCCAGGAGGAACAGGGCGGCCTGCCAGCCGAAGCTGCTGATCAGGGCCTGGCCGATGGGCAGCACGGCGAACTGGCCGAAGGAGCCGCCGGCGCTGGCGATGCCCAAGGCCAGGCTGCGCTTTTCCGGCGTCGTGTGGCGGCCGATGACACCCATGATGACGGCGAAGGTGGTGCCCGACAGCCCCAGGCCCACCAGTACCCCGGCGGACAGGTCGAGAGCCAGGCCGGTGCTGGAAACGGCCATCAGGGCCAGGCCCACGACATAGAGCAGGGCCGAGGCGGCGATCACCCGGCCGGCCCCGTAGCGGTCGGCGAAGGCGCCGGCGAAAGGCGAGCCCAGGCCCCACACCAGGTTCTGGATGGCGAAGGCGAAGGAGAAGACTTCCCGGTTCCAGCCCAGGGCGCCGGTCATGGGCTGCAGGAAGAGGCCGCCGGTATGGCGGATGCCCATGGAGAGAGTGAGGATGATGCAGCCGCACACCAGGATCAGGGTCGGCGTGCGCCAGGCGGACGGGCTCGATGGGGACATGTTGTTTGTTCTCTGCAGCATGGGGTCCGCCATTATAGGCAGGCCGGGGACGGCACAGTTCAAAGCCGGTATTATTCCCACGTCAATCAACAGGGAGCGCTGACAATGAGCGTAGGCGGCATGATTTTCCTCGGCCTGGTGGTGGTGGCCCTGATCTACGGCATCACCCTCTACAACGGACTGGTGGGTCTCAAGCACGGCGTCGCCAAGGCCTGGGCCAATATCGACGTGCTGCTCAAGCAGCGCCACGACGAACTGCCCAAGCTGGTGGAGGTGTGCAAGCAGTACAAGGAATTCGAACAGAGCACCCTGCAACGGGTGATCGAGGCCCGCAGCCAGGTGCAGAGTGCCCGTCAGGCCCAGGATGTGGGCGCCCTGGGCGAGGCGGAAGGCGCCCTGCGCCTGGGTCTTGGCCGGCTCTTCGCCGTCGCCGAGGCCTATCCCGAACTCAAGGCCAACGAGCACTTCATGCAGCTGCAGCAGCGCATCACCGCCCTGGAAAATTCCATCGCCGACCGCCGCGAGCTGTACAACGAGGCGGTGAACATCAACAACGTGCGGGTCGACCAGTTCCCCGACGCCATCATCGCCCGCCTCTTCCGCTTCGATCCCCAGCCCCTGCTGGAATTTGCCGCCGCCGAAAAGGCGGACGTGGACATCAAGCAGCTCTTCAGTTGATCCCCCGCCACTTCAAGCTCCACTGGCAAACGGGCCAGTGGATCACCTCGGGCGCCCAGCTGGCCCTGCTGGTGATCGGGGCCCAGACCGAATCTCCCCTGGGCTGGAGCGTCTGCCTCGGGCTGATGGCCCTGCTCAGCCTGTGGGCCTGGAGCGGCGCCCTCAAGCGGCGCCGGGCCATCGCCGACACCCCCACCTCCCGCATCGCTTCCGCCGCCCAGGGCTACGTCGAACTGCAGGGCAACGGCCGCCCCATGGCCGGCCTGCCCCTGGTCTCGCCCCTCAGCGGCGGCCGCTGCCTGTGGTATCGCAACACCACGGAGCAGAAGGATTCGGAAAACCAGTGGAAGGTCATCAACCGGGACGAAAGCGAGGCTTCCTTCGTCCTCGACGACGGCAGCGGCCTCTGCGCCGTGGACCCGGCCGGTGCCGAAATCCACACCCGGCACAAGCAGCAGTGGAGCGAGGGTGACTACCGCCATACCGAATGGACCCTGCGGGACGGCGACGACATCTATGTCCTAGGCGGCTTCCACACCCGGGGCGGCGGCGACGCCCTGCTGGACCCGGCGGAGGACCTGAAGCAGGTGCTGGCCGAGTGGAAGCGCAACCCGGAGGAACTGCACCGGCGCTTCGACCTCAACGGCGACGGCGAGCTGGACATGGAGGAATGGCGGCTGGCTCGCCAGGCCGCCCGGCGCGAGGTGGCGCAGCTGCACCGCCAGGCCCGGGCCGTTCCCGACATCCACCTCATGGGCCGCCCCGATGGCGGTCGGCTCTACCTCATTGCCAATCTGGCGCCGGAAAAGCTGGCCCGGCGCTACGGCCTGTGGGCCCTCTTCCACCTGGCCGTCTTTTTCGCCGCCCTGGGCGCCCTGCCCTGGGTCTGGCAACAACTATAAAAAAACCGGGCGCCGCCCATCCCCCAAGGAGACAACATGACCGTCCTCAGCACCGCTGCCGCCATCGCCACCCTGCTGGTGGCCCTGCTCCACGCCTACATCCTGGTGCTGGAAATGTTCTGCTGGAACACCCCGAAGGGCCGCAAGGCCTTCGGCCTGACACCGGAGTTCGCCGCCGCCACCCGGGTCCTGGCCGCCAACCAGGGCCTCTACAACGGCTTCCTGGCCGCCGGCCTGCTGTGGGGGCTGCTGCCGGGCGAGGCCGGCTTCTCCATCCGCTGCTTCTTCCTCGGTTGCGTGGTGGTAGCCGGCATCTTCGGCGCCGCCACCGCCAGCCGCCGCATCCTCTTCGTCCAGGCCCTGCCCGGAGCCCTGGCCCTGGGGCTCAATCTGCTGGCGGCACTGTAAGCCGCCCGCGCCCGGCCAGGGCCGGCGCACCAGGCCGGGTGGCCATCAGGGATTGAAGCGGGCCGCCAGAAAATCCAGGAAGGCCCGCAGCCGGGCCGAGAGATTGAGGCGGGGCGGGTAGATGGCGTAGAGGTCCGCCGGCGGCAGGGACCATTCCCCCAGCACCGCCCGCAGGCGGCCGCTCTCCAGGTATTTGGCCGCATCCCATTCGGAGCGCACCACCAGGCCCTGGCCTTCCAGAGCCCATTGCTGCACCACGTCGCCGTCGTTGCTCGACAGGCCGCCCCGCACCTTCACCGCCACGCTGTCCTTGCCCTTGGTGAAACGCCACAGGTGGTAATCCTCGTCGTTCTGGCGGTGGATGATGCAGGCGTGGCGGGCCAGTTCCTCCGGGCTTTGCGGCTCGCCGTGGGCCTCCAGGTAGAGGGGCGAGGCGCAGACGAAGCGGCGGTTGGACATGATCTTGCGCGCCGCCAGGCGGGCGTCCGGCGGCTCGCCGAAGCGCAGGCCCAGGTCGAAGCCCTGCTCCGCCAGGTTGAGGGGCCGGTCGGTGAGTTGCAGCTGCACTTCCACCGCCGGGTGCTGGCGCACGAACTCACTCACCAGGGGGGCGATGTGGCTGCGCCCGAAGCCCAGGGTGGCGTTGATGCGCAGCCGCCCCCGGGGTGCCGCCTTGCTGCCGGCCACCTCGTTCTCCAGCTCCCGGATGTCTTCCAGGATGGTCCGGGCCCGAGCCAGGAACACCTCCCCTTCGGCGGTCAGGCTCATGCGCCGGGTGGTGCGCTGCACCAGCCGCACCCCCAGCCGTGATTCCAGCTGAGCCAGGCGCTTGCTCAGGGCCGGGGCGGTGAGGTTGAGTTCCCGGGCGGCGGCGGCCAGGCTGCCCTGGCGGGCCAGGAGAACGAAAAATTCCAGTTCGGAAGCGGTATTCATGGGGCGCCTCTCATTGATAACTATTGTTCATCAATGTTGTGAATATGGCTCAACTATAAACCAGTGCAGCGGGACTAACCTTCGCTCCGTACTCCAGCCCTTCCGCCGCCCTGCCGGCTCCTGCTGACCCCTGTCAATTACGCTAAGAAGGAAAGCCCCATGCGCATCGTCGATATCCGGGAAGTGACCCGGCCCATCTCCTCCCCCATCCGCAACGCCTACATCGACTTCTCCAAGATGACCCTGTCCCTGGTGGCCGTGGTCACCGACGTCATCCGCGACGGCAAGCCGGTGGTGGGCTACGGCTTCAATTCCAACGGCCGCTACGGCCAAGGCAGCCTGATCCGGGAACGCTTCCGTCCCCGCATCCTCGAAGCCGCCCCCGATTCCCTGCTCGACGAATCCGGCAACAACCTGGACCCCCACAAGGTGTGGGCCTGCATGATGAACAACGAGAAGCCCGGCGGCCACGGCGAGCGCTCCGTCGCCGTGGGCACACTGGACATGGCCATCTGGGACGCGGTGGCCAAGATCGAGGGCAAGCCCCTCTACCAGCTGCTGGCCGAACGCTACGGCAACGGCACCCCAAAGCGGGAGGTCTTCGTCTACGCCGCCGGCGGTTACTACTGGCCGGGCCAGGACCTGCAGGCCCTGAAGAACGAGATGCAGGGCTACCTGGACCGGGGCTACAAGGTGGTGAAGAAGAAGATCGGCGGCGGCACCCTGGCCGACGATCTGAAGCGCATCGAGGCCGTGCTCTCCATCCTGCCTGCCGGCTGCAAGCTGGCGGTGGATGCCAACGGCCGCTTCGATCTGCCCACCGCCATCGACTACGCCAAGGCCCTCTCCCAGTACGACCTGTTCTGGTACGAGGAGGCCGGCGATCCCCTGGATTACGCCCTGCAGGCCGAGCTGGCCAATCACTACGAAGGTCCCATGGCCACCGGCGAGAACCTCTTCTCCATGCAGGACGCCCGCAACCTCATCCGCTACGGCGGCATGCGGGCCGACCGGGACTGGCTGCAGTTCGACTGCGCCCTCTCCTACGGCCTGGTGGAATACCTGCGCACCCTGGACATGCTCAAGGAGCACGGCTGGAGCCCCTCCCGCTGCATTCCCCACGGCGGCCACCAGATGTCCCTGGCCATCGCCGCCGGCCTGGGGCTGGGCGGCAACGAATCCTACCCGGACCTGTTCCAGCCCTTCGGCGGCTTCCCCGACGGGGTGCAGGTGAAGGACAGCATCGTCACCCTGCCGGAACTGCCGGGCATCGGCTTCGAAGGCAAGGCCGACCTCTACGCCGAGATGAAGGCCCTGGGCGAAGCCTGAGCAGGGGCGCCGCTTGCGGCCAGCCGGCCCGGCCCGCCAGCGGCGGCCAGCCCCTGGGGGCCCAGCGACTGGGGTTTGACCTAGGTGTATGCCAGCAGGGATATTTGCTACAAATACACCAGAAAATCCTCCCAGGCCGCCCCATGCCCCCTTTCACCCACGTCCCCTGCACCGGCCCCAGCGACGCCGTGGCAGAGCGCATCGCCCAGATGGCAGAGTTCCTGCCGGAAAGTCTGTGGCTGGTGGACGTGGCCTCGCGCCAGGTGATCTACGCCAACCCGGCCTACGAGAAGGTGTGGGGCGCCAGCCGGGAAAGCCTCTACCAGGACCGCCATGACTGGCTTCACCAGGTCCATCCGGAGGAGCAGCAACGCCTGCGGGACGCCATCCGGCGCCGGCCCCACGGCGGCCTGGACATCCGCTTCCGCATTCTCACCGAGCGGGAGGAGGTGCGCTGGCTGCACATGAAGAGCTTTGCCATCGGCGACGGTCCCCGGCCCCACACCATCGGCGGCATCGCCTTCGACGTTTCCGACGTCCTGGCGGCCGAGGCCCGGGCTCACCACCTGACCCATTTCGACGGCCTCACCGGCCTGCCCAACCGCAACCAGTTCCGCGAACAGCTGGTGGAAGCCCTGCGCCACGCCGAGCGCCGGCAGAGCCAGGCCGCCCTGCTCTGCCTGGGCCTGGACGGCTTCCAGAACGTCAATGAGAACCTGGGCTACCGCATCGGCGACGCCGCCCTGGCCCAGCTGGCCCAGCGCCTGCGCCGGGACCTGCGCGGCGGCGACCTGCTGGGCCGCCTGGGAGGCGACCTGTTCGGCCTGCTGCTGACGGACGAGGGCGGCCTCGACATCTCCCAGGCCGCCCGCCGCCTGATCGACCTCACCGCCACCTCCCTCGAGGTGGAGGGCAGCGACGTCTATCTGGGTGCCAGCCTGGGCATCGCCGTCTATCCCTCCGACGGCACTTCCGCCGACCAGCTGCTGTACCGGGCCGAGACTGCCCTGCACGACGCCAAGCAGCACGGCGGCGGCACTTTCCGCTTCTTCGAGGCTGCCGCCAACGAGCGCCTGCGCAGCCGCCAGCAGACGGAACAGGCCCTGCGCCTGGCGGTGCAGGAAAACCAGTTCGTCCTGCATTACCAGCCCAAGGTGAGCTGCAACAACGGCACCATCATCGGCGCCGAAGCCCTGATCCGCTGGCAGCATCCCCAGCACGGCCTCATTTCCCCCGCCGAATTCATCCAGGCCATGGAGGAAAGCGGCCAGGTGGTGGCCGTGGGCCGCTGGGTCATGCACCAGGCCTGCCTCCAGGCCAGTCGCTGGCATGCCCGGGGCCTGGGCCCGTTCTCCGTGGCTGTCAATCTCTCGGCCCGGCAGCTGCGGGAGGGCAACCTGGTGCAGCAGGTGCGCCAGGTCCTGGAGGAAACCGGGCTGGCCGCCCGCTGGCTGGAACTGGAACTGACCGAATCCATGCTGATGGAGGACGTGGAGGAGACCATCGCCACCCTGGGCGAACTGCGGGCCCTGGGCGTGCGCCTGTCGGTGGACGACTTCGGCACCGGCTATTCCAGCCTCTCCTACCTGAAGCGCTTTCCCCTGGATGCGGTGAAGGTGGACCGCTCCTTCGTCCAGGACATCGTCGCCGACCCCAACGACGTCTCCATCACCCGAGCCGTCATCACCATGGCCCATGCCCTGCAGATGAAGGTCATCGCCGAGGGGGTGGAAACGGAAGCCCAGCTCGCCCTGCTCATCGCCAACCGCTGCGACGAAATCCAGGGGTATTATTTCAGCCGGCCGGTTCCGGCGGAGGAGATGGAAATCATGCTGGAAAACGGCAAGACCATCCCCGAGGATCTGATCCATCCCCGGGAAAGAAAGCGCACCCTGCTCCTGGTGGACGACGAGGAAAACATCCTCTCCGCCATGAAGCGCCTGCTGCGCAAGGAAGGCTACGACATCCGGATCGCCAGCGGCGGCGAGGAAGGCCTCAAGCTCCTGGCCGAACACCCGGTGGACGTCATCATTTCCGACCAGCGCATGCCCGGCATGACCGGGGTGGAATTCCTACGCCGGGCCAAGGTGCTGCATCCGGAAAGCATCCGCATCGTCCTCTCCGGCTATACCGAGCTGCAATCCGTCACCAGCGCCATCAACGAGGGCGCCATCTACAAGTTCCTGACCAAACCCTGGGACGACGAGCAGCTCAAGGAGCACATCGCCGAGGCCTTCCACCAGAAGGAACTGGCGGACGAGAACCGGCGCCTCTCCAGCGCCGTGCAGCTGGCCAACCGGGAACTGGAAAGCGCCAACGGCCGCCTGCAGCAGCTGCTGGAAGAGCGGGAGCAGCGCATCAACCGCAACGAGACGGCCCTGGACGTGCTGCACGAAGTGCTGGAAATCCTGCCCTGGCCCCTGCTCGGGGTGGACGACGAAGGCATCATCGTCACCATGAACGGCCAGGCCGAAAACCTCCTCGGCTCCCAGGGCGGGCTGCTGGGCGAGCCCCTGGACTCCGTCCTGCCCCCGGCCACCTGCGACCTGCTGCTGCGCCAGGGCGTCAAGGAAACGCCCCTGCAGCTGCGCGAGCGCACCTTCCTGGCCCGCAGCCATTCCCTCGGCCTCGCCTCCGCCGGACGGGGCCTGGCCATCACCCTGATGCCGACGAGTCCGTCATGAACCAGAAACCGCTCTGGCTGCCCCTGGCCGAGGTGATCCCCGGCACCCCCCTGGCCGCCGACCTGGCGGACGGGGAAGGCCAGTTGCTGCTCACCGCCGGCTCCCGGCTCGATGCCCACCGCCTGCAGCAGCTGGCCCGCCAGGGCATCGCCACGGTGCCGGTGCCGCCGCCCCCTCCGCCGCCCACCCCGGAGGAAATAGCCCGCCGCGAAGGGGAGGCCCGCCTGCGCATGGAGCGGCGCTTTACCCACGCCGGACACGGTCAGGCCAGCCGGGCCCTGTTCCAGGTCCTGTTGCAGCGGCAACTGGAGATGCCCTGAGATGTCGCCCCAGGCCTGCCCTCCGCCGCCGGACCGGGACACCGTCGCCGCCCGCATCGCTGCCCTGCCCAGCCTGCCCAGCGTGGCGGCCGAGCTGCTCAGCGGCGACGCCATCGAGGAGCTGGACGTGACGCCCCTGGCCCGGCGCATCGCCGCCGACCAGGTCCTGGCGGCCCGGGCCCTGCGGGTGGCCAACTCGCCCTTCTACGGCATGCCGGGCATGGTCGGCTCGATCCAGGAGGCCATCGTCGTGCTCGGCTTTCGCGCCGTGCGTTCCCTGGTCATTTCCGCCGCCGTACAGGCCCTCGCCAGCCTCAAGCCGGGCCGCAACTTCTCGCCCCGCACCTTCTGGCGCCATAGCGTCGGCACCGCCGTGGCGGCCCGGCACCTGGCCATGCTCAGCGGCCGCAACGCCGAGGCCGCCTTCACCGCCGGCCTGCTGCACGACATCGGCCAGCTGGTGCTGTGCGTCGCCTTCCCCCGCCACTACGCCGCCGTCCTGGCCCGCAGCCAGGGCCACGAACTGCCCCTGGTGGCCGCCGAACTGGAATACCTGGGCCTCACCCATGCCGAGGCCGGCGCCATGCTGGCCACCCGCTGGGGCCTGCCCCAGAGCATGAGGGAAGCCATCGCCCTGCATCATCAGCCCGACGAGGCCCGGGCCGACTCCCTGGTGGATCTGACCCACGTCGCCAACGTCCTGGCCCACGGCCTGGAATTCTCCACCCCCCTGGAAGAACCGGTGCCGCCCCTTTCCGACACGGCCTGGAACCGGCTCAACATCGACTGGGCCCGGCTGGCGCCGACCCTGGACCAGATCGCCAACGAGTTCGAGGATACCCTGCATGCCCTCCTTGCCTGATCCCGGTCCGATCCCCCCCGGCCTGCCCGAGCTGCTGCACGGGGAAGTGCTGCTGCGCCACCTGCAGGTGAGCGTGGCCGACGACCAGGGCGCCATCCTCTACGTGAACGAGCGCATGTGCGAAGCCTGCGGCTACCGGCCGGATGAGCTGCTGCAGCACAACTACAGCGTGCTGGCCACCGGCCGCCATCCGCCCGAGTTCTTCGCCGAGCTGTGGCAGACGGTGCGGGCCGGCTTCGAATGGCGCGGCGAAATGTCCAACCGGCGCAAGGACGGCTCCGAATACTGGATCGAGCTGACCGTGGTGCCCCTGCCGGCAGAGGGCAACCTGCCCCGCCGCTACGTCGGCCTGGGTTCGGACATCACCCGCATCGTCGAGGCCGAGCAGCAGCTGCGCAGCAGCGAGGCCCGCTTCCGCGGCCTCACCGAAACCATCAGCGCCGCCGTGATCCTCTACAAGGGCGGCCCCATGCTCTACGTGAACCGGGCCATGGAGCGCCTGACCGGCTACAGCCGGGCCGAGCTGCTGCAGATGAGCTTCTTCGACCTGGCCCATCCCTCGGTGCGCGACCTCCTGCAGGAACGGGCCGCCGCCCGCCTGCGCGGCGAGGCCATGCCGGCCACCTACGAGGCCCCTTTCGTCACCAAGGCGGGCAAGACCATCTGGATGGAGATCACCGCCGCCCGCATCGAATACGAGGGCGGCTATGCCGGTCTCGGCACGGCCATCGACATCACCGAACGCAAGCGGGCCGAGGCGGCCCAGCGCAGCACCCAGCAGATGCTGCAGCAGATCATCGACGGCGACCCGGTGCCCACCTTCGTCATCGACGCGGAGCACCGGGTGACCCACTGGAACGCGGCCTGCGCCCTGGTCACCGGCATGCCCGGGGAGAAGATCATCGGCAGCACCCGGGCCTGGTCCGGCTTCTATGCCGAAGAGCGCCCGGTGCTGGCCGAGCTGGTGGTGGACGGCACCGCCGACAGCCGCATCACCGGCCTCTACGGCGACACCTTCCGCCGCTCCCCCATCATTCCCGGGGCCTACGAGGTGGAATCCTTCTTCCCCAATTTCGGCGACCGGGGCCGCTGGCTGTTCTTCACCGCCGCCCCCCTCAAGGATGCCCAGGGCCGCATCATCGGCGCCATCGAGACCCTGGTGGACGTGACCGAGCGCAAGGAGGCCGAGGAGGCCCTGCGCAATGCCCACACCAAGCTGGAGATCCTGGTGGAGCGGCGCACCGCCCAGCTCTCCCTGGCCAAGCAGGCCCTGGAGGAGGACGTGCGGCGGCGGGAAGCTTCGGAGAACGAGCTGCGCCAGCGCAACGCCGAACTGCTGGAGGTGAACAAGCGCCTGCAGGAAGCCCAGGAGCAGCTGGTGCAGTCGGAGAAGATGGCCTCCATCGGCCAGCTGGCCGCCGGCGTCGCCCACGAGATCAACAATCCCATCGGCTACGTGCAATCCAACCTGTCCACCCTGGGCCGCTACCTGGAGGACATGCAGACGGTGCTCGACTCCCTGGCGACGGCGGTGGCCCAGCTGCCGTCCGAGCACCCGGCGGCCCAGGCCGTGGCCCGGGTCAAGCAGGACCTGGACTTCGACTTCCTGCTGGAGGATCTGCCCAGCCTGGTGACCCAGTCCCGGGACGGCATCGACCGGGTGCGCAAGATCGTCGCCGACCTGAAGGACTTCTCCCGTCTCGACGCCTCCCAGGACTGGCAGTGGGCCGACCTGCACCAGGGCCTGGACTCCACCCTCAACATCGTCAACAACGAGATCAAGTACCGGGCCGAGGTGGTCCGGGAATACGGCCAACTGCCGGAGGTGGAATGCCTGCCCTCCCAGCTCAACCAGGTATTCCTCAACCTGCTGGTGAACTCGGCCCACGCCATGCCCGAGGGCCAGATGGGCCGCATCACCCTGCGCAGCGGTCACGACGAGCCGGCGCACCAGGTATGGCTGGAAGTGGAGGACAACGGCAGCGGCATCTCCCCCGAAAACATGCACCGCCTGTTCGACCCCTTCTTCACCACCAAGCCCGTGGGCAAAGGCACCGGGCTTGGCTTATCCTTGTCCTACGGCATCGTGCAGAAGCACCACGGCCAGATCACCGTCAGCAGCGAGCTGGGTAAGGGCACCACCTTCCGCATCGTCCTGCCGGTCAGCCAGCCAAAAGAGGGAGCAACCCCATGAGTGACGGCAACCTGCCCGTCCCCCCCGCCACCATCCTGTGCGTGGACGACGAGGCCAACATCCTCGCCGCCCTGCGCCGCCTGTTCCGCCCCGCCGGCTACAAGGTCCTGCTCGGCAACAGCGGCGCCGAGGGCCTGCAACTGCTGGAAGCGGAAAACGGCGAGGTGGACGTGGTCATCTCCGACATGCGCATGCCGGAGATGGACGGCGCCCGCTTCCTCGCCCAGGTCAGGGCCCGCTGGCCCAAGGCGGCGCGCATCCTGCTCACCGGCTACGCCGACATCGAATCCACCGTGGCCGCCATCAACCAGGGCGAGATCTACCGCTACATCGCCAAGCCCTGGAATGACAGCGAAGTCATGCTGACGGTGAAGGACGTGCTGGAGCGCAAGGCCCTGGAGCGGGAAAAGGCCCGCCTGGAAGAACTGACCCGGCGGCAGAACGAGGAGCTGAAAAGCCTCAACGCCAGCCTGGAGGAGAAGGTCCAGGCCCGTACCCAGGAACTGGCCCTGGCCAACGAGAAGCTGAAGACCAGCTTCATGACCTCGATCCGGGTCTTCGCCAACCTCATCGAACTGCGGGAAGGCCGCATGGCCGGCCACTCCCGCCGGGTGGCGGACCTCTCCCGCAAGACCGCCAAGCAGATGAACCTGTCGCCCCGGGACAGCCAGGACGTGTTCCTCGCCGGCCTGCTGCACGACATCGGCAAGATCGGCCTGCCCGACCACCTGCTGGCCAAGAACGAACTGCAGATGACCCCGGAGGAGCGGGGCCTGTGGCGCAAGCATCCGCTCAAGGGCGAACAGGCCCTGATGGCCCTGGAGGACCTGCGCGGCGCCGCCCGCCTGATCCGCAGCCACCACGAACGGGTGGACGGCCAGGGCTACCCCGCCGGCGAAATGGAAGGGGCCATTCCCCTGGGGGCCCGCATCCTGGCGGTGGCCAACGACTACGACGGCCTCATCCAGGGCACCCTCAACGGCAAGAAGCTGAACGAGCAGGCCGCCCTGGAGTTCATCGACAAAAGCCGGGGCCGGCGTTACGACCCGGCGGTGGTGGATGCCTTCCTGGTGGTCTGCGGCGGCATCAAGGAGCCGCCGCCGGTGGGCCTGCCCCTGCTGCCCGCCGAACTGGAGCCGGGCATGGTCCTGGCCCGGGATTTCCTCAGCCGCGACGGCATCCTGCTGCTGGCCGCCGACTATGTCCTGGATGAAAACCTGATCCGGCAGATTCGCGAATACGAGAAGAGCGAATTCGGCGGCCGCATCACCCTCCACATCCATCCACCGAAGATCGTCGATCATGAATAACCGCCCACCCCGCATCCTGCTCGTGGACGACGAGCCCGCCGTCCTGTCGGCCCTGGCCCGTCTGCTGCACCGCCAACTGCCGGCCGGCCCCGAAGTGGAAACCTTCACCTCCCCCCGGGCCGCCCTGGCGCGGGCCTGGGAAGTGCCCTTCGCCCTGGTGGTGAGCGACTACCGCATGGCCGAGATGGACGGCATCGCCTTCCTCAAGGAATTCGCCGAAATCCAGCCCCATGCCCTGCGCCTCATGCTCTCCGGCGCCGCCGACTTCGACGTGCTGGTGAGTGCGGTGAATGCCGTGGGCCTGCACCGCTACCTGATCAAGCCCTGGGACGACGAGGAGGTATGCAGTGTGCTGCAGGGCGCCTATGCGGAATTCGGCCGCCAGGAGGCGGACCGCCAGCTGGCCCTGGAACGGCAGCGGCAGCTGGGCCAGCTGAGCCCGGAGGAAATCGAACGGCGCCGCCTGGAGGCGGAGGAACCGGGCATCACCCGGGTCAACTGGGGCCCCGACGGGGCCATCCATCTCGACGATTGAAGGGGCCGCCGCCATGCACCCCCTGCTCGAACGCCAGATTCGCCGCCACCTGGGCGAACACCCGGAAACGGTCCTGCCGCCCCCGGGCGATGCGGCCTGGGAGCACCTGTTCAACGCCATCGGCGAATCCTACGAGCAGCTGGACCGGGACCTGCTGCTGCGGGAACAGGCCCTCAACCTCACTTCGAAAGAACTCAACCGGCGCAACGACGACCTGCGCCGAGAACTGGCCGAGCGCACCGAGACGGAAGAGGCCCTGCAGCGGGAAAAAGGCGAGCAGGCGGCCCTCATCACCCGGCTCGAGGATGCCAAGCGGCAGCTCCTGTATTCGGAAAAGATGGCCTCCATCGGCCAGCTGGCGGCGGGGGTGGCCCACGAGATCAACAACCCGGTGGGCTTCGTGCAGTCCAACATCAACACCCTGGCCGGCTACGTGGAGGACCTCTTCGCCCTCACCGACCTGCTGGAGGAAGTGGCCGCCGGCCTGCCCGACGATTCGCCCCTGGGGCGCAAGATCCGGGAAAGCTGCGAGCGCTACGACCTGGAATTCCTGCGGGAAGACGTGCCCAAGCTGCTCAGCGAATCCCGGGACGGGGTCAGCCGGGTGCGCAAGATCGTGCAGGACCTGCGGGACTTCTCCCACCCGGACGAAGGCAAGTTCGCCTGGATCGACCTCAACCCGGGCATCGTCTCCACCCTCAACATCGTCAACAACGAGCTGAAGTACAAGGCCGAGGTCATCACCGAGCTGGGGGAACTGCCCTTGATCGAGGCCAACCAGAACCAGCTCAACCAGGTCTTCCTCAACCTGCTGGTGAATGCGGCCCACGCCATCAAGGACAAGGGCGTCATCAACGTGGCCACGCGCCACCTGCCGGAAAGCGGGGAGGTCTGCATCAGCATCGCCGACACCGGCGCCGGCATCCCGCCGGAAAACCTGAAGCGCATCTTCGACCCCTTCTTCACCACCAAGCCGGTGGGCAAGGGCACGGGTCTGGGCCTCTCCCTCTCCTACGGCATCGTGCAGAAGCACCACGGCCGCATCGAGGTGGACAGCCAGGAGCGGGCGGGCACCCTGTTCCAGGTATTCCTGCCCATCCACCAGCCGGCAGCCAGCGCCGCCGGGGAGGAGGCCGCTCCGGCGGCAGAGGCCACCGCCGCCGGGCAGCAGGCCTGATCAGCCCTTGCTCTTGGCTTCCAGCTCTTCCCAGCGTTCCAGCAGGAGCAGCAGTTCCTCGTCGATCTCCCCCAGTCTGGCGGAGCAGCGCTGGGCTTCCTGGGGGTCCCGCTGGTACAGGCCCGGGTCTTCCAGACGCTGGCTGAGGCCGGCCTGCTCCGCCTCCAGGGCGGCAATGCGGTCGGGCAGGGCTTCCAGCTCCTTGTTTTCCTTGTAGCTGAGCTTCACCGGCTTGGCTTTGGCGGCTTTGTCCTCCTTCGGCGCCGCCGCCTTCTCTTCCCTGGCCTGGGCCTTGGCCGCCTGGCTTTCCTCCACCTGGCGCTTCTGCTGGTAGGCAAACCAGTCGCTGTAGCCGCCGGCATATTCATGCCACACCCCGTCGCCTTCGGCGGCGATGGTCTGGGTCACCACGTTGTCGAGGAAGGCCCGGTCATGGCTGACCAGGAACAGGGTGCCCGGGTAGTCCTGCAGCAGCTGCTCCAGTAGCTCCAGGGTTTCGATGTCCAGGTCGTTGGTGGGCTCGTCCAGCACCAGCACGTTGGCGGGGCGGGCAAAGAGGCGGGCCAGCAGCAGGCGGTTGCGCTCGCCGCCGGAGAGGGACTTCACCGGCGAACGGGCCCGCTGGGGCGCGAAAAGGAAATCGCCCAGATAGCTGATGACGTGCTTTTTCTCGTTGCCGATTTCCACGTAGTCGGAGCCCGGGGAGATGACGTCGGCCAGGGCCGCCTCCTCATCCAGCTGGCTGCGGAACTGGTCGAAATAGGCCACCTCCACCTTGGTGCCCTGGCGCACGCTGCCCTCGTCGGGCTGCAGCTCGCCCAGAATGAGGCGCAGCAGGGTGGTCTTGCCGGCGCCATTGGGGCCGATGAGGCCGATCTTGTCGCCGCGCATGAGGCGGGTGGAGAAATCGCGGACGATGGTGCGCTCGCCGTAGCGCTTGGTCACATGGGTGAGTTCGGCCACCAGCTTGCCGCTCTTCTCCCCCGAGTCCAGGGCCAGTTCCACCTTGCCCTGGCGCTCGCGCCGGGCCGCCCGCTCGCGCCGCAGCTGCTCCAGGCGCAGCACCCGGCCTTCGTTGCGGGTGCGCCGGGCCTCCACGCCCTTGCGGATCCACACTTCTTCCTGGGCCAGGAACTTGTCGAACTTGGCATTGACCACCGCCTCGTCGGCCAGCATGCGTTCCTTGCGCTCCTGGTAGGCGGCGAAATTGCCGGGAAAGCTCACCAGCTGGCCCCGGTCCAGCTCCACGATGCGGGTGGCCAGGCGGTTGAGGAAGGCCCGGTCGTGGGTGATGAAGAGCAGGGTAACGTTGGCTTCGAGAAGCAGGTTTTCCAGCCAGGCGATGGCGCCCACGTCCAGGTGGTTGGTGGGTTCGTCCAGCAGCAGCACTTCCGGCGCCACGGCCAGGGCCTGGGCCAGGGCCAGGCGCTTCTTCTGGCCGCCGGAAAGGCCGCCCACCCGGGCCTCCGGGTCCAGGGAAAAACGCTGGATGGCGGCCTCAGCCTGGGCATTGACGGCCCAGGCACCGCGGGCCTCCAGGTCGGTCTGCAACTGGTGCAGGCGGGCCAGCAGGGCCTCATGGTCGGCCCCCTCTTCCGCCAGGCAGTGGGACACCTCATGGTATTCGGCCAGCAGGGCCGAGGTGTCGCCCATGCCGCCGACCACGGCCTGGAACACGCTCTGCTCCGGATCGAAGGGCGGCTCCTGGGGCACGTAGCCGATGCGGGCGCCGGGCTGGCGCCACACCTCGCCGTCGTCCAGGCCGCCCTGGCCGGCCAGGGCCTTGAGCAGGGAGGACTTGCCGCAGCCGTTGCGGCCGATCAGGGCCACCCGTTCCCCCGGGTCCAGCTGAAAGTCGGCGTGGTCAAGCAGGGGCACGTGGCCAAAGGCAAGGCAGGCGGATTTGAGTTGCAGGTAGGGCACGGGAGGCAGCCGGTGGAAGCAAAGGCCGCTATTGTAGCCTTCCCCGCCGCGGGCCAGTCCCCGGGCTTGCCCGGTGGAGCGCCGCCGCCTTAAGCTTGGCCCCATGAAACCTGCCAGCCACCCCACCGCCCTGCGCCTGCAGGCCCTGCTCCAGGCCGCCGGCCACAACGCCGCCGTGGTCGAGTTCGACCAGCCCACCCGCACCAGCGCCGAAGCCGCCCAGGCCATCGGCTGCAGTGTGGCGGAAATCGCCAAGTCCGTGGTCTTCCGCCGCCGCAGCGACGGCCGCGCCGTGGTGGTGGTGGCCTGTGGCGACCAGCGGGTCAGCGAGAAGAAGGTCAAGGCCCTGGTGGGCGGCCCCATCGAGCGGGCCGAGGCGGAATTCGTGCGCCAGGCCACCGGCTACGCCATCGGCGGCGTCTCGCCCCTGGGCCAGCCCGGAGAGGTGATCCTGCTGCTGGATGGTCTCTTGCAGCGCTTTGCCACCGTCTGGGCCGCCGCCGGCACGCCCTTCTCCGTCTTCCCCCTGGCCCCGACCGACCTGCAGCGTCTCACCGGCGCGCCCTGGGCCGACGTGCACCAGGAAGCACCGACCGCCTGAGCCGCCCAAAAAAAAAAGCCCGGCAGGTTTCCCCGCCGGGCCGCCATGGACGAGCTGAGCCGCCTCAGACCTTGAAGCGCTGCAGGGCCGTCTGCAGCTCCTGGGCCAGGCTCTGCAGGTTGCGGGCGTACTCGGTGTTCTGGGTGGAGGTGGCGCTACCCTCTTCCGCCATCTGGGCGATCTGCTCCACCAGACGGGCGATTTCCTGGCTGACCACGCTCTGCTCCCGGGTGCTGTCGGCGATGTCGCGCACCGTGCTGACCGACTTCTCAGTATTGGCATCGATGACCTGCAGGGCCTCGCCGGCCTCCCGGGCCATTTCCACGCCGGCTTCCACCTGGCGGCTGACCACCTGCATGCCGGCCACGGCGCTCTGGGTCTCGCCGGTGATGGCGGCGATGGTGTCGGCAATCTCCTGGGTGGAGGAACTGGTGCGCTCGGCCAGCTTGCGCACTTCGTCGGCCACCACGGCAAAGCCCCGGCCCTGTTCCCCGGCCCGGGCCGCCTCGATGGCGGCGTTCAAGGCCAGCAGGTTGGTCTGGTCGGCGATTTCCTTGATCACGCCGACGATGCCGGAAATCTGCTGGGAGCGCTCGCCCAGGCTGTGGATGACCTCGGCGGAACGGCCGATTTCGCCGGCGATGCGTTCCATTTCCTCCACCGTCTTCTGCACGATGCTGCGGCCCCGATGGGTGGATTCGGCGGCTTCCTCGCCCACCTGGGCGGCGTCGCCGGCGCTGGCGGCCACGTGGGAAATGCTGACGGACATCTGCTCCACCGAGGCGGCCATGCCGGAGGCGGACTGGGACTGCTGCTCCGCCGCTTCCATGGCCTGGTGGGAGGCATTTTCCACTTCGGAGGCGGCCGCATTGACGCGACCGGCGGCGGCGGAAATCTCGCCCACCAGGCTGCGCACATTGGCCGCGGTCACGTTGAGGGAGTGCCCCAGGCGCTGCACCTCGTTGCCGCTGTTGCCGTCCGCATCGCGCACGCTGATGGTCAGGTCCCCGGCGCCGAGGCGGTCCATCTGCACCATGAACTCGGACAAGGGCTTCAGGCGCACATTGACCAGGAAGAAGATCACGGCACAGGAAAGCAGGGCCGCGACGATGCTGGAAATGACCAGGAAATTGCGCAGCTTCATGCTCTCGGCGAGGAACTCGTCCTCCCAGGAGGCGCCCACCAGGCGCCAGCCCCAGCGGGAGGAGGTGCCGGCCACGCCCAGCTTCTTGCGCATCTTGCCGTTGGCGTCCTTCATCTCGTAGGTGAGCAGACCGTCGGGGCCGGCCACGGCCTTGGCGATGCTGTCCCGGGTCTCCCCGTCCATGCCTTCCAGGGTCTTGCCGGCCAGGGTGGGGTGGGCCACGAATTCCACCAGGGTCTTGTCGTCCTTGGTCTGGCGGGCGATGTAGACGTAACCGGTATCGGCCACCTTGACCTTGCCGAAGAGGGCCCGGACATCCCGCAGTTCGCTGTCCAGCTTGATGCGCACGGAAATACCGCCGTAGACCTTGCCCTCCACCGTCTTCAGCGCCTTCACCGTGCTGAAGTAATAGGTGCCGTTGCGGATGGCCAGGCCACCGTAGTCCTTGCCCTGCAGGATGGCGTCGGCCACCGGGTCGCCGGCCTTGATTTCGGTGCCGTCCTGATAGACACCGTCCTTCTTCAGCAGGGTGGCGGCCCGGTACAGCTTGCCTTCATGCACGGCCAGAACGGCCGCATCCTCGCCGGTCAGTTCCTGGAAGGCCAGCAGCATCTTGCGGTTGGCGTTGAGCACTTCGCCGCCGGCCCGGATCACCGGCAGGTCCACGTTGCCGGTGCGGACCATGCCCGAGCCCAGGTTGAAATCGCCGGGCAGCTGGCGACGGAAGAAATTCATTTGCCGCTCGCCCCGGGCCAGAACGCTGTCGAAGACGCTGTCCAGGGTGTCCTGCAGGATACTCATCTGTTCCTTCAGGTCGGATTCGGCCAGGGCCACCGCCGAACGGGAAGCCATGGAGGTGGCCATGACGGTCATGGCAGTGAAGATGATGACAAGCAGGGAGGCCGCGACGATGATGATCTGTCGGGCGATGGGCAGTCTGCGGTATAGGTCGAGCATATTGAACCCCTTGTTTATTATTGGTTGGCTACCCGCCAGGCGGGATGGCTGTGTGCCGGGGCCAGCTCACCGCCGCTGCATGTTTCAATATTATTAATCCCTGCTTTACTAAAGTAATACAACTATTTCACGCTATGACCTATGGCGAACCCCGGACCTGGCCCCAGGGAAAACCCTGGCCTGTGGCGCGGCTGGCGGCAGCCGGAGGCTGCGCGTACAATACGCGCCCGCGGCTGTCTCCGTAGTTAAATGGATATAACTTTCCCCTCCTAAGGGAAGATTAGTGGTTCGATTCCACTCGGGGACGCCAGTCCCGCCGCCCCACTCTGTAACACTCCGTAGCACTCCCCACCTAGCCCGTCCCGCCTCGTTCTGCGGCAATCCTGGGCCCGACTCCCTGCTAACGCTTGTCCCCAGGCCATCCCGGCCTGAAACCCAGTATTGGCGCGCCCGCCGGCATTGCACCGGCGGGAATGTCCGTCCTGCCTGCCCCGGCGGGCAGGCCTTCAGCCGGCCCAGGCCCGGGCTGCGATCTCCAGGGAGCGCAGGCGCAGGGCCGGCTCGAACACGTCGCACACCAGCATCAGCTCGTCGGCCCCGGTGCGGGCCTGCAGGGCGGCCAGGCCCCGGGCCACGGTATCCGGCCCGCCCACCACGGCGACGCCGAGGAAACCATTGATGGCGTCCCGCTCATGGGCATGGAGGCTCTCCATGAAACCCTCCCGGGGCGGCGGCAGGCCGGCCCGGTCGCCGCGCAGGATGCCCAGCACCCGCTGCCGGCTGCTGCTGGCGAGGAAATCGGCGGTGGCGTCGTTCTCCGCCGCCACCAGGGGCACGCCCACCATGACGTGGGGCCGGCGCAGGGTGGCGGAGGGCTGGAATTCGTGGCGGTAGAGGGCCACCGCCTGGTCCAGCATGGCCGGGGCGAAGTGGGAGGCGAAGGCATAGGGCAGACCCCGGGCCGCCGCCAGGCGGGCGGCGAAGAGGCTGGAGCCGAGCAGCCAGATGGGCACCTGGGTGCCGGCCCCGGGCACCGCCACCACGGCCTGGCCCGGCTGCAGGGGACCCAGCAGGCGCTGCAGCTCGGCCACCTCCCGGGGGAAGTCGGCCTCCGTCTCCACCCGGTCCCGGCGCAGGGCGCGCATGGTGGTCACGTCCGTGCCGGGAGCCCGGCCCAGACCCAGGTCGATGCGGCCCGGATAGAGTTCGGCCAGGGTGCCGAAGGCCTCGGCCACCACCAGGGGCGCGTGGTTGGGCAGCATGATGCCGCCGGCCCCGACCCGGATGCGGGAGGTGGCGCCGGCGATGTGCCCCACCAGCACGGCGGTGGCGGAGCTGGCGATGCCCGGCATGTTGTGGTGCTCGGCCAGCCAGTAGCGGGTGAAGCCGAGGGCTTCCACATGACGGGCGGTGTCCCGGGCGATGGCCAGGGCCTGGGCGATGCTGCCCCCTTCCCGCACCGTCACCAGGTCGAGCAGGGAGAGGGAGGCCTTGCCGGTGGTGGTCATGGATTTTTTCCTTCCGGCCCCGCCGCCGGGACCACGATGGGATTGCGTTTGCTGGCCAGCCAGCCGAAGAAGGAGAGCAGGGCCAGGCCGCCGCCGATGAGCAGGATGCCCGCCACCTCGCTGGCCTGGAACGCCTCGCCGAAGGTCAGGCGGGAGGAAAGGATGGCCACCACCGGGGTGCCCAGCACCGAGAGGCTGGCCTCCCAGGCCGGCACCCGGTCCAGGATGTAGATCCACAGCCACCAGCAGAGGGCCGTGCTGGCCACGGACATGAACATGAGGATGCCGAAGTAGGACAGGTTCCAGTCCGTCGGATGTTCAGGAACGACCAGGGCCAGCAGGGTCAGGGGTACGGCGCCGATGATCATCTGCCAGGTGGTGAGCACCAGCAGGTCCACCGGCTGGGCACCGCGCAGGCGCTTGATGAGGATGGTGCCGACGGCCCAGCAGAGGGCGGCCATGAGGCCGAGGAACTTGCTGAAGAGGCTCGAATGCATGTCCCAGGGCGCGATGATGAGCAGAAGGCCGGCCAGGGTGCTGCCGGCGGCCAGCCACTGCTTGCCCCGCACCCGCTCGCCCAGGATGGGCCAGGCCAGCAGCAGGGTCCAGATGGGCATGGTGAAGATGAGCACGGCGGTCTTGCCCGGCCCCCCTTCCACCAGGGCCCAGGTCTGGAAGACCATGAAGCCGGCCACCTGGGTCAGGCCGATGGCCAGGGTCTGGCCCGGGGCCACCAGCCTGAGGGGCTTGCCCAGCAGGCGCAGCACCACCACCAGGGCCAGGGCGGCGCCGATACATCGCTCCGCGGCGAAGGCGAAGGGGGCGGCATGGGCCAGGCCCTGCTTGGCCAGGACCCAGGTGTAGCCCCAGGTGAGGGAAAGGACGACCAGGGCCAGGAGCGGCAGCCAGCGGCGATAGGCGTTCATGGAAATTCCGTCAAAAGAATGAAGGCGCCGCGACGGCCGAAGCCGCCGCGGCGTGGGCTGGGCCGGTGCTCAGGCCAGGGCCGGGTAGTCGGTGTAACCCTCGGCGCCGCCGCCGTACAGCTTGTCGGCCCGCAGTTCGTTGAGAGGGGCACCGCTCTTGAGGCGGCGCGGCAGGTCCGGGTTGCTGATGAAGGGCCGGCCGAAGGCCACCAGGTCGGCATGGCCACTGGCCACCGCCGCTTCGGCGCTGGCGCCGCTATAGCCGTTGTTCACCATCCAGGTGCCGCCGAAGGCCCGGCGCAGGGCCTCGTAGTCGAAGGCGGGAGCGCCTTCGGGCTGGCGCGGGCCGCCGGTCTCGCCTTCAATGACGTGCAGGTAGGCCAGGCCCAGGGGCGCCACCTGCTCCACCACATGGCCGTAGAGGGCCTGGGGATTGCTGTCCAGGGGCGCAGCAAAGGTGGTGAGGGGGCTCAGGCGCAGGCCGGTGCGGCCGGCGCCGATTTCCCCGGCTACGGCCCGCACCACTTCCAGCAGCAGCCGGGCCCGGTTGGGGATGGAGCCGCCATAGGGGCCGCTGCGGTCATTGACGCTGTCGCGCAGGAACTGTTCCAGCAGATAGGTGTTGGCGCCATGCACTTCCACCCCGTCGAAGCCGGCGGCGATGGCGTTGCGGGCAGCCTGGCGGTAGTCCTCCACCAGGGCCGGCAGTTCCTCGTCGGCCAGGGCACGGGGCGCGGACACATCCACGAAGCCTTCCTTGGTGAAGGTCTTGGTGGGGGCAGGACGGGCGGTGGAGGAGACCGGAGCGGCGCCGCCGGGCAGCAGGGAGGAGTGGGAGATGCGGCCCACGTGCCACAGCTGCAGGACGATGCGGCCGCCGGCGCCATGGACGGCGTCGGTCACCTGGCGCCAGGCCGCCACCTGCTCCTCGCTGTAGATGCCCGGGGTGTCCAGGTAGCCCTGGGCCATGGGGCTGATGGGGCTGGCCTCGGCGATGATGAGGCCGGCACTGGCGCGCTGGCGGTAGTACTCCACCGTCAGGGGGCCGGGCTTGTTGCCGGCGATGGCCCGGTTGCGGGTCAGGGGGGCCATGACGATGCGGTTGGCCAGGGAAATGTCGCCGACGGTGACGGGATCGAACAGGGAAGGCATGGATTGGCTCCTCGAAAAGGATGTTGCTGATTAGACCGGTCGTCTATGACTGCGAAACAATAAAAGGGCCGCCACCGGGGCGGCCCCGGGGGAAAACTCAGGGGGTCAGCATCTTGCGGGTGAAGGCCATGGCGTTCTCCAGGGAGGCCCGGTTACGGTGCAGCTTGCCCAGCAGGCTGGCGCCCAGCCACAGCTGGTACAGGGTCTGGGCCGTCTCCCGGGGCTCCAGGGGCGGCAGGGAGGCATCGGCCACGCCGGCTTCCACCAGGGCCGCCAGGCGGGCCACAATCTGCTCGGTACCGTCCCGCAGGGTGATGCGCATGGCGTCGGAGAGATCGGCCACTTCGGCGCTGAGCTTCACCACCAGGCACTTCTGGGCATTGCAGCCGTCGCTCTGGGCATCCATCCAGCGCTGCCAGTAGCGTTCCAGCCGTTCCCGGCCGCTGGCGGCAGGGTCCCGGCTCAGCTCGTCGATGCGCTCCAGGTAGCCGGCGAAGTGGTCCTGCAGCAGGGCCTGACCGAACTGCTCCTTGGACTCGAAGTAGTGGTAGAAGGAGCCCTTGGGCACCCCGGCGGTCTTAAGGATTTCATTGAGGCCGACGGAAGAAAAGCCCTTGCCGGCGATGAGCCCCTTGCCGCTGTCCAGGATGTGCTGACGGGTATTGTCGTAGCGAGTGTTCATGGCCGCCACGATACCAACAATTAGACCAGTCGTCTAGCTGATGAATCGAGGCCGAAGGGAAGCCGCCATCGGCGTGACTTATCTCATACCCCGACGCCGGGAACGAGGCGATATACTTCTACGATGAACCATCCAGCCGCGCCGACCATGGCCCCTCCCCCCACCTGCATCGACTGCAAGCACGCCCTGGAAGTGGCTGAAGAGCCGGGCATGGTGGCCTGCACGGCCCACCTGGAGTACTTCCCCGCCGACCACCCGGCCACCTGCGCCGACTTCATCTACCACCCCCATCACCACTGTCTTTGTCGGCAGGAACACTGAAGAGGACCGTCCGGTCGCAAAAAAGCCCGCAGCAGCGGGCTTTTTTCATGGCCGGGGCCACAAGGCTCAGGCGGAGCGGGGGGCGAACATGATGATGGCCATGCCGGCCAGGGCCACCGTGGCGCCGACTCCGTCCCACAGGGTGGGGCGGATGCCGTCCACCAGCCACAGCCAGAGCAGGGCCACGCCGATGTAGACGCCGCCGTAGGCCGCGTAGGTGCGGCCGGCGGCCTGGGGATGGAGGGTCAGCAGCCAGGCGAACAGGCTCAGGCTGAAGGCCGCCGGCAGCAGCAGCCAGACCGAGCCGCCCTTTTTCAGCCACAGCCAGGGCAGGTAGCAGCCGACGATTTCCGCCACGGCGGTGGCGACGAACAGCAGCAGGGTCTGCAGGGCGGGCATCAGGGGCGCCGCAGCAGCAGGTGCTGGCGGATCATGTCCGGCACCTTGAGACGCAGCAGGTCGCCGGGCTGGCTGGAGAGCCAGTTGTTGAAAAGGCCGGCGGTGAAGGACAGGGTGTCGTAGGCGGCCCCCTCCGGGTCCAGGCCGGGGCGCAGGTAGCCCTTGTCGGCAGCACGCTGGTAGGAGCGGATGAGCTTGGCGAGGAAGTCCATGCAGGGTTTGTTGACTTCCTGCAGCACCTGCGCAAATTCATCCACATACTCGCAGCGCAGGGTCATAATCTCGAAAACCTGACGGACTTCCGAACGTCCGTCGATGATGCGGAAAAATGCCAGCAGGCTCTGCTCGATGCCGTCGAGGGGATTCGGGAGATCCGGCGAATCCAGGTAGGCATCCACCTCGTCCAGCACCGCCAGGGAATCTTCCCGCATGGCGAAGAACAGTTCCGCCTTGTTCTCGAAATGCCAATAGACGGCGCCCCGGGTTACTCCGGCCACCCGGGCGATCTTTTCCAGGGACGTACGGCTGACGCCGCATTCGTGGAATACGCAGCGGGCCGCATCGATGATTTCGCGCCGGGTCTGTTCCGCCTCGGCCTTGGTTTTCCTGACCATGCTTCCTTCCTCTGGAACGGCGCCTGGCGCCGCTCCGCGAACCATTGGCCCCGCCTGCACACCAAGTGTTTGCCGGGCCGTTTGATACACAACGTTACAAATAGGTCGATTTACATACAACCTTGATTGTATATAATCATCAGCATAATTCAAAGTCCGGAGCTCCACTCATGTCGTCCACCCAACAATTCCCCGCCCCCCTCCTCCGCCTGCGGCCGGCTGCCGCCGCCCTGGTGCTGGCCCTCGGCCTGGCTGCCTGTTCCGGTGAAAACGCAGCCCCCCAGGGTGGCGCCCCCCAGGCCCTGCCGGTGACCGTGCTGGAAGTGCAGCCCCAGAACCTGCCGGCCTCCCTGGAGCTGATGGCCCAGACCGAAGGTGCCAAGGAAACGGAAGTGCGCGCCCGGGTGGGCGGCATCCTGATGAAGCGCCTGTACCAGGAAGGTGCCCTGGTGAAGGCCGGCCAGCCCCTGTTCCAGATCGACCGGGCGCCCTACGAGATCGCCCTGGCCGAAGCCAAGGCCAAGGCCGAGCAGACGGCCCGGGAAGAAGGCCGCCTGAAGGGCCTGCTGGCCCGCCAGGCCGTGAGCCAGAAGGAATACGACGATGCGGCCTCCAACAACGCCATCGCCCAGGCCGCCCTGCGCCAGGCCCAGCTGAACCTGTCCTGGACCACCGTCACCGCCCCCGTTTCCGGTACCTCCGGCCGGGCCGTGAAGTCCGAAGGCAACCTCATCAACACCTCCGATGCCAGCCTGCTCACCTCCGTGTACCAGGCCAATCCGATGTGGGTGCGCTTCGGCCTCTCCGAGTCCGACACCGCCAACCTGCCCGGCGGCCAGCTGAAGGCCGAGATGGTCAGCGGCGTCGAACTGATCCTTCCCGACGGCAGCGTCTATGACAAGCCGGGCAAGATCAACTTCCTCGCCTCCACCATCGACACCACCCTGGGCACCCAGCAGCTGCGCGCCGAGTTCGACAACGCCGAGGGCAAGCTGCTGCCCGGCCAGTTCGTGCGCGTGCGCCTGCTCACCGGCAACCGGGAAGGCGTCTTCCTGGTGCCCCAGGCTGCCGTCATGCAGACCGAACAGGCCCGCCTGGTGATGGTGGTGGACGCCGAAAGCAAGGTCGCCCCGCGCCCGGTGCAGACCGCCGAATGGCGCGGCAAGGACTGGGTCATCACCGGCGGCCTCAAGGCCGGCGACAAGGTGATCGTGGACAACCTGATGAAGGCCCGCCCCGGTGCGCCCGTGGCGCCCCACGGTCCCCAGGCTGCACCCGGCGCCCCTGGCGCCGCTCCGGGCACCCCGGCCCAGGGCCAGCCTGCCGCCGCCAAGCCGGCCGATGCCGCCCCCGCCGCCGCGCCTGCCAAGGGCGCCGAGGGTGATGCCGCCAAGACGCCCGCCCAGCCTGCTGCCCAAGGCAAGCAATAAGCTGAGCCAGAAAGGGATTCGAACCCAACATGTCACGCTTTTTCATCAATCGACCGATCTTCGCATCGGTCATCTCCATCGTCATCGTCATCGCCGGGATCATGGCATCCCGGGTGCTGCCCATTTCCCAGTACCCGGAAATCGCGCCGCCGACGGTGATCATTTCCGCCTCCTACCCCGGCGCCTCCGCCGAAACCCTGGCCAAGACCGTCGCCGCCCCCATCGAGGAGCAGCTCTCCGGCGTTGAAAACCTGATGTATTTCAACTCCACGGCCTCCGCCAACGGCTCCCTCTCCATCACCGCCACCTTCGAGGTCGGCACCGATGTGGACATGGCCACGGTGAACGTGAACAACCGGGTCAAGATCGCCGAGCCGCGCCTGCCGGACGTGGTGCGCCAGTACGGCGTGACCGTGCAGAAGCGTTCCAACGACATCCTGATGGTGGCTGCCATCACCTCGCCGGAAGGCACCCGCACGCCCCTGTACCTGTCCAACTACGCCCTGGTCAATATCCTGGACGACCTGAAGCGCATTCCCGGCGTCGGCGACGCCCAGATCTTCGGTGCCATGGACTACTCCATGCGGCTGTGGCTGCGGCCCGACCGCATGGCCCAGCTGGGGGTGACGACGACAGAAATCTCCAACGCCATCGCCGCCCAGAACAAGCAGAACGCCGCCGGCAAGATCGGCCAGGAGCCGGCCCCCAACGGCCAGCAGCTGGTCTACACGGTGACCGCCAAGGGTCGCCTGACGACGCCGGAGCAGTTCGGCAACATCGTCATCCGCGCCGACGGCCCCAAGGGCGCCCTGTACCTGAAGGACGTGGCCCGGGTCGAGCTGGGCGCGCAGAACTACGATGCTTCCACCGCCCTGCTGGGCAAGCCCGTGGTCGGCGTCGGCATCTTCCTGCAGTCCGGCGCCAACGCCCTGGACGTGGCCAAGAAGGTCAAGCTGCGCATGGACGAACTGAAGCAGAAGTTCCCCAGCGACGTGGATTACGTGGTGCCCTTCGACACCACCAAGTTCGTCCAGGCCTCCATCACCGAAGTGGTGCACACCCTGGTGGAAGCCCTGATCCTGGTGGCCATCGTCGTCTTCGTCTTCCTGCAGAACTGGCGCGCCACGGTGATTCCCCTGGTGGCCGTGCCCGTCTCCCTGATCGGCACCTTCGCCGGCCTGTGGCTGTTCGGCTTCTCCATCAACACCCTGACCCTGTTCGCCATGGTGCTGGCCATCGGTATCGTGGTGGACGATGCCATCGTGGTGCTGGAGAACGTCGAGCGCCTGATGTGGGAAGAGAAGATGGCGCCCAAGGAAGCGGCCATCGAAGCCATGCGCGAAGTTTCCAGCGCCGTGGTGGCCATCGTCCTGGTGCTGTGCGCGGTGTTCATCCCCGTCGCCTTCCTCGGCGGCATCGCCGGCATGCTGTACAAGCAGTTCGCCGTCACCGTGGCCATCTCCGTCACCCTCTCCGGCATCGTCGCCCTGACCCTGACGCCGGCCCTGTGCGCCCTGCTGCTGCAGCCCAAGCATGAAGAGCCGGCTATCTTCCGTCCCTTCAACCGCCTCTTCGAGCGCTTCACCAAGTCCTACACCGACACGGTGAACAAGACCCTGCATCACCGCATCATCGGTACCGTGGCCTGCGTCGTCATCCTCGGCGGCAGCTTCTTCATGTTCCGCGCCGTGCCCGGCGGCTTCGTGCCGGCGGAAGACCAGGGCTACCTGATCAGCGCCCTGATGCTGCCCGACGGCGCCAGCCTGCAGCGCACCCGCGCCACCGGCGACCAGTTCCAGTCCATGATCAAGCAGGACGAGGCAGTGGACCGGGTCTTCGTCATCGCCGGCAACGACATCATCGGCGGCGGCATGAAGCCCAATGCCGGCACCGTCTTCATCCCGCTCAAGGACTGGGACGAACGCAAGGCCGGCGCCGACGACCTGGCGAAGAAGTTCATGGGCATGGGCATGATGCTGCCGGACGGCCTCGGCCTGGTGTTCAACCCGCCCGCCATCCGCGGCCTGGGCAACGCCGGCGGTTTCGAAGCCTACATCCAGGCCCGCGGCGATGCCGATCCCCAGAAGCTCTCCGGTGTCGTGCAGCAGTTCATGGAAGGCCTGAAGAAGCGTCAGGAACTGGTGGGCATCAACACCTTCTTCCGCCCCACCTCGCCCCAGCTGAGCGTCGAGGTCAATGAAGCCAAGGCCATCTCCATGGGCATCGCCGTCAGCGACGTGTACCAGACGCTGCAGGCCACCATGGGCACCCTCTACGTCAATGACTTCAACCTCAACGGCCGCACCTACCGGGTGCAGCTCCAGGCCGACGGCCAGTTCCGCTCCAAGCCGGAAGACCTGGGCCGGGTGTACGTGAAGAGCAGCAGCGGTTCCATGGTGCCCGTCTCGGCCCTGATCAAGGTCAAGTCCGTGGTCGGCCCGGAACAGCTGGAACGCTTCAACGGCTTCCTCTCCGCCAAGGTCATGGGCAGCTCCGTGCCCAAGGTCAGTACCGGCGACGCCATCAAGATCGTTGAGGAAGTGGCCAAGGAAACCCTGCCCGCCGGCTACGAGCTGGAATGGACCGGCCAGGCCTTCCAGGAAAAGCGCACCGGCACCACTTCCGCCGTCGCCTTCGGCTTCGGCATCATCATGGTGTTCCTGATCCTGGCGGCCCAGTACGAGAAGTGGTCCCTGCCCCTGGCGGTGATCCTGGCCGTGCCCTTCGCCCTCTTCGGCGCCCTGGCGGCAGTGATGATCCGCGGCATGCCCAACGACATCTACTTCCAGATCGGCCTGGTGGTGCTGATCGGCCTGGCGGCGAAGAACGCCATCCTGATCGTCGAGTTCGCCGCCCAGAAGCGGGCGGAAGGCCTCGGCGTGCTGGAGGCGGCCCTGGAAGGTGCCCGCCTGCGCTTCCGCCCCATCGTCATGACCTCCCTGGCCTTCATCCTCGGCGTCTTCCCCCTGGTCAAGGCCACCGGGGCCGGCGCCGCGGCGCGCAAGTCCATGGGCACGGGCGTGTTCGGGGGCATGCTGGCCGCCACCTTCATCGCCACCATCTTCATTCCCATGTTCTTCACCTGGCTGTCGGGCCGCCGTGCCAACCTGCCGGAAGGCTCCTACCACCACGTTGCGCACGATAACAAGGAGGAAGGCCAATGAGCCGCCCTGCATCCCACGCCCCCTTCGCCCTGAGCCAGGGCCTGGTCGCCACCCTGACCCTGCTGGCCCTCGCCGGCTGCGCCGTGGGCCCTGACTACAAGCGCCCCGAAGCCACCCTGCCGGAAGCCTACGTGGCCACCGCCGAAGCCGCCCCGGCGGCCCAGGCGCCGGTGGAAAAGGAATGGTGGAAGCTGTTCCAGGACGCCACCCTGAACGACCTGGTGCGCCAGGCCCAGGAACACAACCACGACCTGCTGCTGGCCGTGGCCCAGGTGGAAGAGGCCGAGGGTGTGGCCCGGGAAGCGGGCGCCGCCTTCTTCCCCCAGATCGACGCCAACGCCAGCGGCGGCCGCAACGAGATCAGCATGAAGACCGATCCCCTGCCGGCGGCCAATACCCAGCGTCTGCGGGACAGCCGCAAGGCCAGCCTCAGCACCTCCTTCGAGATCGACGTGTGGGGCAAGCTGCGCCGCGCCAACGAGGCCGCCCGGGCCCAGCTGCTCTCCAGCCGCTACGCCCGGGACACGGTGGAATTGTCCGTCGCCTCCCTGGTGACCAATGCCTACCTCACCCTGCGCGCCGCCGACGCCGACCTGGCCCTGACCCGGGACACCGTAACTACCCGGGAAAAGGCCCTGGACATCGTCAAGAGCAAGCAGGAAGCCGGCAGCGCCTCGCCCCTGGACCTGCACCAGGCCGAAAGCACCCTGGCCACCGCCCAGGCCCAGGCAGCCAGCCTGCGCCGGCAGCGGGCCGTGGCCGAGACCCAGCTGGCCCTGCTCACCGGCAAGCCCGATCTGAAGATCGCCGCCGGCGACCTGCGCCAGCTGCCCCTGCCGCCGGTGCCCCCGGCAGGCCTGCCCTCCTCCCTGCTGGAAGCCCGCCCGGACATCCGCCAGGCCGAGGAGACCCTGGTGGCAGCCAATGCCAAGATCGGCGTCGCCAAGGCCGCCCTCTACCCCAGCCTGTCCCTCACCGGCAGCCTGGGCAGCGAGAGCGCCGCCCTCACCAACCTGTTCACCTCGGCCGCCGGCGCCTGGTCCCTGGGCCTGGCCGCCACCATGCCCATCTTCGACTTCGGCCGTAACGCAGCCCGGATCGACCAGGCCACGGCCAAGCAGAAACAGGCTCTGATCAGCTACCAGAAGACGGTGCAGACCGCCTTCAAGGAAGTGAACGACGCCCTGGTGGGACTGCGGGAAAACGGCGAAGGGGAACGGGCCCAGGAGAAGCGGGTGCAGGCCACCCAGAAGACCCTGGAACTGGCCCAGCTACGCTACGAGGCCGGCTATTCCGCCTTCCTCGAAGTGCTTGACGCCCAGCGCAGCGCCAACGACGCCCTGCTGGACTACGTCAGCACCCGCCAGGCCCGCCTGACCTCCGCCGTGGACCTGTTCAAGGCCCTGGGCGGCGGCTGGAAGGACGACTTCAAGGCCGAATCCCTGAAGAACTCCGGCAACGACCAGGCCGCCGCGCCGGTGGCCAAGGCCGGCCAGTAAGGCTCACAACCCCCGAGGCCGGCACCCCCGCCGGCTTCTTCAGCCCCTCCCGCATGCGCCGGAGGGGCTTTTTTTTGACGGATACGGAACAGCGTCCCGTGGCGCCGCACGGCGCGACCGGGCCCTGCGTCTCAGTCCGGCCCCTTTTCGTAGGCGGAAAGAGAAACGCCGGCGTGCCCCAGGAATTCCCGCAGCTGCTTGATGTCGGTCTTGGAGCAGGTGGAACTGTTGTGGGGATGGTGGAAGAAGCCTTCCACCTTGTTCAGCACCACCCGGTAGCGGGCGCCGTGGGTCGGCTCGACGGCGGCCCCCAGATGGTGCAGCAGGGATTCGACCTCGCGCCAGTGGATGTTGGCGCTCAAGGGGTCCTGGAAAATACTGCGCAACAGGTTGGCGTGCTTGTGGCTCATGGCAGTACTCCGCAAGGGAAGATCACCGCCCCATTCTACGCGCCGCGCCAGGCCAAGCTAGCCGTCTTTGCGAGCGCCAAAGAAAAAGCCCATGCAAAAATCGCATGGGCTTTCCGTTGCTGCCTCCCTGGCCCTTCAGGCTCGGGAATCCGGCTTTTCGCCGTCGTTGGTGTTACCCGGTAATCTCAAAAGACAAGCCTATCTGCAACGGTCATAGGGTCTCCTTGAAACACGGCGACTGCCAACTGCCATCGTGGGTGCCGCCAGCCACGACACAGTTCCAGACTAGCACAGCCGCCACGGAAAGCCTACGGGGAAAATCCTTACGGCGCTCCTTCGACGTAGTAGTCGATGCGGCCCCGGGGCGCCAGATACTCCACCACTTCCAGGGGCATGTTGGCCGGGTTGAGAGTGCTCTCCACATTCAGCTCGGCTTCCTTGAGGTCGAGCATGAGGGCCTCATGGCGGGGAATATCGGCGTCGTAGAGCATCACCAGGGGCTGCAGCAGGCGGTTGGGGTTGCTTTCCACCACCAGGCCCACGGCGCCGTTGGAGAGGGTGACGAAGGTGCCGGGCGGATAGACCCCCAGCACCTTGACGAAACGTTGCAGCAGATCCGGATCGAAGGCCCCGCTTTCCTTCTTGAAGAGATGGCCCAGGGCCTCCGCCGGGGTCTTGGCGCTCTGGATGTCGAAGGGGTTGCACAGGTTGTCGTAGCGATTGGCCAGGGCAGCGATGCGGGCCAGACGGGGAATCTTGTCTCCGGCCAGGCGGTTGGGGAAACCGTTGCCGTCCCAGCGCTCATGGTGGCAGGCAATGATGTTGCGGGCCGGCACGGCCATGCCCTTGGCCCCGGCCACGGCCTTGATGCCGTAGCCCACGTGGGCCCGGTAGTACTCCTCTTCCGGCGGGGTGCGGGTGGTGGCGCGCAGGATGCGGGGAGGAATCTCGGTCTTGCCGGCGTCGTGCAGCAGGGCGCCCACCCCCAGGTATTTCATCTCCTCTGCCGACAGCTCCGCCGCCTTGCCCAGCAGCAGGGACAGCACCATGACGTTGATGGAGTGGAAGGCCAGGCCTGCCTCCCGCACCTTCTGGCTCATCAGCTGGATGACCACGCTCTCCGAGCCCATCAGGCCATCGACGATGCGGCTGGCCAGCTTCTGGGCTTCGGCGTGGGCCTCCGCCGGCTGGGGGCCGAGGGTCTTGAGGATTTCCGAGGCGGCGCTGATTTCCTGATCGTATTCCCGCTCGCGCCGGGCCAGGCGTTCCCGCTGGCGCCGCACCCGCTCCATGCGCAGTTTCTTCTCGTCGAGCATGCCGGCCAGGGCCGCCGCACCGAAATCCACCTCTTCCGGCGCGGCGCTGCGGGCCACTTCGGGCAGGGGCACGGTGGTGCTGCGCTGGGGATCCCAGGGCACGTCCTCCAGGCCCATTTCCTTCAGGACCTGGATCTGCTTCTCGCTGGAGATGCGGAACTCGTTGAGCAAAAAGGGATGGCGCACCCAGCCCACATGGGACAGGGAGATGAAGAGGCCGGGCTGGAGCCGGTTGATGCTGACACGCTGCATGGCTATCGGTGAGTGAGGGCTGGCGGCATTGTAGACCACGTAAGGGCTGGCGGCACGAGGAGAAATGCCCTTTTTCAGGGAGATTCCCCGGGGTCCGACCTAGGGTTTCACCCGGGACCGTATTTTGTCCGTTTCAATATACTGGAATCCGTTATCCGGATACCCACGTCATCCCTTGAAGCTGACACCGATGCCCGAACTGTCCCGCCCACCCGCCAGCAATCCCCACTCCGCCTCGGCCCAGGGGCGGCGCCTGGTGTGGACCTTCGCCCTGGCCCTGCTGGTGCTCAACTGGTGCGCCATCACCTTCAAGATCCACAACGAGGAAAGCCTGGAAATCGCCTCCATCAACCAGGACAACCTGAACCTGGCCCGGGCCCTGGAAGAGCACACCCTGCGCACCCTGAAGAGCGTGGATCAGGCGGTGATGTTCCTCAAGTACCAGTACGAGCGGCATCCGGAGAAGGTGGACATCGCCGCCTACGTGCGGGACGGGATGATCTTCTCCAATCTCTTCAACCAGCTGGGCATCATCGATGAGCACGGCAAATACATCCTCTCCAACCTGCCCAACCACAAGGTGCTGGACCTCTCGGACCGGGAGCATTTCCGCGTGCACATCGCCCGCGACACGGGCCAGCTCTTCGTCAGCAAGCCGGTGCTGGGGCGGGCCTCGGGTAAATGGTCGCTGCAGCTGACCCGCCGCATCAACAAGCCGGACGGCAGTTTCGGCGGCGTCGTGGTGGTCTCCCTGGACCCCCTCTACTTCACCCAGCTCTATGCCGACGTTAACCTGGGCCCCCACAGCGTCATCACCCTGCTGGGGCTGGACGGCATCGTCCGCGCCCGCAAGTCGGGCAAGGATGAACAGGTGGGCCAGAGCCTGGCCAACAGCCCCATCCTGACGGCAGCCAGCAAGGAGGCCAGCGGCACCCTGGAACTCACCAGCAGCATCGACAAGATCGACCGCTTCTTCGCCTACCGGGTCCTTTTCGACTATCCCCTGATGGTGATCGTCGGCAGCGACCGCAACGAGGCCCTGGCCGAAACCCGGCACCGGGCCTGGAGCTACCTGGCCTTCGGCGGCCTCGTCACCCTCATCGTGCTGGCCTTCTCCTGGGGCATCGGCCTGCTGCTGGCGCGCCTGGAACAGAGCCGGGCCAAGGCGGAAGAGGCCAACCGGCTCAAGTCCGAGTTCCTCGCCTCCATGTCCCACGAACTGCGCACGCCCCTCAACGGCATCATCGGCTATGCCGAACTGCTGCAGGAAAGCACCGACGACCAGGACCTGCGGGAATACGCCGGCACCATCCACAGCAGCGGCAGCCACCTGCTGGAACTGGTCAACTCCATCCTCGACCTGGCCAAGATCGAAGCGGGGCGCTTCGAACTGGCGCCGACCCTGGAGCCGCTCCAGCCCCTGTTGCAGCGGGTGGTGCAGGCCCACCAGCCCCAGGCCGACGGCAAGGGCCTGGCCCTGAACCTGGAAATCGACCGGGACGTGCCCCGGCAGCTGCTGTGCGACCACCTGCGCCTGACCCAGGTGCTCAACAATCTGGTGCACAATGGGGTGAAATTCACCGATCGGGGTACAGTGGACGTGAGCGTACGCAGGGATGGCAAGCGCATCCGCTTTGCGGTGCGCGACAGCGGCCCCGGCATCGCCCCGGCGGATCAGGAGACGATCTTCGACAAGTTCCGCCAGGGCGAGAGCTTCGCCACCCGGCGCCAGGGCGGCAGCGGCCTGGGCCTGGCCCTGTCGCGCCAGCTGGTGGAACTGATGGGCGGACGCCTGACGCTACAATCCGAACCGGGCCGGGGCAGCGAGTTCTACTTCACGCTGCCCATCGGCGAGAAGGAGGAATGATGAAAGTGCTGGTGGTAGACGACCACAAGGTCAATCGCATGTTGCCCCGCGCCATCCTCAGCAAGCTGGGGATCGAGGTGCTGGAAGCGGACTCCGGCGAGGCGGCCCTGGAATGCCTGGCCCGGACGCCGGAGGTGGATCATGTGCTGCTCGACGTGAGCATGCCCGGCATGACCGGCATCGAGGTCTGCCAGCGCCTGCGGGAAGAGGAAAGGACCCGGGGCCTGCACATCATCGCCTACACCGCCCACGCCTTTGCCAGCGAGAAGAACCAGATCATGGAAGCGGGTTTCGACGACCTGCTGATCAAGCCCATCAACCGGGAAGGCCTGTTGCAGGCCCTGGGCATGGCCCAGTAGGGTTCCACCGCACCAACTCCCGCGGCAGCAGCGCCGCCCCTAGCGGTCGAACTGCTGCAAGCCCTGCAGCAACGCCTCCAGCGCCAGCCGCAGTTCCGCCAGATGGGCCGGCTGCACCGCTTGGTGGGGCGCCAGGCGCTCCACCTCGGTCGCCTGCTGCACCAGCGGCGAAGGGCCGAAATTGGCCGCCGCACCGCGCAGGGAATGGGCCACCCGCCCCAGGCGCTCCCAGTCAGCCGCGGCCAGGGCCTCCTCCATCGCGGCCATTTCCAGCCGCGCCAATCCGGGAAAGACGTCGCCGATGATCTGCAGCACGTCCCTGTCGGCCCCTTCCAGCATCCTGCCGTAGTCGAAGCCCCCCTCTTCCTGCCCGGGCCGGGCCAGACCCGCCAGCACTTCCTGCAGGTCCTTCTGCTGTAGGGGCTTCAGCAGGTAGCCGTCCATGCCGGCCACCAGCCCCCGTTGCCGGTCCTCCCGCCGCGCCGCCGCCGACAGGGCGTAGATGCGCAGAGGCGCCAGGCCCCTGGCCTGTTCGTCGGCCCGGATCAGGCGGGTCGCCTGCTCGCCCCCCATCTCCGGCATCTGCATGTCCATCAGCACCAGGTCGAAGCGCCGGCGGGCCGCTGCCGCCACCGCCTCCCCGCCGTGGCGGGCCAGGGTCACCCGGTGGCCCATGCGTTCCAGCATGTTGCGCATGAGCTGCTGGTTGACCGGATGGTCTTCCGCCAGCAACACCTCCAGGCCTGCCGGCGGCGTGCCGGCAGCCTCCGCCACCGTGGCGGGGACCCCGGCCACGGCGGGCTCCAGCAATGCCTGCAGGCTGCGCCACAGCTCGTCGGCCAGGGCCGGCTTGCCGAGGTAATGTCCCACGCCCAAAGCCTTGCAACGGGCGATCTCCTGGCGCATGCGGCTGGGGCTGAGCAGCATCAGCAGCGGCACCCGGCCGGGACTCCGGGCCAGGTGCTCGAGCAGGTCCCCAGCGTCGCCGTCGACCGGACGGGAATCGGCCACCACGCCGTCCCACTGCCCCTGTTCCAGCAAGGCCAGCCCTTCGGCACCGCTGGCCGCAGCCACCACCGTCGCCCCCCAGGACGCCAGCAGCCCCTGCAGGCGACAACGCTGGCGGGCATTGGCCACCACCAGCAGTAGGGCCGGCTTGCCGGACAGGCGGCGTTCCGGTTCTGGCGCGGCCGCCCCGTCCGTCGGTAGCTGCAGGGTGAAATGGAAGGCGCTGCCCTGGCCGGGCACGCTGTCCACCCAGATGCGCCCCCCCATCAGTTCGCACAGGCGGCTGCAGATGGTCAGTCCCAGGCCGGTGCCGCCGAAGCGCCGGGTGGTGGAACTGTCTTCCTGGGCGAAGGCCTCGAAGATGTGCTCCTGCTTTTCCGGGGCAATGCCGATGCCCGTGTCGCTGACGCAAAAGTACAGCACCTGCCCCGCCGCCCCGGGTTCAGCCAGTTCCACCGCCACCTCGATCTCGCCCCGCTCGGTGAACTTGATGGCGTTGCCCAGCAGATTGAGCAGGATCTGGCGCAGGCGCCCCGGATCGCCGAGCAATCGCCGCGGCACCCCGGGACCGCGCCGGGCCAGCAGTTCCAGGCCCTTCTGGTCGGCCCGCACCGCCACCGTGCGCAGGGCATCGGCGCAGACCTTCTCCAGGTCGAAGGGAATCAGTTCCACATCCAGCCGCCCGGCCTCGATCTTGGAGAAGTCCAGGATGTCGTCGATGATCGACAGCAGGGCGTTGGCGGACATCTGTACCGCTTCCAGATAGTCCCGCTGTTCCTCGGTCAGCTCCGTATCCAGGGCCAGCTCGGTCATGCCGATGACCCCGTTCATGGGGGTGCGGATTTCGTGGCTCATGTTGGCCAGGAAGTCGCTCTTGGCCCGGTTGGCATTCTCGGCCGCCTCCTTCGCCCGCAGGATTTCCGCCTCCCAGCGCTTGCGCTCGGAGATATCCATGATGGTGCCCACCAGGCCGCGCACGCTGCCGTCCGGCCGGGTCAGGGCCGCCTTGTTGTAGAGGGTGTCGTAGCGGGCGCCGGCAGGGGTGATGAGCTCGATTTCGTAGCTCTGCCGCCCGCCCCGGGCAAACACCTCCTCATCCCGGGCCACGTGCTGTTCGGCCAGTTCCGGCGGCAGCAGGTCCCGCACGTGGCGGCCGATCCAGAGGCTCGGCTCGATGCCGAAGAAATCGGCGAAGGCCTTGTTGAAGCCCTGGTAACGGCCCTGGGTGTCCTTGAAATAGAGGGGAACCGGCAGGGTGTCGAGCACCTGGCGGGAAAAGTGCAGTTGCTCGTCCAGGCGCGCCTCGGCCAGTTTGCGCGCCGTGATGTCGGTGCGGATGGCGATGTACTGGTAGGGCACGCCCAGGTCGTCGAAGAAGGGCACCACGGTGGCGCTGACCCAATACAGGCGGCCGTCCTTGCTGCGGTTGCAGACCTCGCCCTGCCACACCCGGCCATGGACGATGGTGTCCCACATCTCCTGGTAGAAGGCGGGGGGATGGATGCCGGACTTGACCACCCGGTGGTTGCGCCCCACCAGTTCCTCCCGGGAATAGCCGCTGATTTCGCAGAAGCGGTCGTTGGCCTCGATGATGAAGCCTTCCACGTCGGTGACGCTGACGATGGCGTGCTGGTCCAGGGCGAACTTCTGCTGCTCCAGGCTGGAATGGGCCTGGTGCAGGCGGATGCGGCTCGACTCCCGCTCCCGCACCAGGGTGTCCATCAGCTGGGAGAGGGATTCCAGGCTGGCATCCTCCGGGCTCAGGGCCGGCAGTCCCATCTGGCCGAGGAGGCGGTTGGCGGTTTCCCGCAGGGAGGCGATGGACTGCTCCCGTGCCACCAGTTCCTGCTCCTGGCGGGCATAGGCCCGGTTCAGGTCCTCCGACGACAGTTCCAGGCTGCGGGTACGCAGGGCCTGGTCCCGCTCCGCCTGGGCATAGGCCTCCCCCACCCGGCGCAGGAAGGCCGGCAGGCCCGCCAGGGCCACCGCCACATCCGGCGCGATGTCCTCCCGGGCCGCCAGGTGCAGCAGCTTGTCGCACAGGGGTTGCAGTTCCGCCTCGCCCGCCACCCCGAGGGAGCCTTTCAACTGGCGCAGCAGCAGGCGGTGCATGGCCCTCAGACCTCGGTCAGCAGGGTGATGGTCATGGTCTGGTTGTGCAGGCGGCAGGAATCGGGGCCAACGGCGCCTGGGGCCGCATTGAAGGGGCTGATCTCGCCGTAGGAATAGAAGCCGGTGAGGGTGCAGTTGCGGCCGAAGACATCGGCCACCGCCTCCACCTCCTCGTCCACCCGGCCGCCCAGCACCAGTTTGCGTCCGACGCAGCTGACCAGGATCGCCAGGGCCTCCCCGGGCACCATGGCCCGGGCCATTTCCGCCGCCCGCTGGGCCCCGTCCACCAGGGCATTGGGATTGGCGTGCATGAGCTTGAGGTAGCCGTCCGGATCGATTTCGCCGGCCAGGATGAGGCTACCGGAGGCTTCATCCACCCCCAGGATGGTGCGGATCAGGCCGACGCTGGAACGGTCCTTGTCGGCCATGGAAAAGGGGAAGAGCAGGCCCGAGGCGGGCAGGTCCCGGGCGTATTCGCCCAGGTAGCGCTTGTAGATGTCGAGGGCCGGCTCCCCGTCCAGTTCGTAGAGCACGTTGTTCTCGCAGCGGGTGACCTTGCGCGCCGGGCCGAAGGGCTCCCAGCCGCCGAAGGAGCCGTGGCCCACCCGCAGGGCCTGGCCGTAGAGCCCCACCGCCACCACCCGGTGCTCGGCCACGCCCTGGGACGACAGCACCCAGGTGCGGGAAAAGGCGCCGCCATCGCCGGCCAGGCCGCCGCTGACGGCCACGCCGGGCGGCAGTTGGCGGCTCATGCCGGCCACCAGGGCGCTGCCGTTGATGGCCACGCCCTGGGCAAAGACCAGCACCGCCCGCAGCCCCTCTCCCGGCAACTGGGCCGCCAGGCGCTCGCCGGCGGCACCGGAATCGGCCATGCAGGCCAGCTCCGTGGTCACCTCCCGCACCGTGGTGGCGTCGAAATGGACGGCGGTGACGACGATGCTGCCTTCGCACACTTCCTCGCCGACGATCTCGCCGGCAGTGCTGCAACCGATGCGCAGGGCACCGGGAAAGACTTCGGCCAGGAGAGCGGTGAAAGCGCCATCGGCCAGACGTTCGGCGGCAAAGAACACCAGCAGCAGCTGGGGCTCGATGGCCTGCAGGGGCGCCAGGGCGGCCCGGATGTGGGCCGGCTCCCGGGCCACGGGAAGGTGGATCTGAAGAACGCGCATGACTGATTCCTCCTCTGCTCTTTTCTTGTCTTCTCTCGATGCTACTGGTCCTGGAAGCGCTCCCGGATTGCCAGCACTTCGTCCCACGCCGCCAGGAAGGCTTCGACGCAGCGGGGGTCGAAATGGCTGCCGGCATTCTGCTCCAGGTATTCCCGGGCCTGGGCCAGGGGCCAGGCCTGCTTGTAGGGACGGGGCGAAGTCAGGGCGTCGAAGACGTCCGCCACCGCCACGATGCGCCCCAGGAGCGGAATGGCCTCGCCCTTGAGTCCCTGGGGATAGCCGCTGCCGTCCCACTTCTCGTGATGGGCCCGGGCGATCACCGCCGCCATCGCCAGGACCGGGGAACGGGCCTGGCGCAGTATCTCGTAACCCTGCTCGGCATGCTGCTGCATGATCATGAATTCGGCCGGGGTCAGGCGCCCGGGCTTGAGCAGGATCAGGTCCGGCGTCCCCACCTTGCCCACGTCGTGCATGGGCGCCGCTTCCAGCAGCATCTCCAGCTCCGCCGGCGCCAGCCCCAGCTGGCGGCCGATGAGCACCGAATAGTGGGCCATGCGCAGGATGTGGGCGCCCGTCTCCGGGTCCCGGTATTCGGCGGCCTTGGCCAGGCAGACGGTGGTCTCCCGCTCCCGCTCCAGGAGGCCGGCGGTGGCCTTGGCCACCTCCTCCGCCAGCCAGGCCGCCCGGTCCGCCAGCTGCCGCTGGCTGCGGCGCAGGGCGCACATGTTGCGCACCCGGGCGAGGAACTCGTCCTTGTCCACCGGCTTGTTGAGAAAATCGGAGGCCCCCTGCTCCAGGGCACGACAGCGCACGTCCCGCAGGTTGTTGGCGGTGACCATGATCAGCGGCACCTCGGCCATGCCCGGCAGCTGGCGGAAGTGGCGGATGAATTCCAGGCCGTCCGGCGCCGGCATCATGTAATCGACCACCACCACGTCCGCCTGCCCCTGTTCGCACCAGGCCAGGGCCTCGCTGGAGGAAAGGAAGCCACGGACCCGCACCCCCTCGATCCGTTCGGCGAGGACGCGGAACAGGGTCAGGTTGATTTCGGAATCGTCGATGACGACCAGATTCAGCTCCACGGCGCGACCTTCCCGGCTACATTGGCGATGGCAGATGCGCCCATTATGGAACCGCCCCCCCGGGCCGATTGTGCATAAGTTCCTGCCGGGCCGCCGCGGCCTGTGGGAACATGCCGGGCACCTGACAGGATGCTACACTTGGCCATCAGGTTCCCATCCCTCCAACGGCCCCCATCCGATTGCCAGCCCCTATGACGGACACAATGCCTGCCATCCGCCTGCTGCTCGCCGACGACCAACTGCTGGTGCGTGCCGGCATCCGCTCCCTGATCCAGACCCTGCCCGAATACGTGGTGGTGGCCGAATGCGCCGACGGCCTGGAAGCCTTGGAACGGACCCAGGCCCTGAAACCCGACGTGGCGGTACTGGACATCGACATGCCGAACCTGTCGGGCATCGAGGCCATGCGCCAGATCCGCACGGTATCGCCGGAAACCAAGCTGATGGTGCTCTCCGGCATCGACCGCCGCGAGGTGGTGGAGGCGGCCCTGGAGGCGGGGTGCCACGGCTACCTGCTCAAGGATTTCGTCCTCGCCGAGCTGCAGCTGGCCCTGGACAAGGTGATGGACGGCAGCTGCTACCTGTCGCCGAAAATCCAGCAGCAATTGCTGGACGCCATGCGCACGGACCGCCGCGAAATGCTGCCGCCGCCCCAGCTGACGCCGCGCCAGGAGCAGATCCTGCGGCTGGTGGCCCTGGGCCGCACCACCAAGGAAATCGCCCGGGAACTGAGCATCAGCCCCAAGACCGTGGAATTCCACCGGGCCCAATTGATGGAGCGCCTCGGCGTGCGGGATGTGGCGGGCATGACCCGCTATGCGATGCAGCACGGCATGGTCTCCTAAGCGCGGCCGCCCCTCAGTCGTCCACGGCTGCCAGGGAGCGGTTGAAGGCGGTCATTTCCGCCGCCACCTGCTGCAGTTCCTCCCGCCACAGGGCGCTTTCATCCACCCCGGCCGGCACCGCCCCGGCCAGCAGCAGGGCCTCGATCTCCCGCGCCCGCGCCACGATGCGCCCGGTGGCGAAAATGGCGCAAACCCCCTTGATGCGATGCACCGTGCGGCGCAACGGCTCCGGCATGCCGGACTCGGCCGACTCGGCCATGGCCTGGTCCAGCTCGCCCAGCAGCTGGGGGAAGTTGTCGAGGAAGGTCTGCACCAGATCCCGCACGCTGTCCCGGTCGCCGTTGAGCATGCGCAACAGCCCTTCCGGATCGCAGGCTGGCGAGGAAGACGGGGGGGCAACGGAATCGGTCATGGCATGGGCTCCAGCAAGGGGGGTGCGCTCGGAATTTTACGGCAACGGCATCAGGGCGACGGCAGGCCGTAGCGGCCATGCCGCAAACCGGCGTCTCCGGCCCGGCCGGGGACGGGTACAACGGTCCGTCCTTCCATTCGCGACGCTCCTGCGACAAGTTCGTGCAGTTTTGCCAAAGATGAAAAGCAGGGGAACTGGGGTATCACCTAGGGCCTAACCGGGGCGTTACCCGAGCTGGCACGCGCCTTTTCCGCTGGCATCCTCCACCGCATCGACAAGATCCCCGCCACGGGGACGCCGTCCTGCAGTCCCACCGGAGGAGACTACCATCGTGTTTGCCAATCTGCGCCTGAAGAGCCGGATGTTCATCCTGATTGCCCTGGCGGTATTCGGCATGGGCACCATCACCATCCTCGGAGCCCTGGGCGTCAGCCGGGACCTCCACGAGGGCCACCAACAGACCGTCAGGGCCGCCGTGGAAGCGGCCTACAACATCATCGCCGGCTACCAGGCCCTGGAGAAGGCCGGCAAGATGAGCCGCAGCGAGGCCCAGAAGGCCGCCGCCGAAAGCGTGCGCATGGCCCGCTACGGCGGCGCCGACGGGCGCTCCGAGTATTTCCACATCTGGACCCCGGAAGGGGTGACGGTGATGCACCCGATCCGCCCCGAATGGGAAGGCAAGGACGTCACTGGCGAGGTCCGGGACGTCAAGGGCCGGCCGACCCTGCGCATCATCATCGACGGCGCCATCAAGCAGCCGGACGGCGCCTTTGTCGAGACCCTCTTCCCCCACCCCGGCCAGCCGGCGGAGAAGGCGGTGGACAAGCTGCAGTACGTGAAGCTGTTCGCCCCCTGGGGCTGGGTGGTCGGCAGCGGCATCTACCTGGACGACGTGCAGGCCGAAGTGCGCCAGCGGACCCTCGAGGATTCCCTGATGGCGCTGGTGCTGCTCGCCCTGGTCGCCGCCGGCACCTACCTGGTGGGCCGCAGCGTGCTGCAGCAGGTGGGGGGGGAACCGGGTGTGGCCATCGACCTCATGCGCCAGGCGGCCGACGGCGACCTGACGGTCCGGGTCGAGACGGCGCCGGCCGGGTCCATGCTGGCTTCCTTCAGCCACATGGTGGCCTCCCTGCGCCAGGTGGTGAAGGAGATCGGCAGCAATTCGAGCCAGCTGACCCACAACGCCGAGCGCATCAGCACCGCCGCCCGGGAAGTATCCCTGGCCGGGGAACAGCAGTCCGACGCCACGTCCGCCATGGCCGCCGCCATCGAGGAACTGACCGTGAGCATCAATCACATCTCCGACAACAGTCGGGATACGGAACGCAATTCCAGCGAATCGGCCCAGCTGGCGGCCGAGGGGGAAACCCGGGTGGCCAATGCGAGCGGCGCCATCAAGGCCATCGCCGGCACCGTCAGCGACGCCTCGGGCCGTATCCGGGACCTGGAAACCCAGACCCGGGAAGTCTCCGGCATCGCTTCGGTGATCAGCGCCATCGCCGCCCAGACCAACCTGCTGGCCTTGAACGCCGCTATCGAGGCAGCCCGGGCCGGGGAACAGGGCCGGGGCTTCGCCGTGGTGGCCGACGAGGTGCGGCAGCTGGCGGAACGGACGGCCAAGGCCACGGTGGAGATCGAACAGATGATCAGCCACATCCAGACCGACACGGACATGGTGGTGCAGGCCATGGGGGCGGCCCTGCCCCAGGTGGAGAGCGGCGTCGCCCTGGCCGAGGAGGCGGCCCAGTCCCTGCGCCAGATCCGCGAAGGGTCGGAACTGACCCTGTACCGGGTGCGCGACGTGGCCGAGGCCACCATGGAACAGAGCAGCGCCAGCACCAGCATTGCCCAGCGGGTGGAGCAGGTCGCCCAGATGGTGGAGGAAACCAGCGCCGCCATGAAGAACACGGCGGAAACGGCGGAGGCGGTGGAGCAGATCGCCAGCCGCCTCGACGCCCTGGTGCAGCGCTTCCGCACCTAGGGCGGCAACTGCCTCAGGCCGGCGGCTGGCCGCCCGCCCGGTTGCCCTGGCCCGACTCGGCCCAGAGGGCCCGGGCGAAGGCCTTCCAGGCCGGCCCGCCGTGGGTCAGCACACCCTCTTCGGCGCTTTCCTGCATGGTGCGCAGCATCAGGGCGGCAAAGGCGAACAGCTCGGCCTTGGCCTGTTCCTGGTGGTTGCAGCAGGCGGCTGCCGCCCGGCTGGCATCCCGGGCATGGTCCAGGGCCTCCCGGGCCAGCAGGCGCACCTGGGTCTCGTTGTTCCAGTCGATGCCGAGGACGATGCCGCGGCGGACGATTTCCGTCTCCAGTTCGTTGGCATCGCTCTGAAAGTTTTCAAAACCGCTCATTTCCGACTCCCAGCCGCCTCAGGCGGCCTGTTCCAGACTTTGATCGACGCTGCCGGCCAGCTGCTCCACCAGGGCGCTGACCGCGGGGATGGCGGCGCCGCGTCGCCACAGGGCCACCGTATTCACCAGGCCGCTGCGCCCGGGCAGGGGATGGGCCGCCAGCAGGTCGGCGCCGGGATAGTTCTCCAGCACCGCCCGGGGCAGCAGGGCCACCCCCATGCCGGCCACCAGGCAGCCGAGGATGGCGTGGTAGGAGGAGACCTCCACCACCCGTTCCGCCAGGATGCCGTCCCGGGCCAACCAGTCTTCCAGGCGCTTGCGGTAGGCGCAGCCGGGGGCAAAGGTGATGATGGTGCTGGCCGCCAGGTCCCGGGCCGAGTGCACCGGGCCGTGGCCGGCCTCGGTGACGATCACCAGTTCTTCCTCGAACAGGGCCCGCTTCTCCAGCCGCGGGTCGTCCACCGGCTCGGCCACCAGGCAGGCATCCAGCTCGCCGGCCAGGACCTGGGCCACCAGGCGGCGGGTGTCGCCGGTGCTCAGTTCCAGACGCACTTCCGGATAGGCCCGGTGAAAACCGGCCAAGGGCCCGGGCAGGCGCACCGCCGCCGTGCTCTCCATGGAGCCGAGGCGCAGGCGGCCCCGGGGCGTGGCGTCCTGCACCGCGTGGCGGGCCTCCTCGGCCAGGTCCAGCAGGCGCTCCGCATAAGCCAGCAACTGGCGGCCGGCGGCGGAGAGGTTGAGGCGCCGCCCCTCGCGCACGAACAGCTCCACCCCCAGGTCCGCCTCCAGCTGGCGCACCCGGGTGGTGACATTGGACTGCACTCGGTTGAGGCGCACCGCCGCCCGGGTGATGCCGCCCTCCGTCACCACGGTGCGGAAGATGTGCAGGTCTGCCAGTTCCATGAATGCCGCTCCTTGCCCCTTGTTCGGGGCCATGATTCAAATCTCAAAAGAAGAATATAAAAATCTTAATAATTCATTTTTCAAGAACATGATGCGCCGCTACAGTGCTCCTGGCAAGACCATAAAAACACCCCAACCCCAGGAGACAACCCATGGACAACCAGCATCTCCGGCGCGGCTATTTCTACGCCGCCCTGACCGTCGCCGTCTGGTCCGGCTTCATCCTCGTCTCGCGCCTGGGCGGCAAGAGCCCCCTCACCGCCTGGGACGTGACCGCCCTGCGCTTCGGCACCGCCGCCCTGATCCTCCTGCCCGTGTGGCTGTGGCGGCGGCCCCGGCTGAACTTCAGCTGGCGCATGGTGATCCTGGCCGTCACCGGCGGCTGCGGCTACGGCGTCCTGGTCTATGCCGGCTTCAAGCTCACCTCCGCCGCCCACGGCGCCGTGCTGCTGCCCGGCATGCTGCCCTTCCTGGTGGCCCTGATGGCCTGGCTGGTGCTGGGGGAACGTCCCTCGCCCCAGCGCTGGCTCGGCCTGGTGGGCATCGCCGCCGGCATCGCCTGCCTGGCCACGGACAGCTTCGGCAGCAGCGTCGGCGACTGGCGCGGCGACCTGCTGATCCTGGCCTCCAGCCTCTCCTGGGCCATCTACACGGTGCTGGTGCGGCGCTGGCAGGTGGCCCCCTGGGATGCCACCCTGGGCGTCGGCCTGGTCTCGGCCGCCCTCTACCTGCCGGTCTACGTGCTGTGGCTGCCACACAACCTGGCCGCCGCCAGCCTCTCCACCATTGCCCTGCAGGCCGCCTACCAGGGCGTCCTGGCGGTCATCGTGGCCATGATGTTCTTCATGCGCGCCGTGGCCATCCTGGGCCCCACCAAGGTCGGCACCCTGATGGCCCTCATTCCCGCCATCGCCGGCACCGCCGCCGCCCCGCTCCTGGGCGAGCCCCTGTCCCCCTGGCTGATGGCCGGCCTGGTGCTGGTCAGCCTGGGCGCCTGGGTCGGCAGCCAGACCCGTTTTTTTGTCAGAAGGAACGCCGTATGCCCTACGTAAATATCAAGATCACCCGGGAGGGTGCCACCGCCGAGCAGAAGGCCACCCTGATCCAGGGCGTCACCCTGCTGCTGCGGGACATTCTGGGCAAGAACCCGGAAACCACCGTGGTCACCATCGACGAGGTGGACACGGACAACTGGGGCATCGGCGGCGACAGCGTCACCGTGCGCCGGGCCCGGGAAAGGCAGGGCTGAGGCGGGCCCGTCCCATGGCGACAGAATTGCTCGCCGGGGATGGAACACTCCATGAAAAAAGGGCGCCCGCCAGGGCGCCCTTTTTTTGCGGCAGCAGGCCGCTCAGGCAGAGGTGGAAATGGAACTCAGCAGCTGGGAGAAATTGCTGCCACTGCCGCTGCCGTAGGACTGCACCAGGTCCATGATCCGCTTCAGCACGGCAGCTTCGTTGGAGGCCGAAGTGCTGCCGGAATCGCTGGAGGAGGAGCTGTCGCTGGAGGTCTGGGTGGACTCCTGGTAGGCCATCGCTTCCTGCTGGGTCACCTTGCCGTCGCCATTGGCATCGGCCGCATCGAAGTTGCTGGAGATGGTGTTGAGCAGTTCCGACAGCTTGCTGTCGGAGGTGTCGCTGGCCATGGATTTCTCCTGATCCAGGGTCAGGCCTTCGTCGCCACCGCGACCACCGGGAGGCGGGGGCGGCATGCCGTTGGCCGCAGCCGTGGTGCTACCGGAACCGGCGGCATCGGCGGACTCCTGGTAGGCCATGGCTTCCTGCTGGGTCACCTTGCCGTCGCCGTTGGCATCGGCAGCATCGAAGTTGGCGGCCAGGCTGTTCATCAGTTCCGACAGGTTGGTGTCGTCGGTGGAGCTGGCGATGGCGCTCAGTTCGTCCTGGGTGTAGCCCTCGTCTTCTTCGCCTTCTGCAGGCGGAGGCGGCGGCGGGCGCATGCCGCCGCCCTGGGCGGCACTCATGCGGCTGGCGTTGAACTGGCTGTCCAGTTCGTCGGCCAGTTTCTGCAGGGTGGAGGACATCTCGTCCTTGGTGACCTTGCCGTCCCCGTCCCCGTCCAGGGTGCTGAAGACGTCGTCCACGCTGGCCGAAGAGTCGGAACCGAGACCGCTGAGGGCGGACTCCAGATCGCTCTTCTCCAGGTAACCCTGCCCCTTGGTATCGAGTTTGGAAAAAATATCCTCGACCATCTTCGACGGATCGGGACGCCGATGGCTGCTGATGCCGGCGTATTGCGCCGCGCTGCTGCCTACGCTGGAAATGCTGGACATGACAGTTCCTTTCAGGGAATGACTCAAGCGGATTCATGCAATGGACGGTCTCGCCGTCATGGGCAAAGAACAACTGCCACCGGGAGTTCCGTCGCTACAGTTCCTACGCAAGGATTCGGCCTGAAAAGGCCTGAATTTAGGCCTAAAAAGGTAAATGATGGTTAAGAATGGTTAAGAGAAATCCGATCGTCGAAAAACCGTGAGTATTTGAAAGATTGAAGCGCCGGAAAAGGCTTCTACCTAGCCACTCAGATACGACTAACAAAAACAACGATTCTTTATAAATCAATAAATTGAAATGCTTAACAAAACTTAACAATCGACAAAACCAGACCATCGTACATAAACGGCAATACTTGCCGAATGGCTGGAGAATATTGCCGCTCACCGCCGTTGCAGCCGGGCGGCTTCGTCGAGCCAGGCGGGAGCATTGCGTTCCAGCCATTCCCGGGCGATGGGGTCCTGCCGCACCTGCTCGTCCAGCCAGGCGGTGCTGACGTGCTGAACGTAGAGGCGCTGGCGTTTGCCGTCGTTGCCGCCGCCCATGCCCGGACCGCCGCGATCGTCACCATCCATGCCGCCACCCGGCCCACCCATGCCGCCGGAAGGACCACCACCCATACCACCACCGGGACCGCCCATGCCGCCTCCGGGGCCACCCATGCCGCCACCCCGTCCGCCGCCCATGCCACCACCGGCACCGCCGGATGCGCCATCGGGAGCCCCCTTGCCAGCCGTTGCCCCAGCGTCATCCGCACCACCGGCAAAGAGGCGGTGGTTGGCGCCGTAGAGCAGCAGCAGGGTGGCCCGGCCTTCCGGCAAATAGCGGAAGGGCGCCTGCCGTGCCGCCGGATTGGTCACCAGGCCATAGCTGTCGCTGTCGTCGGAGCCGGTCACCAGCAACACCGGCGCGGTTACCGCCCCGTAGCGCTGGGCGAAGCCGCCGGCCAGGCCGTCCACATGGGGGCTCAGGGCCAGCACCGCCGCCACCCGCTCCAGGGGCGGCACCAGGGCGGTGCCGTTGCGCCCCCGTTCCCCGGCCAAAGCCAGGGCCGTCTGGGCGCCCAGGTCGTAACCGGCCAGCACCGGGCTGCCCGCATCGAGGCGGGTCCAGGGCCCCTGGCCGGCGCCCTGGCGCCGGCGGACTTCGGCCAGCACCCGCGTCACCAGGCGCGCCCGGCGTTGCAGGGCAGGCTGGGCAAAGGCTTCCCGGGCCAGGTTCTGGAAATCCGCATTGCGCGCCCGTTCGCTGCGCAGGGCCGCCGGCCCCTGCTCTTCACCCTGCAGGGAGAGCACGCCATAGCCCGCCTCCGCCCACTGCTGGCGCCAGGCCAGGCCGGCATCGGCACTCTCCCCCAGGCCCGGCATGTAGAGCAGCAGGGGGAAGGGGCCGCTTTCCCTGGGCATGAGCAGGGCCACATCGACGCTGTCCTCCTCCAGGAACCAGGTCTGGCGCAGGCTTTCGCTGCCGAAATGCCGTTCCGGGCGATAACCCCGCTCGGCCAGGCGCCGTTCCGCGCTGTCGTCGGGCCGGGGCCGGGAATTGCCGCAGGCGGCGAGCATGCTCAGCAGCAGGGCACCGCCACCAAGGGAGAGGAAGCGCCGGCGCGGCACGAAGGGAGGATTGCGCAAGGCCATGTCAGCTCCGGCGGGGTTCGGGCCGGGATTCGGGACGACCGTCGCGCGGAGAGACAGGCTCGCCACCCCGGCCGGATTCCCATTGCCGATCCCGCTTCTGCCGCAGTTCCTCGACCTGGCGCCGCTGTTCCGGCGTCAGCACCTCCAGGGCCTGGCGTTCGCCGCGCAGGCGCAGCAGGGTCACTTCCGCCCAGGCCCTGGCCCGGGCATCCACCAGGCTGCGCAGGCGGCTTTCGTCGCCCCCGGCGGCGGCGCGCAGGTCCGCGTCGGCCTTCTGCAGGGCCTTGCCCTTGTCGCGCATGACCCGGGCCTGGTTGAGGAAGAGGTCGAACAGCTTGTCCTTCTGGGCCTCACTCAGCTGGATCTCCCGGGGGAAAGGCATGGCCGGGCCGAAATCGGCGCCGGAAAAGCCCCCCGGGCCCATGCCATCGCCGTGGCGGTGTTCGCCCTCGGGCGGCAGTATGGGGCAATGGCCCGGTGCGGCCATGGGGCCGTCGGCGCGGGCGGAGAAAGAAGCGGCCAGGCTGAGCGCCAGCAGGGCCGAGACAACGGTGGATCGCAGATTCATGATCGGACTCCTCAGGGGAAAACGGTGGGAAGGTCGGGAAGCTGGCTGCCCCGTGACGGAGGTGGCGGTCTCGACATGGAGCCATGGTCGTACCGGCGGCGGTAAAGGGCGGTTCGCCCACTGTAAAGGCTGGTAAAACTTGTAACCGCAAGGCCGGAGAGGCACTTGCGGCGGCTATCATGGCGTCCGTAATCCCCTGTTAATTCGAGACAAGCATGACCAAGCTGCTACTGGTAGACGACGACACCGAACTGGCCAACATGCTCCGGGAATATCTGGAGCGAGAGGACTTTTCCGTCACCCTGGCCCACGACGGCGAAGCGGGGGCCGCCGCCGCCCTTTCCGGCGATTACGCCCTGGCGGTACTGGATGTGATGATGCCCAAGGCCAGCGGCATGGACGCCCTCTCCCGCATCCGCGCCGCCAGCGACATGCCGGTGATCATGCTGACCGCCAAGGGCGACGACATCGACCGCATCATCGGCCTGGAGATGGGCGCCGACGACTACGTGCAGAAGCCGTGCACGCCGCGGGAACTGGTGGCCCGCATCCGGGCGGTGCTACGCCGCTTCCAGACCAGGGAGAGCGCGGACGACATTCCCGCCCAGATCCGGGTCGGCCCCCTGACCCTGTGGCCCGCCCGCCGCGCCGCCCAGTGGGGCGAGGCGCCCCTGACCCTGACCAGCACCGAATTCAACCTGCTCCAGGTCCTGGCCCGCAACGCCGGCAAGGCCGTGAGCAAGCCGGACCTATCGGAACAGGCCATGGGCCGGCCCTTGAGCCGCTTCGACCGCAGCATCGACGTGCACATGAGCAGCATCCGCCACAAGCTGGGCCTGCGGGAAGACGGCCGCACCTGGATCCAGACGGTGCGCGGCATCGGCTACCAGCTCACCCGGGAGTAGGGTTTGAGCCGCCTCTTCTGGAAGTTCTTCGTCACCTTCTGGCTGACCCTGCTCACCGCCAACATCATCGTCGGCGGTCTCATCTGGCTGCACCGTTCCGCCGAATTCGAGCAGCAGCAGGGCAGCCGGCCCGGCCAGCCGCCGACCTTCATGCTCGGCGTCGCCGCCAGCCTGCTGCAGCACGACGGGGAGGAATCCCTCAAGCAGCTGCTGCGGGACTGGCAGCAAAGCCATCCGGAACCTATCTATGCCGTAGACGCCCAGGGGATGGACCTCCTCGGCCGGCCGGTCCCGGAAGGCGCGCTGGACAAGGCCCGCCAGGGCATCCGTGACGGACAGCCCGGCCCCTGGCGCCTGGCGCAGCGCTCCATGAGTTCCCCCATTCTCCTCTTCATGCCCGGCGGCCCCTTCCGCCCGGAGGACCTTTTCGGCCCCGGCGGCGGCCCGCCGGAAGCGCACCTGCTGGGGGAACCCGGCGGCCCGCCGCCGCCCCACCGGAACATGGGTCCCAAGCCCCCCCTGCCCTGGCTGCTCATCGCCACCGGCCTGGTGGCCAGCCTGGCCTTCAGCGCCCTCCTGGCGTGGACCATCGTCGGCCCCATCCGCCGCCTGCGCCAGGGTTTCCGCGCCGTCGCCGCCGGCCGCCTGGAAACCCGCCTGGGACAGGAGTTCGCCAAGCGCAAGGACGAGATCGGCGAACTGGGCCAGGAATTCGACGCCATGGCCCAGCAGCTGGAAGCCCTGATGGCCACCCAGCGCCGCCTCTTCCACGACGTCTCCCACGAGCTGCGCTCCCCCCTGGCCCGCCTGCAGGCGGCGGTGGGCCTGGTGCACCAGGACCCCAGCCGCATCGCCGGCGCCCTGGAGCGTATCGAGCGGGAAACCCAGCGCCTGGACGAGATGGTGGATGAACTGCTGACCCTGGCCCGCCTCGATTCCGGCACCTCCGGTCCCCTGGAAGACGAGATCGACCTGCCGGCCCTGCTGCACAGCATCGTGGACGACGCCGCCTTCGAGGCCGAAGCCCAGGGCCGCCACGTGGACTTCCAGGACCGCTGCGGCGAGGCCCCGGCCTTCATCCGCGGCCGCCCGGAACTGCTCGGCCGGGCCCTGGAAAACGTCATCCGCAACGGCATCAAATACACCGCCCCCGGCACCCGGGTCACGGTGGAGGCCGAACGGGACGGGGACAGCCTCCGGGTCCGCGTCGCCGATGCCGGCCCGGGCGTGCCCGAAGCGGAACTGGACGCCATTTTCGTCCCCTTCTTCCGCGGCGCCGACCGGGAGCAGCAGCGGGGCTACGGCCTGGGCCTGGCCATCGCCCGCCGCGCCATCCAGGCCCACGGCGGCAGCATCCGGGCCAGCAACCGCCCCGATGGCGGACTCCAGGTGGAAATCCACCTGCCCCTGCAGCCCATCCCGGCCTGAGCCCCTCGCCCCGACGGCCCCTGCGCCGTCGGAGCATCCGCAGCAAGGCCCCTGGCGTGGCCGGTGACCCGTCACCGACTTCCACACACTTCCTTGCCCAGACGCCTGCTGCTCCAGCCCTGCCCCAGCCCAACCAGCAGATCATTTGCCGGCCCATTGGTCACCCCGCTTGCGGGGCCGGCTGCCGAGCCAGTTGCCGGCCATCTTTCCTCCTGCGCCGCCCGCCGGCACGGGCCATTCACCGTCGGCCCCTGCCGCCATCCCCGCCTTCATTGCCACCGTCACACATATATTTCAATAGTTCTTGTAAAATTGCAGCATGAACCAGGACATCGCCACCACCGTTTTCGAATCCCTGGCCTCCGGCATCCGCCTGAAGGCCTTCCGCCTGCTAGTGAAGCAGGGCACCGCCGGCATGGTGGCGGGGGAAATTGCCGCCACCCTGGGGCTGCCGCCCAACAACCTGTCCTTCCATCTCAAGGGCCTGGCCCAGGCCGGGCTGGTTAGCGTCACCCAGGAAGGGCGCTTCCAGCGCTACCGGGCCAACCTGCCCCTGATGCTGGAACTGATCGCCTACCTCACCGCCGAGTGCTGCGGCGGCCACCCGGAACAGTGTGCCGCCCTGGGCCAGGCGGCCGGCTGTTCCCCCTCCCTGCTGCCGGCCCTGCAGGGGCAACCGCCCAACGACCAGGAGCAAGCCTGAGCCATGAACGTCCTTTTCCTTTGCACCGGCAATTCCTGTCGCTCCATCCTGGCGGAGGCCACCTTCAACCATCTGGCCCCGGCCGGCTGGCGGGCCATGAGCGCCGGCAGCCAACCCACCGGCCAGGTCCATCCCCGCTCCCTGGCCCTGCTGGCCCGGGAAGGCATCCCAACCGCCGCCTGCCACAGCAAGTCCTGGGAGCAGCTGCCCGAAGTGCCGGACCTGGTCATCACCGTCTGCGCCAGTGCCGCCGGCGAGACCTGCCCGGCCTACCTGGGGCCGGCGCTGCGCTGTCACTGGGGGGTGGAGGATCCGGCCCATGCCAGCGGCAGCGAGGCGGAAATCGAGGCCGCCTTCGCCACGGCCTATCGCATCCTGCGCCACCGCATCGAAGCCTTTTTCGCCCTGCCCCTGCAGCAACTGGCGACCGATCCGGACCGCTTCAAGGCCGAACTGCAACGCATCGGCCACCTCCTCCCCTGACCGGCCTGCCGCCCTGACCGCCAGCCCCGCTCCATCAACGAAAGCCCCGCCATGAACCAGCCCTGCCCGGCCCCCCGGCCAGCCATGAACCTCTTCGAACGCTATCTGACCCTGTGGGTGGGCCTGTGCATCGTCGCCGGCATTCTCCTCGGCCAGGCCCTGCCCCAGTTCTTCCAGGCCGTCGGCCGGCTGGAGGTGGCCCGGGTGAACCTGCCGGTGGGCCTGCTGATCTGGGTCATGATCATCCCCATGCTGGTCAAGGTGGATTTCTCCGCCCTCGGCGAAGTGCGCCAGCACGTGCGGGGCATCGGCGTCACCCTGCTGGTGAACTGGCTGGTCAAGCCATTCTCCATGGCCTTTCTCGGCTGGCTGTTCATCCGCCAGCTGTTCGCCCCCCTGCTGCCGGCCGAACAGATCGACAGCTACATCGCCGGCCTCATCCTCCTGGCCGCAGCCCCCTGCACCGCCATGGTCTTCGTCTGGAGCCGCCTGACCAACGGCGACCCCTTGTTCACCCTGTCCCAGGTGGCGGTGAACGACAGCATCATGGTGCTGGCCTTCGCCCCCCTGGTGGCCTTTCTCCTCGGCCTCTCCGCCATCACCGTCCCCTGGGCCACCCTCATCACCTCGGTCGTGCTCTACATCGTCATCCCGGTGCTGCTGGCCCAGGCCTGGCGCCGCTCCCTGCTGGCCCGGGGCCCGGCGGCCTTTGACGCGGCCATGGCGCGCATCGGCCCCTGGTCCATGGCCGCCCTGCTGGCCACCCTGGTGCTGCTCTTCGCCTTCCAGGGCGAGGCCATCCTGGCCCAGCCCCTGGTCATCGCCCTGCTCGCCGTGCCCATCCTGATCCAGGTGCTGTTCAACGCCGCCCTGGCCTACGGCCTCAACCGGGCCCTGGGAGAAAAGCACAACATCGCCTGTCCCTCGGCCCTCATCGGCGCCTCCAACTTTTTCGAACTGGCGGTGGCAGCGGCCATCAGCCTGTTCGGCTTTGCCTCCGGCGCCGCCCTGGCCACGGTGGTGGGCGTGCTCATCGAAGTGCCGGTGATGCTGCTGGTGGTGCGCATCGCCAACGGCAGCAAGGACTGGTATGAGCGCCGCAGCTGATTTCCGCCGCGGCGGCGAGCCCGACCTGGAGTCGGTGCGAGCCCTGCTGCAGGCCTGTGGCCTGGCCGCGGACGATCTCGGCCCGGACCTCATGCCGGCCTTCCGCCTCTATCGTCGGGGCCAGGAGCTGCTGGCCTGCGGCGCCATGGAATACCGGCAGCAGGCAGCCCTGCTGCGCTCCCTGGCCGTCCGCCCGGAGGCCCGGGGCACTGGGCTGGCGAAGGCCCTGGTAGGCCGCCTGGAGGCCGAGGCGGCCCAGGCCGGCATCACCGATGTCTATCTCCTCACCACCACGGCCCGGGACTGGTTCGCCGCCCTCGGCTACAGCGTGGCGCCCCGCAGCCAGGCCCCCGCCGGCATCGCCGCCCACGCCCAGTTTCGCAGTACCTGCCCGAGCAGCGCCGTGCTGATGCACAAGCACCTGCCGCCGGCCTGATTACCTGCTTTTACGGCAGTCGGGGCTTTGCCCGACGGCCATCCTCTGCCATCATCCGGCCATGACTTCCCGCCGCCCCAAGAAGATGAGCGCCGCTCCCCGCCTGTTCCTGCTGGCCGCCCTGGCGGGCGCCGGCCCGCTCCAGGCGGCGCCCGCCTGGCTCATCGCCAGCGACGACGAAAACGCCACCGCCGGCCGGGCGCTGCGCCTGGAAATCGCCAAGCCGGCAGCGGCTGCAGGCTGGCCCGGCACCATGAGCCTGCGCCTGGTGGTTGGCGAACGCATCCTCAACCTGCCCCTGCGGCCGGCCGGCGCCGTCTCGCCCGACGGTGCCCGGCGCCCCTACCTGGCCCAGTTGCCGGAGGACATCGCCGGCCTGGTACGGGTCGAACTGGCGGACCGGGATTCCAACCGCCTGGCCCTGCTGGCGGCGGCACCGGCCCCCGGCGCACCGGCACCGGCGGCGGAAACCCAGCCTGAAGGCGTCGCCGCCAACGACTATCCGGACGAGCCGGTGATCTCCGCCAACGAGCCCATGTACCTGGTGCTGGGCAGCCGCGGCGGCGTCAATGCCCGCTTTCAGCTGAGCTTCAAGTACCGCCTGGTGGAGCCGGACGGCGCCATCGGCCAGGCCCTGCCCTGGCTGCGCAACCTGCACTTCGGCTACACCCAGACTTCCATCTGGGACCTGGCGGAGGAATCCAAGCCCTTCCGCGACACCAGCTACCGCCCCAGCCTGTTCTGGCAGTGGAACCTGGGGGAAGGCAATTCGGGCCTGCGCCCCGCCCGCCTGCGGGCCGGCTACGAGCACGAATCCAACGGCAAGGACGGCAGCAGTTCCCGCTCCATCGACATGCTTTTCGCCCAGCCCACCTGGCGCTGGGATTTCAACGGCGGCACCAGCCTCAGCTTCTCGCCCAAGTTCTACGGCTATCTGGACAAGGAAGACAACCCGGACATCGCCCGCTACCGAGGCCACGCCGACTGGATCGCCCGCTACGGCAAGGACGACGGCTGGATGCTGGCGGCCCAGGTGCGGCGCGGCACGGCGGGCAAGGGCAACGCCCAGCTGGACCTCTCCTACCCGCTGCGGGAAAGCATCTTCGCCCGGGCCGGCGGCTTCCTCCACTTCCAGCTCTTCTCCGGCTACGGCGAAAGCCTGCTGGACTACAACCGGGAACGGGAGACCCAGGTCCGCGTCGGCTTCTCCATCGTGCGCTGAAGATCGGCTTCTGGTGCGGCGCAGCACCGGGTCGGGGGATTTGCAGGACGGCCATCCTGGGGTAATGTCCGTCATACCACCGACACAATGAGAACAACAACGTGGACCTCCTCTTCTGGCTCGCCGTCGCCACCGTCGTGGTGGTGCTCTGCTTCGACTACACCAACGGCTTCCACGACGCCGCCAACATCGTCGCCACCGTCATCGCCTCCCGGGCCATGACCCCGGCCCAGGCGGTGATCATCGTCGGCATCTTCGAATTCCTCGGCCCCCTCCTGGGCGGCACCGCGGTGGCCAACACCATCGGCTCCTTCGTCCGCCTCGACGGCATCGATCCGGCCAGCGCCCTGACCATCCTGCTGTGCGGCCTGCTCGGCGCCATCGTCTGGAACCTGTTGACCTGGTGGCGCGGCATTCCCTCCTCCTCCTCCCACGCCCTGGTGGGCGGGCTGGTGGGCGTGGTGGTGGTGTCCGCCGGCGCCGACCAGGTGGTGTGGGGCTTTCGCGAACTGTTCCACAACGGCCATGTCAGCGGCGTGATGAAGGTCCTGCTGGCCCTGCTGCTCTCCCCGCTGATCGGCTTCTGGTGCGGCTACGCCGTGCAGCGCCTGATGCACGCCCTGCTGCTGGCGGCCAAGCCTGCCGCCAACCGGGGCCTGAAGGGCGCCCAGTTCCTCACCGCCGCCGGCCTGGCCTTTTCCCACGGCGCCAACGACGCCCAGAAGAGCATGGGCATCCTCACCCTGGTGCTGCTGCTGGGCGGCTTCATCCCCACTTTCACGGTGCCCTTCTGGGTCATCCTGGCCTGCGCCTCGGCCATCACCCTGGGCATCCTTTCCGGCGGCTGGCGCATCGTGCGCACCCTGGGCTTCGCCATCTACCGGGTGCGCCCCCTGCACGCCCTCAATTCCCAGCTGACCTCGGCCGCCGTCATCTTCGCCGCCTCCCTGGCCGGCGCCCCGGTCTCCACCACCCACGTGGTGGCCACCTCCATCATGGGCATCGGCGCCTCGGAGCGGCCCCGGGCGGTGCGCTGGAACAAGGCCAAGGAAATCGCCACCACCTGGGTCATCACCATCCCCGGCGCCGCGCTGGCCGCCATCCTGATCTACGCCGTGCTGCGCCTGTTCCTCGGGCCGGCTTAAGGAGAACCACCATGGACAGCAACGACGACGACCGCCAGAAGCCCATCTTCCGCCGCCTCTTCGACCGGGTCTTTCCCAAGGTGCCGGATTTCTTCCGCCTGCTGGCAGAACAGGCGATCCAGGTGAACCACACGGCCAACCTGCTGGTGGAATACATGGAGACCGGCGATGCGGCCATCGGCCAGCAGATCCGCCAGGACGAGCACGAGGCGGACCGGCTGAAGATCCGCAACCTGCACACCTTGAACGAGGCCTTTTCCACCCCCATCGACCGGGAGGACATTTACCGGGCGATCCTGGACATGGACGAGGTGGTGAACTACTGCAAGACCACGGTCAGTGAAATGAGCGTGCTGGAAGTGACGCCAGACAAGTTCGATCTGGAAATGGCCCTGCACCTGAAGGAAGGGGTGGATGCTCTGGTCGCCGGCTTCACCAAGCTGGCCACCCAGCCCGGCGCCGCCGCCCTCGATGCGGACATGGCGCGCAAGGCCGAGCGCAAGGCGGAGAAGTCCTACCGCCGCGCCATCGCCGCCCTCTTCCAGGGCGACGACTACATCACCATGTTCAAGCGGCGGGAAATCTACCGTCACCTCTCCAACGCTGCTGATCGCATGGCCAACTGCGCCAACACCCTGCACGACATCGTGGTGAAGATCACCTGACGGCGCCCCGGGCCGGCCCCCAGCCGGCCCTTATCGGCAGCCCAGCCTGCCGGCTGTCCTCTCACACGGCCAGCTCGACCAGGCTGTTGACCCGCTCCGGCTTCAATTCCCCATCCTCCCCCAGCAGGTCGTAGACCAGCAGGATCAGATGCACCCGCTTCTGCAGCGGGATGGTGGCCCCCAGGACCGCCAGCCGCTCCTCCACGGACTGTATGGCCCGGGCCAGGCGCAGGGATTCGGGCGGCACCGACTGGTCGTTCAGATGCATCGAGCCCTGGCCCGTAAGCAGCCAGTTGGCATTGATCCCGGCGCGGATCAGGCCGGCGATGGCTTCGGCGCCGGGCAGAGCCAGTTCGATCTCGTATTTGCGGTAGGTGCTCAAAGGAATACCAGATATGGAACATATCTCGACCTGTTTCAGGCCTAAGACTGCCCGCACTTCCTTCAACCTTTGCCCAAGCAATATTCCAGGAGCCATTATTATCTTTTTATAAATCAGATTGTTAACAATTAATGAAGGCCCCGGGCGCCAACCCGTATGCATCCAAATATGGCATTGACAACATTCCATATTTGGCATTAAATACTATCGTGGTCATAGTTATCCTTTGTTATCAGGAAAATCGGCCCATGCCGACTTTTCGCACAAGGGTTACCTGGGCACCGGGAGAGCAAGACAGCAAGAATCGGCGACACCGATTCCCAGACTGTTCAAGGGAGCACAGACAGGAAGGCCGGCCAGCCTAGTTTGCCGGCCTCCGGCACTGCGCCTCCGCAGGCAGTTCAATGTATCGCCTTTTTCCCCCGCCCAACAACCCGGGTAAACCTTAGGTAATCCCGAAGAAACACGGGCTTTTCCCCTGAATCACGCTGTTGCGACAGTTTCCAGCGATGGGAGACGGGGCACTGCTTCCCCAATTTCTTCGGCATATAACACGGAAAAAGATGACCGGAAGCGGCAGATGAATATTCGCAATCGATTATAGCAACAGGTCACCAGCCACCACCGAACGCAGATCAGGATCAAAAGAACATTTCGACAGGTGAGGTCCCCGCGATGAACGCCAGGCAGAACAGCAGTCCGCCCTCCGCGACAAAGCCGCAGCAGTTCCCCCATCCCCCTCTGGACCCGGAGGCGGTGGAGCTCATGGTGCGGCAGTGCATCCGCCACACCTGGTACATGATCGCGGGCTTTCTCGCCTCTTTTGGACTGATGTCCCTGCTTTTTGTTCTCCGCTAGGAGCCGGCCGATGCCAGTCACAAGCGCAAGACTGACGGGGCTGGACGACCAGGGTTCACCCCTGGTGATCAAGATCGACCAGGTGCTGGCCTACCGGGACCGCATCCACCACGCGCGTTGCCGGGTGGCCGCCAACCAGACCCTGGACGCCCTCAAGGATCTTGGCGTTTCCGCCCGGGTTTTCGGAAAACTGACCCAGCCCGGCAAAAAACTGCCTTATCCCTCCCCCATCGAACTTTGCATCGTGGAACCGGCGGCGGCGGACGGGGAACTGGCCTCCACCGTCGGCCAGACCATCCGCGACGTGGCCGGCCCCCTGGGCGTGCGCGTCCTGTGGCTGGAGCAGCTGACGCCGAAGATGCGCCTGCACATCCTCGAGCACGGCCGCAGCAGCCTGGGCGCAGGCAATGACAGCCCCTGCAACTCACCTTAAAACGACACTTCTGGCAGTTCGAGTACCCAGTTATGGATTTATCCGCCACAGATACGGGAGGGAGTCATGGCCAAACACCGGAGCCGCCACCGGCAAGGCAGAAAAGGGAATGAAGCGGTCACCACCGGCAAGGACGGGCACCTGTTCGACTTTGCCGAAATCGACGCGCTGCTGAACAAGAGCTATCGCCGCACCTGGCTGGTCCTACTGGCCCTGGGGGGAGCATTTTTCACCCTCTCGGCCATGGCCATGCTCAACTAGGCGATACCACCATGACCTCTCCGGCACCATTGATTCAGGAAGCCTTGCCCGGCGGCGACTTTGGCCCGGGCGACAAGCGGCAGCAGTACCGCAACCGGCTCTGCCGCGAGCGCAGTGCCGCCGCGGCCAACCGGGCGGTGGCACTGCTGGCGGAAATGGGCATCAAGTCCCGCATCTTCGGCCCCCTGACCAGGAACCGGGAGGATTTTTCCCCGGGCAGCGGCATCGACCTGTGCGTCTTCGACGAGAACCCTCTCAACGGCCCCGAAGGCCCCCGTTACCGGGACATCATGCTGGCCGTCAGCACGGCGGGTGAAGGCCTGCTGATCCAGGTCCACTTCCTCTCCCAGCTCTCGCCGCCCCTGGCCCGCACCGTGCAAAGCACCGGCCTGCCCCGGATCAACTGAGGCGGAACGGCTCCCCGCCGGGACTAGCCAAAAGCGGCCATCCGGGCCAAGATGTGGCCCCTTTGACCAGCGACCACTCCCATGAGCCATCCGCGTCATGACATCGACGTCAGCGAAGAAGCCGGCGTCCGCTATCTGCATTTCGGTTCCGACTGGGTCCAGGGGGCCATGCGCATCGCCCGGCCGTGGAACCTGGAACTGGCCTACACCCGGGAAATGATGGCCGGCCTGCTGCTGCGACAGGAGACGCCCTGGCCCCGCCACGCCCTGCTGATCGGCCTGGGCGCCGGCTCCCTGACCAAGTACATCTACCGCCACCTGCCCCAGACCCGCATCACCGTGGTGGAGATCAATCCCGAGGTGGAGCTGGTGGCCCGTTTCCACTTCAAGCTGCCCCAGGACCCGGCACGCCTGACCATCCACATCGATGACGGCGCCGCCTTCATGGCCGCCAGCCAGGAACAGTACGACCTGATCCTGGTGGACGGCTTCGATCCCGACGCCCGGGCCGGCGGCCTGGATACCGCCCCCTTCTACCAGCACTGCCGGGAACGGCTGACGGCCGACGGCCTGCTCAGCATCAACCTGCTGGGACGCAACCGGGGCTTTGCCGCCAGCGCCGAACGCCTGCGCCAGGCCTTCGACGGCCGCGCCCTGGTCTTCCCCTCCTGCGACAGCGGCAACGCCATTGCCTTCGCCGCATCCGGCAATCCGGTCGCCGTCGGTCTGGACGAACTGCGGACCCGGGCCGAAACGCTGAAGCGGGAAACCGGGCTCAACCTGCTGCCCACCGTGACCCGCCTGCAGATGGCCGGCAGCCTGGCCGGCGGACGCCTGAGTCTGTGACATGCACTGGCTGCACCTGGCCATCGCCATCGTCGCCGAAGTCATCGCCACCTCGGCCCTGAAAGCCGCCGCCGGCTTTACCCGGCCCCTGCCCTCCCTGGTGGTGGTGGCCGGCTACGGCCTCGCCTTCTACTTTCTCTCCCTGACCCTCCGGGTCATTCCCATGGGCGTCGCCTATGCCGTGTGGTCGGCCGTGGGCATCGCCCTGGTCTCCCTCATCGGCTGGCTGGTGTACGACCAGCGTCTGGACGCTCCTGCCTTGCTGGGGATGGGGCTGATCGTCGCCGGCGTCGCCGTGATCCAGCTCTTCTCCCGCACCGCCCACTAGGGGGCGACCCCTCAGCCGAGGAAGTCCTCGGCGAACCGGCCCTGGATGCGGTCGATCTCGCTGCGGTTGCGCAGCAGGGCATCGACGCAGTCGTGGTCGAACTTGCGCCCGGCCATCTCGGCCAGCATGGAAAAGGCCTGGTCGTTACTCCAGGCCTCCTTGTAGGGGCGCTCGCTGGTGAGGGCGTCGAAGACGTCGGCCACGGCGACGATGCGGGCCTCCACCGGGATGTCGTCGCCCCGCAGGCCATGGGGATAGCCGCTGCCGTCCAGGGACTCATGGTGGTGCAGGACGATGTTGCGCAGCATTTCCGAACGCTGCATGCCCTGGATGCCGAAATTTTCCAGCATGGAATCGACGATCTGCCGCCCCTTCACCGTGTGCTGCTGGATCTGCACAAACTCCTCGGGTTCCAGCCGGCCCGGCTTGAGCAGCAGGGAATCGGGCACCGCCACCTTGCCGATGTCGTGCAGGGGGGCGAAAAGGTACAGGTACTCGACGAAGGCATCGTCCAGCTTGAAGCGGGGTGCCACTTCCTGGGCAATGATGCGGGAGTAGTGGGCCATGCGCTCCAGGTGCGCCCCCGTCTCGAAATCCCGGATCTGGGCGATCTGGGTCACGGTGCGCACCGAGGCCATCAGGGTGCGCAGGCAGGCCAGTTCGTTGACCACCACCAGGGACAGCTGGTGCCCCACCATATTCAGGTGGTGCAGGGCCTGGGCGTCGAACACCCACTTCTGCCGGGAATTGAAGAAGAGAAAGCCGTAGAGAGCGCCGTTATGGGCCACCGGCATGGTGTAGCTGGCGCCGTAGCCGCTGCTGCGCACCCGCCGGGAATGCTCCCGCACCAGATCCTGGGACAGCACGTCCATGTCGTTGATGACCCGGGGGCGCCGGGAGGTGGCGATTTCCGTCAGGGACGAGGAGGCCGACAGCTTGCTCTCGTAGAAGGAAAGGGGCGCTTCCCCGTCGCTGGAATGGAGGAAGGTTTTCAGGTTGTCCGTCAGGGGCTCGTAGGAGGCGACGGCGATACGGTCGATGAATGGCAGGGACTGGCGCAGGTGGTCGTGAATCCGTTCCAGCTTCTCCTGCAGGGGCAGGGACTGGTGCAACAGGTCCAGCCCGTCTTCATGGGAGAAGACAGGCAGGTCCGGCAACAGCGCTGGAGGCTGGACAAGGGAAGAAACCACGGTCACGGTCGGATACCACCACACAGAGCGAAAGGCATTATACGAATCATAATCATCAAGCCGCAATATGACGGGTTGCTGACAAGCTGGATTAACCGGCGCAAGCAGACAGGCGCCGGGAAAAAAATGCAGCAAAAAACCTGCCACAAAACGGAAACGGCAGCGTAACCCCCGCATCGTATGGTCGGATTTTTCCCTGGGAAGACGCCATGCACGTACTGATGCTTTCCGATGTGTATTTCCCGCGCATCAACGGGGTTTCCACCTCCATCGAGACTTTCCGCCGGGAATTCGAGGCCGCCGGGGACCGGGTCACCCTCATGGTGCCCGACTACCCGGGCGCCCAGGCCGAGCCCGGCATCATCCGCATCGCCTCCCATCGCCTGCCCCTGGACCCGGAAGACCGGCGCATGGAACTGCGCACCATCCTGGCCCACGAGGAACAACTTCGGGGCATGGACATCGACCTGATCCACATCCAGACCCCCTTCATCGCCCACTACGCCGGCACCGCCCTGGCCAAGCGGCTGGGGGTTCCCTGCGTCGAGACCTACCACACCCTGTTCGAGGAATATTTCCACCACTACATCCCCTTCCTGCCCAAGGGCATGCTGCGGGGGCTGACCCGGCGCTTTTCCCGGCGCCAGTGCAATGCCCTGGACGGGGTCATCGTCCCCTCCACCGCCATGGCCGAGCGCCTGCAAAGCTACGGCGTCACCACGCCTCTGCGGGTGGTGCCCACCGGCATTCCCCTGCAACAGTTCGGCCAGGGCGACGGCGCCGCCTTCCGCCAGCGCCTCGGCCTGGCGCCGGAAACGCCGGTGGCCCTGTTCGTCGGCCGGGTGGCGGGGGAAAAGAACATCGACTTCCTCCTTCAGGCCCACCGCCTGGCCCTGCTGCGCCTGCCGGAACTGCATCTGGTGGTGGCCGGCGAGGGCCCGGCCCTGGCGGGTCTGCGGCGGCTGGCGGAGGCCCTGGGCACCAGCGACAAGGTCCGTTTCGTCGGCTACCTGCACCGCCGGGACGAGCTGCCGGCCTGCTATGCGGCGGCCGACGCCTTCGTCTTCGCCTCACGCACCGAGACCCAGGGCCTGGTACTGCTGGAGGCCATGGCCGAAGGGGTGCCGGTGGTGGCCCTCTCCATCATGGGCACCCGGGACATCCTCATGCCGGCGCGGGGCGCCGTCTCGCCGCCCGACGATCCGGCGGAGTTCGCCGAGGCCCTGGCCAACCTGCTGCAGAACCCAGAACAACGCCAGCGGCTGGCCCGGGAAGCCCGGGAATACGTGCTGGAATGGTCGGCCCCTGCCTGTGCCGGGCGCCTGCGCCAGGCCCTGGCGGAATTGCTGCAGAGCCGCATGAACACAGGGCCCCTGACCCCTTGCACATCTTCGCCAGTGGACTAACATGAGGGTGTTCTCCCACCCATTACACCCGCACAAAGGGGGGACGGTCCTACAACAACAAAATGCTTTCCTGGCCGCCCGACCGGCAACACCGGGGCCGAGCCGACAGACCGTCTTAGCAATACAGGAGGAGAATCCCATGCTGTCCTTAAAAGACTGCCTCGACTTCTGCGACATGGAGCAGGAAGAAATTTCTGCCATCGCCCAACACGAGCACATTCCCGTCATCGTCGCCGCCGAGCTGTGCGACACCCTGCTGCATACGGAAGAAGGGGTGCGCGATCTGCACTCCATGCTTCTGGACAACATCGCCACCGCCCTGGAACACGGGGAAGTGGAACGGGCCAACGAGCTATCCCGCACCTACCAGCACTTCCAGACCAGCCACCCTTTGGCGCCCAGAGCCTGAGGCGCTATTGACCGGCCCCAAGCCGGCCGGGATTCGGCGCCTTCTACTCTCCCCGGCGGCCGAATCCCACCTTCTTCCTGCACTCTGCGGCAGTCCTTGCGCCGCTTCCACCCACCTGCGCCGGCAGCGGCGATCCGGCCTGTGAGCCCCGGATCGCCGCCCGGCGGCAGAGACCCGGGACCACGCTTCAGGCTGCCAGCACTTCCTTGTGGGCCTGCTTCTCGTAGAGGAACTCCAGCACCGCCGCCCGGGCGGCGATGTATTTCGGGTCGTTGGCCAGGGCCAGGCGATTGCGCGGCCGCGGCAGGTCCACGCTGAGGATTTCGCCGATGGTGGCGGCCGGGCCGTTGGTCATCATGACGATGCGGTCCGACAGCAGCACCGCCTCATCCACATCGTGGGTGACCATGACCACGGTGGCCTGGGTGGCATCGCAGATCTTCATCAGCTCGTCCTGCAGCTTGGCTCGGGTCAGGGCATCCAGGGCGCCGAAGGGCTCATCCATGAGCAGCACCTTGGGCTGCATGGAAAGGGCCCGGGCAATGCCCACCCGCTGCTTCATGCCCCCGGAAATCTCGTGGGGGAACTTGGTCTCGGCGTGGGTCAGGCCCACCAGGGCCAGGGCGTCGTGGGTGCGCTGCTTCAGCTTGGCCTTGCCCTCCTTGGCAGCGAAAACCCGCTCCACCGCCAGGTAGACGTTGTCGAAGCAGGTCAGCCAGGGCAGCAGGGAATGGTTCTGGAAGACCACCCCCCGCTCCGGCCCGGGGCCGGCGATCTCCCGGCCGTCGCAGATGAGAGCACCATCCGTAGGCCGGGTGAGGCCGGCGATGAGGTTGAGCAGCGTGGACTTGCCGCAGCCGGAGTGGCCGATGAGGGCGATGAACTCCCCCTGGCGGATGGACAGATCCACGTCGCGCAGGGCGACGAACTTGCCTTTCTTGGTATCGAAGGTCTGGCCGACGGCTTCGATCTGGACGAATTTTTCCATGCTTACTTCTCCTCGTAGCTGAAGCGGTTGGCCAGCAGCACCAGGGCCTGCTCCAGCAGGAGCCCCACCAGGCCGACGACAAAGATGGCGATGATGATGTGTTCGACGTTGAGGTTGTTCCACTCGTCCCACACCCAGAAGCCCAGGCCGACGCCACCGGTGAGCATTTCCGCGGCGACGATCACCAGCCAGGCGACGCCGATGGAAAGGCGCACCCCGGTGAGCATGTAGGGCAGCACGGCGGGAAAGAGGATCTTGGTGAACACCTTCCACTCCGGCAGGTCCAGCACCCGGGCCACGTTCAGGTAGTCCTTGGGAATGCGCTGCACGCCCACGGCGGTGTTGATGATCATGGGCCAGATGGAGGAGATGAAGATGACCCAGATGGCCGCCGGGTTGGCCGCCTTGAACACCAGCAGGCCGATGGGCAGCCAGGCCAGGGGCGAGACGGGCCGCAGCAGGCTGATGATGGGCGACATCATGCGGTTGAGGAAATCGAAGCGCCCCAGCAGGAAGCCGGCGGGAATGCCGATCAGGGCGGCCATGCCGAAGCCGATGCCGACACGCTGCAGGGAGTTGAGGATGTTCCAGCCGATACCCATGTCGTTGGGACCGTTCTGGTAGAAGGGATCGGCAAAGAGCTGCACCGCCGAGGCCCAGGTCTTGGCCGGCCCGGGCAGCTGGGGGCTGGTCATGGAGACCAGGTACCAGAGGCCGACGAAGACGGCCAGGCCGATCAGGGGCGGCAGCACCACCTTGAGCACACCCACCAGGGCCTCGTTGCTGCGCCGGCCGGCGGCAGCCCGGGCCGGCTCCTGCGCCGATGGCGGCACCGGGGCCGCCGTCACGGAGGCGGCCGGGCCGCTCCCCACACTGCTGTCATTCATGGCCATGGCGGCTGCTCCCTGGTCTGTTGCATCGTTCGTCGGGCTGGCCGCCAGCGCGGTGTTGCCCTGAATCAAAGTCATCGTCGTCATGATCATTCCCCCATGCACGGATGGAGGCGGCCCCCGGCCCCGCCGGGACGGCCGCCGGTTGCTTTTAGGCGCGCACCTTGAAACTGGCGGCGTATTTCTTCGGGTCCTTGCCGTCCCACACCACGCCGTCGATCAGCTTGGAGGAACGCAGGTCGCTCTTGGGCACGGCCACCCCGGCCTTCTCCGCCGCCTGGCGGTACAGGCCCACCTGGTTGATGGCCTTGGCCACGCCCAGGTAGTCCGGATCGTCCTTGAGCAGGCCCCAGCGGCGGTGCTGGGTGAGGAACCACATGCCGTCGGAGAGGTAGGGGAAATTTACCTGGCCGTCGTTGAAGAACTTCATGTGGTTCTTGTCGTCCCAGGTCTTGCCGATGCCGTTGCTGTAGCGGCCCAGCATGCGGTCCAGGATCACGTCCACATCCGTATTGACGTAGGCCTTGGCGGCGATGGTCTCGGCCGTCTCCCGGCGATTGGCCAGGGAGGCGTCGATCCAGCGGGAAGCCTCCAGGATGGCGGCGGTGACGGCCACGGCGGTCTTCGGGTGCTTGGCCGCCCAGTCGGCGGTGGTGCCCAGCACCTTTTCCGGATGGTCGGTCCAGATGTCCTGGGTGGTGGCGGCGGTGAAGCCCACCTTGTCGATGATGGCCCGGGCGTTCCAGGGCTCGCCGACACAGTAGCCGTCCATATTGCCCACCCGCATGTTGGCCACCATCTGGGGGGGCGGCACGGTGATGGTCTTGACGTCCTTCATGGGGTTGATGTCGTGGGCCGCCAGCCAGTAGTAGAGCCACATGGCATGGGTGCCCGTGGGGAAGGTCTGGGCAAAGGTGAATTCCCGCTTCTCGCTGCTGATCAGCTTCTTCAGGGCGGCGCCGTCGGTGACGCCCTTGTCCTTCAGCTGGCTGGAGAGGGTGATGCCCTGGCCGTTGTTGTTGAGGGTCATGAGGCTGGCCATGTCCTTCTTCGGCCCGCCGATGCCCAGGTGCACGCCGTAGATGAGGCCGTACAGCACGTGGGCCGCATCCAGTTCCCCATTCACCAGCTTGTCGCGCACGGCGGCCCAGGAGGCCTCCTTGGTGGGCACGATCTTGATGCCGTACTTCTTGTCGAAGCCCTTGGCCGCGGCCATGACCACGGAGGCGCAGTCGGTCAGGGGAATGAAGCCGATCTTCACCTCGGTCTTTTCCGGTGCGTCGGAACCGGCGGCAAAGGCGGCGGCACGCAGACCGGGAGTCAGGCCCATGAGCGCTGCTCCCAAGCCCAGGAGGCCGGCGGATTTGACGAACTCGCGGCGTTCCGCCGCCACGGCATCGGGTGCCTCGAATTGCTTTTGCTTGGACATTCCATGCTCCTTGACCTCAGAAAAAAGAAAAGGCGTCACACCCGCGTGAGAGGAGAGAGAACACGCGGATGGACGCCTTTGTCCGTTTGCCGGTCAGGGCTTCACTGCGCTGCCCGGCGTTGCTCGAACCGCCATTGGTCCGACTTACGACCTAGTTCAGCAACCACCGTGCCAGGCAGCAAAAATATCTGGAATTCACCGTTACTTCATATAGATAGCCACATTCCCACCACCCTGAAAAAATCCATCCGCGGCACCGGAGCGCACTGCTGCGGTGCGCCATGGCGTGACCGCCGCACAAGAAGGGGGAACCCGGGCCGGCGGTTGCAGCGACAGCGGAGGAAGGACAGCGGAATGGGGAGCGACGGCGGGAGAGGAAAGGGGAACGGCGAAAGCGCCGACCCCATCTATGACCAAACGCCTAAAGACACTGGCATCCGATGTTCTTATGATTATCGGGTTGTTGATGGCATGCAACACAAAATAATGCTCCCGCACGTATCGGGAGCGGGAGGGAAACATGGATATCCAGCAACAGCCCATGGAAGCCCCGCGTTTACTGTCGGGCTGGATGATGGGCAGTGCAGGCACGCAGGAAAACCACGACATCCTTTGGGACGACGTGGAGCATCTGCCCTCCGCCGCCGTCAGTTTTCTCCTCATCGCCCTGCCCCTCTCCCTGCTGCTGCCGGTGATGGCCAACTTCGCCGGCAACGCCTACGGCAACCGCATCATCGCCGGCTTCATTGCCCCCAGCTGGGAACGCCTGCTGCTCATCCTGGCCTGGGAACTGCTGATGGTGCCCCTGCTGGCGGGCGTCGCCCACCTGGCCGGGCGCTTCTTCCAGGTGCCGATGAACCGGCGCCAGGCCTTCCTGGTGGTGACCCTCAGCACCATTCCCCTATGGCTGGCCTCCCTGGCCCTGGCCGTGCCCAGCCTGATTTTCATCCTCATCACCGGCATGGTCGCCCTGGCCCTTTCCAGCTACGCCATGTACCGCTGCATCCGCCGCCTGCTGGCGGTGGAGGACGACTGCCTGGCCACCCTCTTCTGCGGCGTCATCATGGTCTGCGCCCTGCCGGCGTGGACCGTCATCCTGGCCCTGGTCCTGATCCACTAGACCAGGGCGCCATCGCCCCTGCCGGGGCCGCGTCCCGGCACAACCTCAGCCGACGGCGAAGGCCGGATATTCCTGGGCCTTCTCGAACAACTCCCGTTCCTCGAAACGCACGTGATCGCTCAGGGCTGTGGCGAAGGCTTCCAGGGCGCCCCGGTCGCCCCGGCCGATGCGCTCGGCCAGGCCCCGCAGCTGGGCGTGCTCGGCCAGGGTGCGGGCCACCAGCTGGTGCTCGCCGGCGGCTTCCAGCCAGGGCAGCAATTCCTCTTCCTCGCGCTGGAAGTGGGGTTCCAGCTCGGCGGCGAAGAGGCTCGACATCTGGCCCGCCAGGGCGTTCATGGCCGCCTGGTCGGCCGCCAGCACGGCCTTGCGGCAATCCAGGGACAGCTTGAGGGCGGTGTGGTGTTCGCGGGACAACTGCAACAGGGCGGGATGGCGTTTCATGGCGGACTCCCGGAAAGGGTGATGGGAGACAGTATGGCGCCGGACGGGGAACCGGGGCCAGGATGCAAATCAAACCCAACATCACCCGGGTCAAAGCCAGGGATGGGCCGGCGGCCCGGCCTTCAGAGCAGGACCTTGGCCATCTCGATGACGTCCCGGGAGACCCGGGAGATGCTCTGGCCCCGGTCCATGGCCAGGCGGCGCAGGGCGTGGTAGGCCTCTTCCTCTTCCATCTTGCGGGTCTTCATGAGCAGGCCCTTGGCCCGCTCGATGATCTTGCGGTCGGACAGCTTCTGCGTGGTTTCCGCCAGTTCCCGGCGCAGGGCCAGGGTTTCCTCGAAGCGGGCCCGGGCCACCTCGACGATGGGCTTGATGCGGGCCGGGTCCAGGCCATCCACCACGTAGGAGGAGACGCCGGCCTTCATGGCCTCCCGGATCAGGCCCGAATCGTCGTCGTTGGCGAAGATGATCACCGGCCGGGGCATGTCCCGGTTCATGGCGGAAAGGTGTTCCAGGGTGTCCCGGCTGGGGCTGTCGGTTTCGATGAGGATGACGTCGGGCTTCAGTTCCTCCACCCTTCCCGCCAGGTCTAGGGACGAGGCCAGCACGGCCGCCACCTGGTGGCCGGCCTTGACCAGGCCGGCGCAGATGTCGGCGGCCCGGCTCTGGGATTCATCGATGACGAGAACGCGCAGCATGGGTAGGTGGATTCCTGAAAAGACCTAGTCGAGGGCCAGGATGTGCTCGGCCATGGCGTCGATCACGCCCGGAGCTTCGCCGATGGCGCCGGCGATGTGGATGCTGAGCTGGGGATGCTGGCGTGCCGCGGCTTCTACCTGCAGGGGCAGATCCCGCTTCAGGTGGCCGCTCTGGGCCATGAACATGGGCGCCAGGCGGATGCTGGTGACGCCCTCGTCGGCCAACTGGGCGACGCACTGTTCCAGGGTTGGCTCCATGAATTCGAGGAAGGCCAGGGCGACGCGGCGCTGGGGCTCCCGCGCCTGGATGGCGCGCTTCACGCGCTGCATGGGCTCGGCCCACTGGGGGTCCCGGGCACCGTGGCCGAAAAGGATGAGGGCAGTTTGGGTCATGTCTGGATTATGGGTGAAGGCAAGGGGCGAGGGAATTGATCGATATCGCCTTTTGCCGCAGCCGGCAAAGGCCGCGACGTCCCCTGCTTCGGCCGCCGGAACGGCCATTGGTTCCATGCCATCGCCAGGAGGCAGCAGGGACGGACTTCTCCGCCATGGCATGGCCGTCAGGCCCGTCCCTTCTGCCTCTCCGGGCATGGCCGTTTCCCCGTCAGGCCTGGAGCCAGACCCGGCCGTCTTCCACCTTCACCTGGAAGCGGGCGGTACAGCCCTGGTCCGGCGCCACCGCCTCGCCGCTGGCCAGCTCGATGTTCCAGCTGTGCAGGGGGCAGGTCACCCGCTGGCCGTGCACGATGCCCTGGGAGAGGGGCCCACCCTTGTGGGGGCACTTGTCGTGGAGGGCGAAGACGGCATCGCCGTCGGTGCGGAACACGGCAATATCGCCGCCCGGGTGCTGCACCACCCGGGAACCCAGCAGGGGGATGTCTTCCAGGGCGCAGAGGTTTTTCCATTGGCTCATTTTTCGTTCCTTAAAACCGTTTTGCCACAGAGGGCACAGAGAACACCGAGAGAATCGTGCCGGCCTGCCGGCTTAGAAGGCCAGGGGCTCGAATTCACGCCGGGCCGGGGCTTCCTGGTGCTCGGCCCAGGGATCGGCGGCATCCTTGAGGGAATCGAGCAGGCGGGCGTGCAGGGCCTTGCGGTTGTCCTCGTCCTCCACCACCAGGCGCTTGACGTGGTCCAGGCCCACCCGCTGCACGTAATGCACGGTGCGCTCCAGGTAGAAGCCCTCCTCCCGGTAGAGCTGGAGGAAGGCGCCGGAGTATTCCTTGACCTCTTCGGCGGTGGCCACCTTGCACAGGAACTGGGCCGCCTCGGTCTTGATGCCGCCGTTGCCGGCGACGTGGATTTCCCAGCCCGAATCGACGGCGATGATGCCCACGTCCTTGATGCCGGATTCGGCGCAGTTGCGCGGGCAGCCGGAGACGGCCAGCTTCACCTTGTGGGGGCTCCACATGTCGAACAGCATCTTCTCCAGCTCGATGCCCATGCCGGTGGAGTCCTGGGTGCCGAAGCGGCAGAACTGGCTGCCGACGCAGGTCTTCACGGTGCGGATGGACTTGCCGTAGGCGTGGCCGGAGACCATGCCGGCCTGGGCCAGGTCGGCCCACATGTGAGGCAGGTCCTCCTTCTTCACCCCCAGGAGGTCGATGCGCTGGCCGCCGGTGACCTTGACCATGGGCACCTGGTACTTGTCCGCCACGTCGGCGATGGCCCGCAGTTCGTTGGGCGTGGTGACGCCGCCCCACATGCGCGGCACCACCGAATAGGTGCCGTCCTTCTGGATGTTGGCGTGGGCCCGCTCGTTGATGAAGCGGCTTTGCGGATCGTCCATGGCCTCGTGGGGGAAGGTGGAGATGAGGTAGTAGTTGAGGGCCGGGCGGCACTTCTCGCAACCGTTGGGATTCTTCCAGGCCAGGGCTTCGATCACCGCCGGAATGGAGGTCAGGTGCCGCTCCCGGATGGCCTGGCGCACGGCCCCGTGGCTGTGCTCGGTGCAGCCGCACATGGGCTTCTCGGCGCTGCTGGCGGCCTGGTAGGCGCCACCCACGGTGGAAGCCAGGATCTGCTCCACCAGGCCGGTGCAGGAACCGCAGGAGGCGGAAGCCTTGGTGTGCTTGCGCACCTCGTCCAGGGTGAACAGCCCCTTCTCCTTGATGGCCTTGACGATGACGCCCTTGGTGACGCCGTTGCAGCCGCACACCTCGGCGCTGTCGGCCATGGCGGCGGCCTTGTTGTGGCCCTGGTGGCCCGTGTCCCCCAGGTTGCTCTGGCCGAACATGAGGTGGTCGCGAATCTGGCTGACGTCCTTGCCCTCCCGCAGCAGCTGGAAGTACCAGGAACCGTCCGCCGTGTCGCCGTAGAGCACGCCGCCCACCAGCTTGTTGTCCTTCAGCACCAGGCGCTTGTACACGCCGCCGGCCGGGTCGTGCAGAACGATGTCCTCGGTGTCGCTGCCGCCCATGAAGTCGCCGGCGGAGAAAAGGTCGATGCCGGTGACCTTCAGCTTGGTGGAAGTCACCGAGCCCTGGTAGCGACCGATGCCGTAACCGGCCAGATGGTTGGCGCAGACCTTGGCCTGCTCGAACAGCGGCGCCACCAGGCCGTAGGCGATGCCGCGATGGCTGACGCATTCGCCCACGGCGTAGATTTTCGGATCGTAGGTCTGCAGGGTGTCGGAGACGACGATGCCCCGGTTGCAGTGAATGCCGGAAGACTCGGCCAGGGCCGTGTTGGGGCGGATGCCCACCGCCATCACCACCAGGTCGGCGGGAATCTGCATGCCGTCCTTGAAGCGGATGGCCGCCACCCGGCCGCTCTCGCCGGCGATGAGGGCTTCCGTGTTCTTCTGCAGCAGGAATTTCAGGCCCCGCTCCTCCAGGGACTGCTGCAGCATGCGCCCGGCCACCTCGTCCAGCTGGCGCTCCAGCAGCCAGGGGCCGACGTGCACCACGGTCACGTCCATGCCCCGCAGCTTGAGGCCGTTGGCCGCTTCCAGGCCCAAGAGGCCGCCGCCGATGACCACCGCGTGGCGATGGGTCCTGGCCGCCTCGATCATGGCGTCGGTGTCGGCGATGTCCCGATAGGCGATCACCCCCGGCAGGTCGTTGCCGGGGATGGGCAGCATGAAGGGGTTGGAGCCGGTTGCCAGCAGCAGGCGGTCGTAGGACTCCACCGTGCCGTCCTCGGCGACGACCTGGCGCCTGACCCGGTCCACCTTGGTCACCTTCTTGTTGAGGTGCAGCTTGATGCCGTTGTCGGCGTACCACTGCAGATCGTTGAGGACGATCTCGGGCACCGTCATCTCGCCGGCCAGGACCGGGGAAAGCAGGATGCGGTTGTAGTTGGGATGGGGTTCGGCGCCGAAGACGGTGATGTCGTAGTGGTCCGGGGCGATCTTCAGCAGCTCTTCCAGGGTGCGCACGCCGGCCATGCCGTTGCCCACCAGCACCAGTTTGGGTTTGTTCATGAAGCACTCCTTCGGTCGCCGGCTTCCGGGGTGCGGGACGGGCCTCGGACGGCGCCCGCGCCATTGCGGTACGCCGTCGTGCCCTCCCGCAACGCCATCAGGCAGCGAGAGAAAACATTGAAGGGCAGTGCTTCACGTTGACCCCGAGGGCCACACCACCGGCAGTCCCGCCGCCCAGGCGACAGGAGTACGCCTGAGATTTAGCAATCGCCATGCCATTCCGTAAGCACATGATTTAAATGAGATAACACCAAACCCGCCGCCCGCTCCGCCGCACACAACTGGTGCATCGCCGCCTCGCCCTGCCCCGCCAGCGGGCGCCCGGCACCGTCCCTCGGCTGCCGCCCGCCGCCGGTCCCCTGCTGGCCCAAAGGCCTATTTGAGGAAGTCCGGGCCCATGCCAGAATGGGCCGACAGACGAGTGCTTCGTGCGCCCCATCCCAATGGAGAACGCCATGGCTCCCGAAAACAGTACCGCCCCCCCCAACCGCCCGCCCCTGGTGCGTCCCGGACGCAGCCTGCTGGTCGGCTGGCTGCTCCTGGTGGCCATCATCATCGGCCTGGTCTTCCGGGAAATCGGCGAAACCCGGGAACGCCTCTACAACGCCGCCTGGGACAACCTCAGCACCCTCAACCTGGCCCTGCTGGAACAGATGGAGCGGGCCATCACCGCCACCGACCAGGCCCTGCTCAACGCCCGCCAGGAAGTGGCCGCCATGCCGCCACTGGTGGCGGAGAAAAACCCGGCCCGGCGCGAGGAGCAGGCCCGGCGCCTGCACCAGCTGCTGCGCAGCCAGGTCACCGCCACCCCCTTCGTCACCAACCTGGTGCTGGTGGACGCCCAGGGCAATGTGCTGGCCCACTCGGCCCGCCACCCGGTACCCGCCATGAACGTGCGGGAGCGGGAATACTTCCGCCGTCTGCGCGACACGGCCGAGGCCGAGCCCCTCATCTCGCCCCCCACCCGCACCCTGCTCGACGGCTCCCAGCGGCTCATCTTCTCCCGCCGCCTGGTGGGGCCCCGGGGCCATTTCGCCGGCGTCATCCTGGCCAGCGTCAGCCTGGCCGATGTGGTCTCCTTCTACCGCTCCGTGCTGCACCTGCCCGGCGGCGCCGTGGCCCTTTACCACAGCAACACCACCCTGCTCGCCCGCTACCCGGAAATGCCCGACAGCCTGGGCCATGCCTACCCGGAACAGGACCTGTTCCTGCGCACTCCCGGCCGCGGCGCCAGCGGCACCCTGCTGGAAACCAGCTCCATGGATGGGCGCCAGCGCCTGAAAAGCTTCCGCGAGGCCAAGCGCTATCCCATCCTGGTCTCCGTCTCCCAGGAGGAAAGCGAACTGCTGCGCCCCTGGCGCGCCACCACCCTGCACATCATCCTCATGGGCCTGGGCAGCATCGTCCTCTGCTCCCTCTTCATCGGCCTCATCTGGCGCCAGCTGCAACGCCTGGAGGAACAGGCCCGGGCCCTGCGGGAAAGCGAAGGGCGCTTCCGCAACCTGGTGGAACGGGCCGGCGACGCCCTCTTCCTGCACGACCCCGGCGGCCGCATCGAGGACGTGAACCAGCAGGCCTGCGACAGCCTGGGCCTGCCCCGGGAGGAGCTGATCGGCAGCAATATGGACGCCTTCGAGGTCGGCATTCCCGCCGCCGAACTGCACCAGCTGTGGCACAACCTGGACACCAACGCCCCGGTGACCCAGGAAGGCCGCCACCGCCACCGCCTGGGCCACGAATTCCCGGTGGAGATGCGCATCGGCGCCTTCGCCTCCGGCGGCCGCCGCCTGATCCTGACCCTGGCCCGGGACGTCACCGAGCGCCAGGCCTACCAGGAGAAGCTGCGCCAGCAGGCCCTGCACGACGGCCTCACCGGCCTGCCCAACCGGGTCCTCTTCAACGACCTCCTGGGCCAGCTGCTGGCCCAGTCGGAACGGCAGGAGCGGGCTTTCGCCCTGCTCTTCGTGGACCTGGACCATTTCAAGGAAGTGAACGACACCCTGGGCCACGCCGCCGGCGACCGGCTGCTGCAGGAAGCGGCGGCCCGCCTGCGGGGCTGCCTGCGCAAGGCCGATACGGTGGCCCGCCTGGGGGGCGACGAATTCGCCGTGCTCCTGGCAGAGGTGGCGGGGGCCGAGGATGCAGAACAGGTGGCGGAAAAGATCGTCGCCGCCATGAACCGGCCCTTCCCCCTGCCGAACGGCGAGGGCCACGTCTCCGCCAGCATCGGCATCGCCCTCTACCCGGAAGCCGGCAAGGACGCAGAAACCCTGCTGCGCCACGCCGACTGGGCCATGTACCAGGCCAAGTCCGGCGGCCGCAACGGCTACCGGCGCTACCGGCACGTGGTGGGGGAAACGACTCTGGGCCAGGGCCTGGGGCTGTAAGCCATCGGGCCGGGCAGCACCCGGCTGGGAGCCAGGCGGGACGGGCCTGACGGCGATGGCATCGTCGGGAGCCTTATCCCGCGGGCCTCACCGCCATGGCAGACCCCTTAGGCAAGCCCTATTTGCCTGGCAGGGCGGTGCCGGGCGGGGCGGGAGACACGGCCCCGGTCATCGCACCCGAGGCATTCGCCCCGCTCGCCCCCGGTGCCGCCGGCAGGGCGCCGATGGCCGCCAGGATGGCCCGGGCCACCCCTTCCCGCTTCGGCAGATCCGCCATCCGCCCCGGCGTATCCAGGTTGAGGGCGAAGAACACCGGTCCCTGGGGCCACTCCACCCAGCCCACCCACCAGCCGATGCGGCCGTCCCAGCCGGTCTTGGCCCGCAGGATCCAGTCGCGGCCGGCCTCCACGATCATCACGTCCTTCACCAGCCGCTGGTGGGCCAGGGCCAGCGGCAACTGATTGCGGTAGAGGCGCTCGAGAAAGGCCACCTGCTCCTCGGCGGAAATGCGCAACTTGCCGTCCAGCCAGTAGCCGTCCTCGCCGCCGGACGGCTCGGCGTTGCCGTAGTCCATGGCCTGCAGCAGGCGCCGGGCCCGGGCCTCGCCGATCTGCCGGGCAAAGCCCTGGTACACCCAGACCACGGATGCGCGCATGGAGGAACGCAGGTCCTGGTCCCGGTTCCAGGCCGGGATGGCGCGCTGCACCCCGTCCCAGGGCAGGACCTGGAATTCGTCCCGCAGCACGCCGCTCTCCAGGGCCATCAGGGCATGGGCGATCTTGAAGGTGGAGGCGGGCACATAGCGCCGCGCCGCCCGCTCCGCATCGTAGCGCCACAGGCGGTGGCCGCCGCCGCGCCGGTCCGCCACCACCATGGTGCCGCGGGCCTCGGCGGCGGCGAAGAAGGCGCCCCACTCGTGCCGCTCGTCCGCGGTTTCCGCCCGGGCGGCAACGCCGCCCCCCAGCAGGAGCAGACAGAAAACCAGGGACCGAAGCATGCAAAATTTCATCATGGGCGCCTCACGACCTCAGCCCGGCACGGGGATGGCCGGCATGGAAAAGGGAAAGCCGCCGCCCGGCCCCAGCCACCACAGCAGCAGGGCCAAAACCGCCAGATTGGCCGCCACTGTCAGCCAGAACCAGGTACGGAAGGGCTGCTTGCGGCTTTTGTGACGCAGCCAGGCCTGGGCCAGCCAGGCTCCCGGCCAGCCGCCGAGCAGGGCCAGGCCATGCAGGGTGGCCTCGCTGATGCGCCAGGCACGGCGCCGGGCCGCCGACTTGTCCCAGGCGTACACCAGCAGGGTGAGCAGGCTGAGGGCGGCGTAATGGAGCGGCAGCAGGGAGAGGATCGGGGCGGATGACAAGGCAGGCTCGCGGCAAGGGTTCGGCATGGGGCGCATGACGCCGGGAAAACTGGTGGATAATGCGCCTTCCCGCCCCTCCCGCACAACCGGGAGGCCACCGCCGTACCCTGCCCTGCCCACCGGATCCGCCATGCCCAGCCTCAAAGCCCGCGCCGTCATCTTCCTGCTCAAGCACCGCCACTGGTTCCGCCTCAAGGCCCGGCGCGAGAGCATCACCTTCGACACCTCCATCCCGGCCCTGCGGGCCCAGGTGGAAAAATCCGGGGTGATCTTCGGCAAGCTGCCCCCCGACATCGCGGTGGACAGCTTCAACCTGGGCAGCATGAGCCTGGAGTGGATCCGCCCGCGGGACGACGCCGGCGGCAGCGCCATGCTCTATTTCCACGGCGGCGGCTACGTCATGGGCTCCCACCGCTCCCACCGGGCGGCGGTGGCCAAGTTCGTCGCCGGCAGCGGCGTGCCGGCCCTGGTCTTCGATTACCGGCTGGCCCCGGAGCATCCCTTCCCGGCCGCCCTGGACGACGCCCTGGCGGCCTGGGAGTGGCTGCTGGCCCGGGGCCAGGACCCGGCCAGGGCCGTCTTTGCCGGCGATTCGGCCGGCGGCGGCCTGCTGCTGGCGGCCCTGCTGGCCCTGCGCGACAAGGGCCGGCCCCTGCCGGCGGCGGCGGTGGCCCTGTCGCCGTGGACCGATCTCACCAGCAGCGGCCCCTCCTACCAGGAATCGGACCCCCTGGCGCCGGACGGCTGCTGGGAGGTTTTCAGCCGCTACTACGCCGGCGAGCGGGACCGGCGCGAGCCCCTCATCTCGCCCCTCTTCGGCGACCTGCAGGGCCTGCCGCCCCTGCTGCTGCACGCCGGCGGCGCCGAGATCATGCGCGACGACGCCATCAGCTTCGCCGCCAAGGCCCGGGCGGCGGGCGTGGAGGTGCGGCTGGAGCTGGGGAAAGGCATGTTCCACTGCTACCCGGCGGTGGCGCCCCTGTTCCCCGAAGCCACGGCGGCCCTGGCCGACTGCTGCGCCTTCATCCGCCAGTACGCCAGGGGCTGAAGGGCACCGGCCTGGAAAGCAGAAGGGGCGGCCTTTGCAGCCGCCCCTTGTCGTTCAAGCCCGTCCCTGCTGGCTGCCAGGGCAGGCCACTTTTCAGCGCAGCAGCCGGCCGCTGTTGCCGACGATGGTCACTTCGGAGAAGCGGGAGCCCAGGTGCTTGCCGGAGAAATCCAGGAGGAAGCCCCCCGCATCCCAGGGCGCCATGGATTCCAGGGCGCTCACCAGCTTTTCCCGGGTCGGCTGGGGCCCGGCCCGGCGCAGGCCTTCCACCATGGCCTTGGCGGCGATGAAGCCTTCCAGGTTGGTGTAGGTGATGCCGCCCTTGGGCTTCAGCGCCGGCGGCAGGGCGTCGAACTCCCGCACCACGCCGCTGGAGGCGCTCCAGGGATAGGGCGTCACCTGGGAGATGGCGATGCCCGCCGCCTCCGCCCCCATCTCCGCCTGCAGGGCCTTGTAGCCCACCACGGAAAGGGCGAAGAACTGGGGCTGCTTGCCGGTGGCCCGCATCTGTTTGACGAACAGGGCGGTGGGCTTGTAGGTGCTGATCATGACCACGGCCTGGGTGTCGGCGGCGGCGATGGCCTTGACCGCCTCGGTCACGTCGTTCTTCACCTTGTCGAAGCTGCCGCTGGCGATGACCTTCAGGTTGCGCTTCTTCAGGGCCACCTCCACGCCCTTGAGGCCGGCCTTGCCGAAGGCGTCATTCTGGTAGAAGACGGCGATGTGGTTGATGCCCAGGGTGGTCAGCTGGTCCACGATCTTTTCCGTCTCGTCGCCGTAGCTGGCCCGCAGCCAGAAGGTCTGGGGCGAGGCCTGCTCCCGCAGCTCATCGGCCCCGGTGTAGGGCGCCACCGAAGGCACGCCCCGCTCGTTCACCAGGGGCATCAGGGCCGTGTAGTTGGCGCTACCGAACATGCCGAGAAAGGCGAAGACGCCCTCCTTGTCCAGCAGCTGCTTGGCGTTCTCCACGCTCTTTTCCACCACATAGCCGTCGTCCAGGGTCACCAGCTCGATACGGCGGCCGTGGATGCCGCCCTTGCTGTTGATCCACTTGAGATAGGCCTGGGCCCCGTCCCGGTACTCGCTGCCCAGTTCGGCCAGGGGCCCGCTGAGGGGCAGGGACTGGCCCAGCTTGATGACATTGCCCTGCTGGGCATGAAGCGACGTCGCCAGCAGGGCCCCACAAACGAAATAGAGCCCCGTGAGGGCTCGCCGTAGCGCCTTCATCCACAATCTCCTTTGGTGTCTCGATGCCGCCTGGTAGGGGACCGGTATGCTCCGGTTCGGGCCTCGTTCGCTGACGGGCTGGCCACAGTCTAGGAAGGGACGCAGCGGGAGATTGTCATCTGCACGACAATTGGCCCCAGGCCCCGCCTGGCCTGCATCGGCGGCGGGCGGCGGGGAGCCGGCAAGGACTGGCGGCGATGACCGGAGCATCCGCCGGCGCCTTTTCCATGGCACCATGGCCGACCCCCAACCGACCCGAGGAGATCCCATGCCCTACGTCAATATCCAGATCACCGCCGGCGCCAGCCGGGAACAGAAGGCCCGCCTGGTGGCGGAAGTCACCGACAGCCTGGTGCGGGTGCTGGGCAAAAAGCCGGAACACACCCACATCGTGATCCAGGAAATCACTGAGGAAAACTGGGGCTTTGCCGGCCTGCTCACCGACGACTGGAAGCGGCGCCAGGGCTGAGCCCCCAAAACAAAACCCGCCTGGCGGCGGGTTCGGGCGGGGCGCGGCCCCACGGCGGCGGCCGGTGGCGCAATCGTGCCACGGCCAGGGCCGGGATGCTCTAGACCGTGGTCAGGCCGTTGCCTTCCACCGCCACGATGGCCTTGGCCTGGTTGAAGTCTTCCGCATAGCCGCTGGCGTAGAGGCAGCAGGCCAGCTGGTTGGCCAGGGGCAGGGGCAGGCTGGCCTGGCCGTCCAGCACCTTGCGGATCCACTGGGCGGTGACCTTGGCGTCGCACTCCTCCGGCAGGTTGGGCAGGGCCTTGAGGCTTTCGTGCTCTGCCTCGAACAGCACCTCGCACTGCTCCTCGTGCAGGTACTCGATGCGCGGGCGGCGCTTGGGGTTGGCGAAGGGCTCCCCTTCCGAGGCCCGCAGCAACAGGGCCCGGCCGCCGCCGTAGGAGAGGATGTCGCGCATCAGGTCCATGTAGGCCGGATGGGTGGCGGCTCCCAGCAGGACGCCGCCGCCCTTGAAGGGGTCGAGCATCTTCACCAGGCTGTGGGCGCTGTTGCGCAGGCCCAGGCGGCTGCGCAGGGAGAGCAGGTTGTGCAGCCCCGGGCTGAGCACGTTGAGGGGCACGCAGGCCACGCCGTAGCCGTCCATGGCCTGCTGCACGGCGCTGTGGCTGGCGCAGGGCATCAGGCCCAGTTCGCGAAAGACGTGGGCCGAAGTGACCCGGCCATAGCCTTCGAGCAGGCCGTGCACCAGCACCGGCACGCCGAAGCGCTGCAGCAGCAGGGCCAGCAGGGGCGTCAGGTTGGCCCCCTTGCGGGCGCCGTTGTAGCTGGGAATGACCACCGGCCGGATGCGTCCGGGGGGCGGCCGCAGGGCATGGACCCGCTCGCTGGCGGCGGCCAGAAAGCCGATCATTTCCTCGGCGCTCTCGCCCTTGACCCGCAGGGCGATGGTGATGGCCCCCAGTTCCAGTTCGGGCACACCGCCGTCGAGCATGGCGCCGTAGAGCAGTTGGGCCTCCTCCTGGGTCAGGTCCTTGGCGCCCTCGGCGCCGCGGCCGAGTTCCTTGATGAAGTGGGCGTAATTCATGGGCGTCTCCCCGGTTTTCCTTGTCTTTCCCTCAGGCAGCCTGGGGGGATGTCTTGGCAACGATGATTTTCTTCACTTCGGGCAGGCAGCCGCCGCAGAAGGTTCCGCATTTTAGCTCGTTCTGCAGGCCGTCCAGGTCCAGGCCCCTGGCGATGCCGGCCTCGATCTGGGCCTGGGTGATGTCGGCGCACTTGCACACCACCGGGCTGGCGCGCAGCAGCTTGGCCGGCGGCGTGCTGATGGGGGCCACCGCCCAGCGCAGCAGGTCCGGGTCCAGCACGTCGTCGGAGATGGCGTCCTTGAGCCAGGCCAGGGCCTGGGTCTCGCCGGCCAGGCGCACCCCGAGCAGGTGGCCGTCCCGGGCCAGGGCCCGCTTGCCGATGTGGCGGCGGCGGTCGGCGTAGACGATGGCGCCCTCCTCCCGCTCCAGGTCGAAGAGGGCGTCGATCTCCCGGATCTGGGCCTCGTCCAGGGGCGCCTCTGCCGCGGCGCGGAACACCACCAGGGGCTGGCCGCGGCCATAGAGGCCGACGCTGGCGTAGGGGAAGCGGGGCAACAGGCGGCGCGCCCTTTGCAGCAGGGCCAGGCTGGAGGCCAGGGCGTCGGGCCCCTCTCCGGCCCGCACCACGGCCAGGGGCCAGGGCAGGTCGGCCTTTTCCACCTGCACCGGGGCGTGCTTCAGCTCGGGCTGCAGGGAAATGGGATCGCAGGCCGGGCCGGTGAAGGCGTTGGCGCCGGCGCCGTGCATGAACCGGCTGCCCCAGTGCATGGGCAGCCAGGCCCGGCCCTTCTTCAGGCCGGCCACGGCGGCCACCCGCAGCACCAGGCTGTCGCGGCCGTTGCTGACCCGGGCCAGGTCGCCGTCCTCCAGGCCTCGGTGGCGCAGGTCGCAGGGATGCATGGCCAGCACCGCCTCCTCGGCGCCGTGGAACAGGCGCGGCACGGTGCCGGTGCGGCTCATGCCATGCCACTGGTCCCGCAGGCGGCCGGAAAGGAGGCTGAGGGGCTGATCCACATCGGTGGGCTCGGCCACCTCCTGGTGCTGCACCGGGACGAAGCGGGCGCGGCCGGAAGGCGTGGGGAAGCGGCCGTCGGCGTAAAGCCGGGGCAGGCCGGCCTCGGCCCCTGCGGGGAAGGGCCACAGCTGGGGCCCGCGCTGCTCCAGGAGGCCGTAGGAGAGGCCGGTGATGTCCAGGTCCCGGCCCCGGGTGCTGTCCCGGTGCTCGTTGAAGATGGCTTCGGGGCGGCGGTAGGGGAACAGGCGGCGGGCCTCTTCGCCCCGGCCCTGTTCATCCCCCAGGCGGTGGGCGAAATCGACGGCGATGGCCCAGTCGGCCCGGGCCTCGCCGGCCGGCGCCACGGCGGCCCGCACCCGGGAGATGCGGCGCTCCGAGTTGGTCACCGTGCCCTCCTTCTCGCCCCAGCTGGCGGCGGGCAGCAGCAGGTCGGCGTAGGCGGCGGTGTCGGTATCGCCGTAGGCTTCCTGCAGCACCACGAATTCCGCCGTCTCCAGGGCGGCCCGCACCCGGGCCTGGTCCGGCAGGGAATGGGCCGGGTTGGTGCAGGCGATCCACAGGGCCTTGACTTCACCCCGGCCCACGGCCTCGAACAGCTGCACGGCGGTGAGGCCGGGCTTGGCCGGCACCTCGGGCACGCCCCAGAAGCGGGCCACTTCGGCCCGGTGCTCGGCGTTGCCCAGATCCCGGTGGGCAGAGAGCAGGTTGGCCATGCCCCCCACTTCCCGGCCGCCCATGGCGTTGGGCTGGCCGGTGAGGGAGAAGGGGCCGGCGCCGGGCCGGCCGATGTGGCCGGTGGCCAGGTGCAGGTGGATCAGGGCGGCGTTGTTGTGGCTGCCGTGGCGGGACTGGTTGAGGCCCTGGCACCAGAGGGACAGGCTGGCCTTGGAGAGGCCGAACCAGCGCGCCGCCTGGACGATGTCCTCGGCCGGGATGCCGCAGATCTGGGCCGCCACGGCGGGGCTGTAGTCCGCCGCAATCGTTTCCAGGGCGGCAAAGCCTTCGGTGTGGGCGGCGATGTAGTCCCGGTCCACCAGGTTCTCGGCCAACAGCACGTGCAGCATGGCGTTGTAGAGGGCGATGTCGGTGCCGGGCTTCAGGGCCAGGTGCAGGTCGGCGATGGCGGCCGTCTCGCTGCGGCGGGGGTCGGCGACGATGATCTTGAGTTCGGGATTGGCCGCCCGGGCATCCTCGATGCGGCGGAAGACGATGGGGTGGGCGGCGGCCGGATTGGCGCCGGTGATGAACAGGCACTGGGCCAGGCCGATATCCTCATAGCAGTTGGGCGGTGCATCCACGCCCAGGGTCAGCTTGTAGCCGGAGGCGGCGGAGGACATGCAGAGGCGGGAGTTGGTGTCGATGTTGTTGCTGCCGATGAAGCCCTTCACCAGCTTGTTGAAGACGTAGTAGTCCTCGGTCAGCAGCTGGCCGGAGACGTAGAAGGCCACCGCCTCCGGTCCGTGCTCGGCGATGACGGAGGCGAAACGGCGGGCCGCCACGGCCATGGCCTGCTCCCAGCTCACCCGCTGGCGCGGCTGGTCGCGGCGGGTGCGCACTTCCGGATAGAGGGCCCGGTTGGCCTGAAGGGTGCCGGGGGCGGCGGTAAGGTGCAGGGTCGCCCCCTTGGCGCAGAGGCGCCCCTGGTTGGCCGGGTGCTCCGGGTCGCCGCGCACGTCGGTGATGCGGCCGTCGCGGCTGTCGATGAGGACGCCGCAGCCGGTGCCGCAGTAGCAGCAAGTGGAAGGGGTGACACTGGGGGGGAAGTGGCTTTCATTTGGCATGGTCTGGGCTCCTGCCCCAACACAGCAACAGCCATGCCACCATTAATAATCAATGGGTTACCAATAAACGACAGCGAATCCGCCAGGAGAACGGCTGGATTTCGGCCCCAGCTTGGCGCATCCCGCGCCAGCTTGGTGCGCCAAAGAAAAACCGCCTCGGCTTGGGGCGCGAGGCGGTTTCCGGTGGAGCGGCGGGGAGTACCTAAGAAGGAAAACCCCCGCTCACTTCACCCGCTGCAGGTGGGGACGGCCGCTGGGCGGTGCGGCCGGCGGCTCCGGCGGGGTCTCGTCGCCGGCATCCGCCACCACTTCGCCCTCGCCTTCACCTTCTTCATCCACCTCGAAGGCCATGCCGGCCCCGTTTTCACGGGCGTAGATGGCCACCACATTGCCCACCGGCACCGACAGATCCCGGGCCACACCGCCGAAACGGGCGGCAAAGCTGATCAGCTCGTTGCTCATGTTGAGGTGGGAAGTGGCGTCGCCGCTGATGTTGAGGACGATCTGGCCGTCCCGCACGTACTCGCGGGGCACCAGGGTCCGGTCATCCACGGCCACTGCGATGTAGGGGGTAAAGCCGTTGTCCACGCACCATTCGTAAATGGCGCGGATCAGGTAGGGCTTGGTGGAGGGCAGTTGCATGACAGTCTTCCGCTGAATGGCGCCGACCGGTCCGGCCGACGCACCGGCACCGCAGGCGCCGGCCTGGAGAAAAGACGGGGACACCGTGGCGGCGCCCCCGTCAGTTCGTTACTTGCGCATCACCTTTTCGGAAGGCGTCAGGGCATCGATGAAGCCCTGGCGGCTGAAGATGCGCTCGGCGTACTTCATCAGCGGCGCGGCAGTCTTCGGCAGGTCGATGCCGTAGTGGTCCAGGCGCCACAGCAGGGGGGCGATGGCCACGTCGAGCATGGAGAACTCGTCGCCCAGCATGAACTTCTGCTTGGCGAACATGGGAGCCAGCTCGGTCAGGCGGTTGCGGATTTCGGTCCGCGCCTTGTCGGCGGTCTTGGCGTTCTTTTCCAGGGGCTCGATGTAGGCAAAGATTTCCCGTTCCATGGTGGACAGCAGCTGGCGCGCCCGGGCCCGCATGATGGGGTCGGCCGGCATGAGCTGGGGATGGGGGAAACGCTCATCGATGTATTCGTTGATGATGTTGGGTTCGTACAGGATCAACTCGCGCTCGACCAGCACCGGCACCCGGTTGTACGGGTTGATGACGGCGATGTCTTCGGGCTTGTTGAAGAGGTCCACATCGATCACCTGGAAGTCCATGCCCTTTTCGAACAGGACGATGCGGCAGCGGTGGCTGAAGGGATCGGTGGTGCCGGAGTAGAGGTTCATCATGACTCGTTACCTCAAAAAGGAATCGGCACCGCCGCCGGGAAAAGCCCCGATCGGCGATGCCGTAGCCTGAATGTCAGGCGGGTTAGTGCACGTCTTTCCAGTACTCGCGCTTGAGAGCGTAAGCAACGACGAAGAGCACGCCGAGGAACAGCAGGACGGCAATGCCCAGCTGCTTGCGCAGACCGGAAACGGGTTCACCGATGTACACCAGGAAACCGACCAGGTCAGCGATTTGCTTGTCGTACTCGGCGGCGGACAGCTTGCCGGGTACGGCCAGTTCCAGCTTGTGGGTCTCGTGGTTCAGCACTTGCTGACCCTGCAGTTCCCACAGGATGTGCGGCATGCCGACGTTCTCGAACACCACGTTGTTCCAGCCGGTGGGACGCTTGTCGTCACGGTAGAAGGAACGCAGGTAGGTGTAGAGCCAGTCGGCGCCGGGACCGGCTTCGGAAGCGCGGGCACGGGCGATCAGGGTCAGGTCGGGCGGGGTGGCGCCGAACCATTGCTTGGCTTCGTCCGGACGGATGGCGACGCGCATGGGCTCGCCCACCTTGTCGGCGGTGAACAGCAGGCTGTCCTTGATCTGCTGCTCGGTCAGACCGATGCCGGTCAGCCGGTTGTAGCGCATGAAGGAGGCGCCGTGGCAGTTCAGGCAGTAGTTCACGAACAGCTTGGCGCCGTTTTGCAGGGCCGCGTTGTCGCCGGAAACGTCCGGAGCCTTGTCCAGATGCACGGCGGCGCCGCTGGCCAGCGCCATCAGGGGCGCGAAGAGCAATGCAGTAAGCAGTTTTTTCATGTCGCTCTCGTCCTTATTTCATGGTCACACGCTCGGGTTCCGGCGTGTACTTGTCCACCTTGGAATACCACGGCATCAGCAGGAAGAAGCCGAAGTAGATCAGGGAGCAAACCTGGGAGACCTTCTCGCCCCAGTAGGAGGGCGGCTGGGTACCGAGGTAGCCCAGGATCACGAAGCAGATCACGAACAGGGTCAGGAAGGTCTTGTAGATCGGACCGCGGTAGCGGATGGACTTGACCGGGCTGCGATCCAGCCAGGGCAGGAAGGCGAAGATCACCACGGAAGCGCCCATGGCCACCACACCCCAGAACTTGGCATCCAGGCCCAGGATCGGCCACACCATGGCGCGCAGGATGGAGTAGAAGGGGGTGAAGTACCACACCGGAGCGATGTGGGGCGGGGTCTTCAGGGGATCGGCCGGAATGAAGTTGTTGTATTCCAGGAAGTAGCCGCCGCCTTCGGGTGCGAAGAACACCACGCAGGAGAAGACCATCAGGAAGACCACGACGCCGACGATGTCCTTGACGGTGTAGTAGGGATGGAAGGGAATGCCGTCCAGGGGATGGCCGTTCTCGTCCTTCAGCTTCTTGATCTCGACGCCGTCGGGGTTGTTGGAGCCGACTTCGTGCAGGGCCAGGATGTGGGCGGCGACGAGGCCGATCAGCACCAGGGGCATGGCGATCACGTGGAAGGAGAAGAAGCGGTTCAGGGTTGCATCGCCCACCACGAAGTCACCGCGCAGCCAGACGGACAGGTCCGGTCCGATCAGGGGAATGGCGGAGAACAGGTTCACGATCACCTGGGCGCCCCAGAAGGACATCTGGCCCCAGGGCAGCAGGTAGCCGAAGAAGGCTTCGCCCATCAGGCACAGGAAGATGCCGACGCCGAACAGCCAGATCAGCTCGCGGGGCTTGCGGTAGGAACCGTAGAGCATGCCGCGGAACATGTGCAGGAAGACGACGATGAAGAAGGCGGAAGCACCGGTGGAGTGCATGTAGCGGATCAGCCAGCCCCAGGGCACGTCGCGCATGATGTACTCGACGGAGGCGAAGGCCACGGGCACGCCGGCGGCGTTCAGGGAAGCATCCGGCTTGAAGTGCATCACCAGGAAGATGCCGGTGACGATCTGCAGCACCAGGACCAGCAAGGCCAGGGAGCCGAAGAAGTACCAGAAGTTGAAGTTCTTCGGTGCGTAGTACTCGGACAGGTGGCCCTTCCACATGGAAGTGGCGGGGAAGCGGGCATCGACCCACTCCAGCACGTTGCCGCCGATGGAACCGTCGGACTTGTACTTTTCGAAATTGGTATTGGCAGCCATTCCTTACGCCCCCTTCTTGTCTTCGCCGATCAGGATGCGGGTATCGGACAGATACATGTGCGGCGGAACTTCCAGGTTGGTCGGAGCCGGCTTGGCCTTGTAAACGCGGCCGGCAAAGTCGAAGGTGGAACCGTGGCAGGGGCACAGGAAGCCGCCCAGCCAGTCACCGGACATGCCCTCTTCGGCGCCGTGCTTGAACTTGGCGGAAGGAGAACAGCCCAGGTGGGTACAGATACCCACGGCGACCAGCACTTCGGGCTTGATGGAGCGGGTTTCGTTCTGGCAGTAGGCGGGCTGCTGCTCTTTTTCGGACTTGGGATCGGCGACGGCATCGGCCAGCTTGGGCAGGGTGTCCAGCATGTCCTTGGTGCGGTTGATGATCCACACCGGCTTGCCACGCCATTCCACGGTCATCATCTGACCCGGTTCCAGCTTGGAAATATCCACTTCCACCGGAGCGCCGGCTGCCTTGGCGCGTTCGGACGGCAGCATGCTGGCGACGAACGGCACGAGTGCCGCCACCGCCCCGGCCCCGCCCACGGCCGCGGTAGCGACGATCAGACGCCGCCTGCCGCAGTCCACTTTGTTCTCTTTGCTCATAGCGCAGATCCCTAGAACGTTGAAATTAAAATTCAGAACAGCAATTCGGTAACGCCTTCGGCGAGGCAAAAATGATCCTGGCCGAACAAAACCGGAAGATTATACTCGAATCCACCTACGGACTGGAACCGGGCCGGGAACTCAATGTCGTCAAATGCGTCGAAAGCCGCTCCAAACCTGAGCCTGGTCAAGAATCGGACCCGCCAGGGCTAGGCTTCCACGTTTTTCCGCTCCCGCATGGCCTGAGCCAGGGTGCCGGCATCCACGTACTCCAGCTCCCCACCCACCGGCACCCCCCGGGCGATCCGGGTCACCTTGATGCCCCTGCTGCGCAGCAGTTCGCTGACGTAGTGAGCGGTCGCTTCGCCTTCGTTGGTGTAATTAGTGGCCAGGATGACCTCCTGGACCTCGCCATCGCAGGCCCGGGCCAGCAGACGGTCCAGCTGCAGCTCCCGGGGACCGACACCGTCCAGCGGCGACAAGCGCCCCATGATGACGTAGTAGAGCCCGTTGTAGGCCTGGGTCTGCTCCATCATGTTCATGTCCACCGGCGTTTCGACGACGCACAGCAGGCTGGCATCCCGCTTGGTGGAGGCGCAGCGCTCGCAGATCTCGGACTCGGTGAAGGTGTTGCAGCGGCTGCAATGGCGAATGGCCTCCAGCGCATGGGACATGCCGTCTGCCAGGCGGCGGGCACCCTTGCGGTCCCGCTGCAGCAGATGGTAGGCCATGCGCTGGGCCGATTTCGGCCCGATCCCCGGCAAACAACGGAGGGCCTCGATCAGTTCTTCGAGGCTGGATGGGGTGCTCATCAGAAGGGCAGCTTGAATCCGGGGGGCAGGTTGAGGCCGGCGGTGAAGCCGGACATGCGTTCCTTGCTCAGCTCCTCGCCACGGCGAACTGCGTCATTGACGGCGGCGGCGATCAGATCTTCCAGCATTTCCTTGTCGTCCATGACCGAGGGGTCGATCGTGACACGGCGCACGTCGTGGGAACAGGTCATCAGCACCTTGACCATGCCGGCACCGGCCTGGCCTTCCACCTCGACGCGACCCAGCTCTTCCTGGGCCTTCTTCATGTTTTCCTGCATTTGCTGGGCCTGCTTCATCAGGCCGGCGATGCCGCCTTTCATCATTTTCGTGGTCCTCAACTAGATGGGTTTGATGGATGATTCAATCAGCGTGGCGTCGAAGATGTCGATCACCTCGCGCACAAAGGGATCCTGCTCGATGGCGGCGACAGCCCGGTCCTGGCGCTCCTCCCTTTCCTGCTGGAGAATCGCCGCCGGCGTCAGCGTGCTTACTTCGGCCACTTCGATCTGCAACTGCAGCGGGCGGCCACAGTATTCGCCCAAGGCCTGCTGCAGCCGATCCTGGGCCGCCTTCATGATCAGGTGGCGATGGGCCGGCGGCAAGCGCAATTGCACCACCTCCTCGCCCAGCTTCAGTAACTCGCAATGCTGGGCCAGGGCCCGCGCCATACCGGACAACTGCAAGCTGTCAAGAATCGACTGCCAGTCACCTGGAGCCTCGCTGTCAGCGGCGACAGCCTGTGCCGCCGGCATCGTCTCCGCAGGAGCGGCTACCGGCTGTACGACGGGGGCTTCTGCAGTTCGGGCCGGGACGGAAATTCGGGAAGGAGCCGCCTTAACCGCGGGAGCCTGCGCCCGCGGGGCGGCCAACGCTTTTCCCGGGGATGGGCCCTCCCCAGGCTGGCGCGGCGCAAAGGCATGCAGACGCAACAGGGTCATGACGAAACCGGCATGGGGGTCGGGGGCCATGGGTAGTTCATGGCGACCATGCACGCTGATCTGGTAGGCCAACTGCACCGTCTGGGCGTCGATGGCACCTGCCAGTGCGAGTAAGCGGCTGCGGTCCGGCGTATCCTCGGCAATGGCAGCCGGGGCCAGCTGAGCCACCTGCAGACGGGTCAGCATGGCAGCCAGATCCTGCAGGGCACTGTCGAAGGATAGGCTGCGCTCCGTCATCAGATCGGCCACACTCAGCATGGCACTGACATCGCCCTGGGCCATGGCTTCCAAGAGGGTGAACAGGTAATCCTGATCCACAGTGCCGAGCATGTCGCGCACCAGGGACTCCTCCACCTTGCCGGTGCCATGGGCAATCGCCTGGTCGAGCAGCGACAGGGCGTCACGCATACTGCCGTTGGCAGAGCGGGCCAGCAAAGCCAACGCCGGCGCCTCGAAGGGGACGGATTCAGCCTCAAGGATGTGGGAAAGATGGCCGGTGATGGCCTGGGGCGGCATCTGCTTCAGATTGAACTGCAGACAGCGGGAAAGAACCGTCACCGGAATTTTCTGGGGATCGGTGGTCGCCAGGATGAATTTGACGTGCTCGGGTGGCTCTTCCAGGGTCTTCAACATGGCGTTGAAGGCCGAATTGGAAAGCATGTGCACTTCGTCGATCACGTAGACCTTGAAGCGGCCCCGGGTAGGCGCATACACCGCATTCTCGAGCAGCTGGCGCATCTCATCGACCCGGGTATTGGTGGCCGCATCGACCTCGAGAAGATCTACAAAACGACCCGCATCGATTTCCTGGCAGGCAGAACATTGCCCGCAAGGAGTCGCCGAGATGCCGGATTCACAATTGAGGGATTTGGCCAGGATGCGGGCCAAGGTGGTCTTGCCGACACCTCGGGTGCCGGTGAAGAGATACGCGTGGTGGAGCCGCTGCTCGGTGAGAGCATGGGTCAACGCACGGACCACATGCTCCTGGCCGACCAGGGTGGAAAAGCTTCGAGGGCGCCATTTGCGCGCCAGAACCTGATAGCTCATGCCGAATAGTCTCGCACGACAGCGGCACCCGACCGCCCATGGCGGCTGCCGGAAATGAAAGTGGCGAGCCTTACCCCCGGCACTTGCAGTAAGTAGCTGTGGCTGCTTCCTTCCGGACCTGACCAGGTTCACCACCCTGCAATGCGGGGAGACCCGCCGGTGCGAATTCTAACATAGCTGATCGGCGTTTCTCGCCCACCAGCGCTTTTTTTCCGTCACTCGAACGAGCAACCAGTCATCCGCCAAATCTCGATATCACAAGCCGATATCTGGACTCGGCAAGAGCCGACGGCAGAGCATCTAAGCCGTTTTTGAGTGGGGGGAGATTTTGAAGGTACAAATAGAAACACCCCAGCCACATAGTAGCTGGGGTGTTGTAAGGGGAGCCTGGCGGTGACCTACTTTCGCACATGAAGTATGCACTATCATCGGCGCAACTCTGTTTCACGGTCCTGTTCGGGATGGGAAGG